>JBJDZJ010000001.1:0-4963 GCA_051867915.1 Eubacteriales bacterium
CTTTTCGCCTTTGTCTACGGCAAAGGCGGTTTTGATTTTACTGTATGACATGGCAACCCAACAGCTGTTGAGTCCCGACTGCGCAGCCTTCAGCACCAGCCGCTCTCCGTAGTAGCCGCATTTTTCCTCCAGATCGGGACCCTTGGGTCCGATCAGTGCAAGATAGTTTGTCACACCGCTGAAATGCCCATAATGAGCCATAAAACCGTCAAAAGCTTTGGGCTCATTCGTCACCAGCTGAATATGCAGACCGCTTTCCCTGTTGCAGGCGGCAATCTCCTCCTGCAAGACGGCAACGGTCGCTTCCTCAAGGGGCTGATTCTTATACTGACGAACGCTGTGGCGTTCGTTCATGGCTTCTGTCAGGGTCATTTTCCTTGTCCTCCGTTCAGATCAGTTTGACAATCATCATGGCAACGCTCATGACGGCAAGTCCGATGCCGAGCGTGCGGTTCATGATCTTAGGCGAGGTCTTATTGGCAAATCTCGCAGTGAGCATGGCACCGATCAGGGTAAAGACGATGCACATGAGAAGAATGGAATAATCCGTGATTCCCCCGCCGATGGCGAAATGGGATACGGATCCCGTCAATGCGGTGAAGGTCATGATAAATACGCTGGTTCCCACGGCGGTTTTCAGTTCGTATCCCAACACGCTGACCAGAACCAAAAGCATCATCATACCGCCTCCGGCTCCGACAAAGCCGCAGATCAATCCCACAGCCGTGCCGCAGACGGCGGACAGAAGCGCCGCCTTGGTCTTGCTTCTGTTTTTCTGGCTTTCTTTTGCCGACATCACCGGCTTGACGATGAATTTCAGTCCCAGGAAAAAGGTCATGAATACAGAAAAATTGCCCATTGTGGACTGAGGCAGAAACGACGCCGCATAGCTTCCCACCAGTGTGAAAATCAGGACGGCAGCCAGCATGACAAGCCCGTTTTTGACATCAAGGTTCTTGTTCTTTTTATAGGTGTACGCCGACGCCGCCGATGCCAGCACATCCGAGGCAAGGGCGATTCCGACGGCTTCATAGGCGTTCACATTGAGAAAGGTCGTCAGCATCGGCGCAATAACGGCCGCCGCAGACAGCCCGGCAAGACCGGTTCCGAATCCGGCACCCGCGCCTGCAAGCAGACAAACGATCAGCTTAACGAACATATGAAATCAGCTTTCCTTTCGGCTCTTTATTTTTGATGCTCCTCACCGTTTTGGTCCGATGAATCCCGGCTGTCCCGCCGATGCTTCACAATCAGATAAACCGACTGAACGATTGCCAGAATGGCAAGCACCAGAAGGGTGATCTTGGTGAAATCGTTGTTGATGAATGCCATGGCACGGTTGAATCGGTCCACAATAAAGCAGGTAATGAGAAACAGGGAGAGAATGATATTGATATGGGGGATCAGGGACAGAATTCCATCCAGAATTTTTCTGATTTTCATCTCACTTCACCTCTCCCACACAGATAATGTCGTAAATTTTACGGGCGTTATCGTCATCTGCCCGATCCCAGTTCTGGCGAAGGATTTCACCCTCAAAATAGCAGTAGGTGCTGTCGCCGCCGTCCATATTGTAGGCCTGAAGACAACCCAGCGACTCCATCAGCAGTCCCACCTCGGGCAGGGTCATGCCGTCAGAGACATCCGATCTGCCGTCGACGGTGACGAAGCAGTAATGTCCCGGTTCATAATAGCCCAAAACGGTGCGGGGATGGCGGGCATCCACCACATTGTGGTCATAGCTGTCATTGGAGTAGCTGCCCAGAGAATGACCCTGACCGTCCATCAGTCCGGGGCCGAAATTCCAGATCTGATAAGGATTTTTGGCCGCAACGGAAGACCAGCTGAATCCGGAGGGCTTCAGCGATTCCATGGTTCCGTCGTAATAGAGAACGCAGAGATCGCTGAGGATATAATCGAAATTGGGACTTCCCAGAATGGCTCCGTTGCGCTCGGCGATCAGGCAGTGATTGGTATTGCCCCAGTAATCGCCGTTGACGGCGGCGATCGGCAGACCGTCGGTAAAATCCAGTTCGTCCCCTGCCGCAGTAATCAGGTTTTCCAGATCATCCCTGGTGGATGTGGCATAAGCGTACAGATTTTCTATATTCCGAACATAGATATCGAACACATAATATCGCTCGGCATGAGGATTGCCGCTTGCCAGCGAGTTCATAACGGTATCCACCTGCAAAACCGAAACAAAGACATCGTGACTCTGATAGAGTCCCACGAAGACCCCATCCCCGTTTCCGTCATAAAAGGAAAAGCCCTGCCGGTTCAAAAAGGTTCTGATTTCGCCGTCCTCGGTCAGAATCAGCTTCTCCGAGGCAGAGGAAAAGCGCTCCGGGAAGGAGGCGCCGAACTGCCCCGACACATCCAAATAACCGGTCGGGTCTGCCGTGGGATCGCTTCCGGGGCTGTTTGAGATGATCGGCGACGAACTGCTGACCGTCGGCGGTCGGGTAAAGGTCGCCACCGGAGGTTCATCTCCGATGCCGCCTATGGGAGCATCGCCTTTCATCTGACTTCCCACATAGTGTACCAGCATGAAGATGCCGAAAAATGCCGCAAACAGGAGAAAATCCAGCACAAATGCGGTCCACAGTGGGAGTTTTTGTTTATTCATCGGGGGTCAAGTCCTTTCATTTTCGGGAGAATCTGTGTTTTGTCCGTCCAACTTGCCGTATACAATCAGTCATGAAAAGCATAGTTCAGAATACAGCGGTAAATTTTTATCGAATCCTTCACGGGATCAAAGTGAGAAGAAGGATTCCCTTCCTCGTAGACCGTTTCAATGGGGATTTCCCCGATGGTGATCTTCCGCTCTGCCGCATCCAGCAGCATATTCATTTCATATTCGTAGCGGTTTCCGGGGATGGACAACAGCCAGGGACACAGGGAGACATCAAATCCCCGAAGTCCGGTCTGGGTATCTTCCACATGAACGCCGCTGACCGCCGCAAAGACACCGCGGGTCAGGGTATTGCCCAGCAGGGAGCGGACGGGGACATTTCCCACAAACTCTCTGGCACCGATGACAAAGCCGCCGAACTCATGAAGATAGGCGTCGATGCGGGCAATGTCAGAAGGTCTGTGCTGACCGTCGGCATCCGCCGTGATGATATAGCGGCAGTCGGGGCGGTTGCGCTGAATATACTGAAATCCGCTCTTGAGGGCGGCACCCTTGCCGTGATTGGTCTTCTTGCGCAGAACGGTGGCAAAAGGGACCACCGAACGGAAAATCCCGTAATAGTCTTCCCCACTTCCGTCATCCACGATCACGAGATCGAATCCCATTTCGTGAAGTTCCACTGCCGTGGAGATCAGCGCCTCATCGGGTTTATAAGCGGGTATCAATATGATGGTATCCATATCATAAAATCCTTTCCTGTATTCCGAAACTGCTTTGAAAATGCCGTATTTTTTATTATACCACAGATTTCATAAAATGCAAGGTTTTTAACGAAGTTTTTACAAATACAAAGGAAAAGAGGGGCAAAAAACAGGGCTGCCGCAAATATGCGGCAGTCCTGTGCACAGTATTCGGAATTTCTCTGCTTACAGCATCAGCGAACAGATCAGATCGCCGAACTCGGTGGGATTTTCAACGGGAAGTCCCTCGATGATTCTCGCCTGATTGAAGAGGACCTTGGCGTAGTCCTTCAGTTTATCCTTATCGGACAGGTACAGCGATTTCAGCTTTTCGGCAATGGGATGAGTGGCGCTGATTTCCAGAGCCAGATCGGCGTGAATCTTGGGTCCGTTCTGACCGGGCATGGCGTTGTAGACCTTCTCCATCTCCACGGTGATCTCACCGACGCTGGCAAGGCAGACGGGATGATTCTTCAGCTTATTGGTATAGCGGACTTCCTTGACCGAATCGCCCAGTGCCTCCTTCATGAGAGCGAACATATCCTTGGCATCCTCATTCGCCTTCCTGACCGTCTCCTTCTCCTCGTCGGTGGACAGATCAAAATCGGAGGTTCCGATGTTGGTCAGGGTCTTATCCTGATACTTATCCAGTGCCTTCAGGGCGAACTCGTCGATGTTTTCGGTCAGATACAGGATCTCATAGTCCTTCTCCTTGACCGCCTCGGTCTGGGGGAGCATGTCAATCTTGTCCACCGTCTCGCCGCAGGCGTAATAGATGGTGTTCTGACCCTCGGGCATACGGGAAACATATTCCGAGAGAGAAACCAGTTTCTTCTCCTTGGAGGAGTAGAACAGGAGCAGATCCTGGAGAAGATCCTTGTGCATTCCGTAGTCGTTGTAGATGCCGAACTTAAGCTGTGCGCCCATGGACTTGAAGAATTCTTCATAGGTTGCCCGATCGTCCTGCATCAGCTTCAGAAGCTCGTTCTTGATCTTCTTCTCCAGACTCTTTGCAATGGTCTTGAGCTGTCTGTCGTGCTGGAGCATCTCACGGGAGATGTTCAGCGAAATGTCCTCACTGTCTACCAGACCGGTGACAAAGCTGAAGTAGTCGGGCAGCAGGTCTGCACACTTCTCCATAATCAGGACGCCGCCCGAATAAAGCTGGAGTCCCTTTTCGAAATTCTTGGAATAGTAGTCATAGGGTGCGTGCTTCGGAACATACAGAAGAGCGGTATAGCTGACGGTTCCTTCCGCCTTGGAGCGGATCACCTTGGCGGGATCCTCGTAATCGTAGAACTTCTCCTTATAGAACTGCTTCAGCTCGTCCTCCGTCACCTCGCTGTCGGACTTCTTCCAGATGGGGACCATGCTGTTGACGGTAGCCTCTTCGACCACATCCTCGTACTCGTCCTCGGTTCCCTCCTTCTTCTTGGAGGTGGTGCGCTTCATGATGATGGGGTAGCGGATATAGTCGGAATACTTGCGGACGATGGATTCCAGACGGTAGGAATCGAGAAATTCGCTGTACTTCTCCTCTTCGCTGTCCTCCTTGATGTGCAGGGTAATCACCGTACCGTAGTCTTCC
>JBJDZJ010000002.1:0-25117 GCA_051867915.1 Eubacteriales bacterium
TCTTGACATAACAATAATCCCCTTAAAGTAGTCTTGAAAACTTTTTGTTTTTTCAAGTGTCTACTCTATGGGGATTATATCAAACTGCGGCAGCCCCCCGATTTGTTTTGTTCGGCTTTGATTATTTCAGTGCGGCGCCTGTCAGGGAAACATTTCCGCCGTTCGAATTGACAGCAGTCATTTCGACGGTAATGCTGTCGGTGTCATAGCCGGTCAGGTCGATGGTGACCAACGCCATTCTGGCGTCTCCGCCGGCGGTGACAACCGTTTCGCTGTCCAGGATGTTTCCGTCTGCATCGTATACGCTCAGCGAATGGGTTGCGTTCCAGACGCCTACCAGCAGAGTCAGAGTCTTGCAGTCCCGGATGTCCGCCGTAAGGGTGATTTTGCTGGTGGAGTTCTTACCGTGGCGGGTGGTTGCCGATGGAACACTGTCGCCGTCGCTCCAGGTGATCTGGGCCTTGTTGTCGTCATGGAGCTGGGCACCGGCGGAGAAGACCGTTTGAATGCGGTCGCTTGCGCCTGCCTTACGGACAAGATCGTCTGCCGACGAATTGTCAACCTTTCCGTAATACTCCCAGTCTACGGTTCCGAGCTCCGTCAGATTCACGGTGCCCGTATAAGGGGTCTCAATCTTGATGGAATCCACATTGCCCGCCGTTTCGGGAGGATCCAGCTCGGCGACACTTCCGTCGGATGCGGTAATGGCGGAGAAGGTGATATTGTCGCCGCAGAGCAGGGAATAGGTGATCCAAAGCTCGGTATCACTTTCGGAAGAGCAGTCGATCTCGATCATTCGGTAGAAGTTGGTGGACATATCGCCGAAGGTGTAGGTGCGGACATTGCCAGCACGGTCACGGACGGTAATCTGTGCCAATGACTTGAATCCGCCGAGGTAGATCTGGTAGTGCGTGCGGTCAGGCGTGACCTTCAATACAGTGGTGAAGTCGATTCTGGATACCGGACCCTTGGTGGAGGATCCGACGCTTCGGATGTCACCGTCCTGCCAGCTGATGGTGTAGTTGTCGGTGAAGGAGGTAAGCTCCCAATTGGAGGACAGTTCCCCGATCAGATGGCTGTCGCTCTTTTTGCGAATCACGGAGGAAGCGTCAACCGTACCGAAAAGCGCCCAATCTTTGTTGCCGTAGGCAGACAGATTGACATCTGTTTCAGCCTTCTTGAGGGTATTGACGGTCACCGTGAAGTCGGCTGCCGTATCGTTGTAGTCTGAATTGCAGCCGTCTTTTTCGGTGGAGGCGAAGGTCAGAATCAGCTTGCTTTCCTTGTCAATGTCCGAGGTGAAGGTGCATTCGTAGATCACGCTGTCCCGTGCGCCGCCGATAATGGCCAGAGGATCGGCGTTGGGATCCTGAGCGAGCTTTTGGAATTCCAGAGTCTTGCCGCTTAGGGTAATCGAAGTCAGTTCACCGAAATCGGATCTGCCGTGGATGCGGACGGTGTAGTTTCTGGAAGTGAACGCCCGGTCGCCATCAAAACTGCCCTCTGCGGGATTGACAACAAGTTCTACGGTATTTTCACCGGTGGGCGTCAGTGTGATCTTTGTGGTGCGGAAATATCCTTCCTTGTAGGCCACTGTCTGAGTGTCGTCCTCATAGAGAGTCGTGGATGCCGACTCGGATATGCTGGGATAGACATCCAGCGTCAGGTGGCTCCAGTCCTTTTCCCCGGTATTGACCATGTTGTCGGCAAGGGCAAGAACCGAACCCATGCGGATGAAGATCGGAGAAGTTTCCAAGGGATTGGTCACAGTGACCGTTACGGGACCTGCATAGGTCTGACCGGTCCAGACATCCATCCATTCGCCGTCGGGAAGGAATACTTCGCGGCTGACACCGGCATTCGATATGCCGGTTACATAGATGTGGGCATAACCGCCGTCCTCGAAGTATTCAATCATGATATCATGGGTGGTGCCCGCCTGCAGAACCCCCGAAGTGAAATGGGTATCGTAAACGGTCCAGCCGTCGGCAATCAGTACATCGTCAATCCAGACACGGATGCCGTCATCGGCAAAGAATCGAAGGGCGATGTCCTCCGATCCGATGTGAACCTCGCCGCTCCACCGGATGGAGTATTTGTCGCTGAGACCCAGTCGGGAGGGACCGCTCTGGCTCCAGTCAAAGAAGATCGTTTCGTCGTACTGGGTGTATTTCGGTTCGCCACTCAGCGACTTGTTGGCAAAATATTCGCCGTACAGTCCTTTTTTGCCTCCCGAGGTGAAGGTGAAACCGTCGGAGGTGGCATAGCTGTCGGTCAGGGGCGCGATCAGCAGATAATCGCCCAGCAGGTACTCGTCATTGGCGGAAGATTCGACATATTGAGGATACTGAATGTCCAGTCTTCTCAACAAGGGAAGTCCTGTCTCGTAGTTTTCGTGTGCAAGAGCATAGTACAGAGGGAGTAGGCGGTAGCGCATATCCACATACTGATGGGTCACGGCCTCCGCTGTTTCTCCGTACAGCCAGGGCATACGGGAGAAGGGCTTGGTGCAGTGAACACGGCAGATGGGGGACAGGGCGCCGAACTGAATCCAACGGACATACATATCGTCGGAAACCGAACTGGTGTGGCCGCCGATGTCGGCAGAAACATAGGGAAGACCCAGTACTGCGCCGCCGTAGATGGCGTTGAAGATTTCGTCTGCCAAATCCTCATTGGTAGTTCCGATGTCTCCGGTCCACTGGATGGAGTATTTGTGAGCGGAAATTTCGGGGGCATAGGTGAGAACACCGTTCCAGATTCCGTCCACATTGCCCATAATCAGGGCTCGGCGGGCAAATTCGCCGATATCGGTGATGCTTTCGTAATATTCCTCGGTGACCCATTGGTAAGCGTACATACCCGATGCGTAGATGGAGATGCCGTCCTTTATTTCCTTCAGGGCCACGCTCCAGTTTCGGTCGTACCACCAGATGTCCAGACCCAGCGACAGAATCAGCTTCAGATTCTTGTTGCGGTATTCCACCTCTTTCTGATCCAACAGGCTGTCCGTGCCGGAAACCGGTTCGGGATGGTCGTTGAACATGATGGAAACGCCCATCTCATGGGCTTGTTCCAGAAATTCCGCCATGTTGGGGAAGAGCCGCTTGTTGATGGTGTAACCGACGCCGTTTTCCGTGGTTCTCCAGTCGGTGTCGATGACCAGAATGTCAATGGAGTAGCCGCGATCCTGATAGTCCTTGATCTGTTGAAGGGCGGTTTCGGCACTGTACTCATACCAACGGGAGTCCCAGTAACCGAGCATTTGCAAAGTGACCATCTCTGAGGGACCGGTCAGCTCGATGAAGTCGGAAGCGAAGGTTTCATAACTTCCCCGGGGCAGAAAAACGAACAGATCGGTAGCATCGTTGGACAGATCCCATCCGTTGTCCGCTTCATCGGTGTCCGAGGGAGTATAACCGTTTTCGGAAGGAATCACACGGGGAGTATCGGTGAAATACCAGCTCTGAAGCTGGTCAGACGGAGAAGGAAGGTAAACATTGCTGTCGGTATTGCCTATGTAGGTCCAGATCACATTGCCTTCACTGTCGGTGATGTAGCAGCCCGTGGGGGTTCGTGTTGCTTTTTTGGAAATGTGGACGGCATAGTCGGCAGTGGTGATGACCGTTTCGCTGTCTGTTTCGGATGTGGTGTAGGGAACCTCATCCCATCCGGTTCGCTTGATGACATTGAAGGATTCCCGGTCTTCAAACCCTTTTGGGCCCTTCATCTCAATGCGGACCAGCGTGTCGGAGAGCAGCTGGACGCGGACCTTGCCGACCTCAATGGTGGAAGGAAGTGCTTCGGGCTCGTCCTGAGCAGTGGTGTCGGGGGACGGAGCTCCGGTATCGGGGGGCGTGGATGCAGAGGGATCGGTTGTGACCGCTGATGCGCTCGTGGCGTCGGTGTTTTGGGATTTCCCCGAAGAACAGCCTGACGCACCCAGAATAAAAGCGGCGGTCAAAAGAAAACAGACCATTTTTTTCATAACAGTGTTCCTTTCCGAATGTATAGGGATCCTGTACATATTATGCCGTATTTCCATTGGTTTGTCAATGGATTTTTCAACAAATATCCGTTTTTTTTTGGAAGAAACAGAGCAGGATTCGGCGAAAGTATCGGAAAGTATTCGGGAATGGAAATTCCTTATTGGGGTTTGTCGGCGCTCTGTTTGTGCGATTATAGAAAATAATTTACTAAAATTTCAAAATATATGTCGAAAATTCGGCAGTTTACTTCTTGACACAATCGCCTCTTTGTGATAAAATATCACAAACCGGGTAATGAGACTGTGCCGCTGTCCGTCACCGATCGGAAAAACCGAAACCGACGGTTGGGGGTATCGGCGTAAAAAAACCGGTCGCTATCCTGCTACCAATATGGGTTTCGTTTTACCGTGCGCTTTGGCTACCATGTTTGGAGGAAATGTGGCAGTCGCCCGGGGGCGGCTGCCTATTGTTTGTCAGGACATTCCGGATTGATGATGAAGAACCTGACGAAAAAACGAGTGAAAACGGGAGGAATAATTCCATGGATATGGCTTGCGGGCAGTATGAACATAAAGTTGATAAGTCCCGGATTCCGACCTGCAATATACTGGGTGTGAGAATTGCAGCCGTCAATATGGATTGGCTGCTTCGGTTTACCCATGAGAATCTGAAAGCCCTGTCCGGCGACTATATGTGCGTATCCAATGTTCATACGACGGTATTGTCATGGGAGGATAAGGAGTACTGTGCCGTTCAGAACGGCGGAATCCTTGCCATTCCGGACGGAGGTCCCCTTGCTTCGGTTGGGCGAAGGCGGGGGCATCGAACCATACAGCGCACCACGGGTCCCGGCTATATGGATGAAATTCTGAAAGTGTCCGCCGAAAAGGGCTATCGCCATTATTTTTACGGCAGTTCCGAAGAAACTTTGGAAAAACTCCGTCAGGCGCTTCTTCGGGACTATCCGGGGATAACGGTTGTCGGAATGGTCAGTCCCCCGTTCCGCCCCATGACCGAGGAGGAAGACCGCATCACCGTCGATCGGATCAATGAAGCAAACCCGGATTTTATTTGGGTCGGATTGGGCGCACCGAAGCAGGAAAAATGGATGGCGGCGCATCAGGGAAAGGTGAACGGATTCATGGTCGGCGTCGGCGCCGGATTCGATTTTTTGGCAGGGAACATCCGCCGCGCCCCCATGTGGATGCAGAAGCACAATCTGGAGTGGCTGTATCGGCTGATGCAGGATCCGAAGAGACTGCTCGGAAGGTATATCCGCACCAATACGAAATTCATCTGGTATGCGGTAATCAGAGGAAAATAACCGATCGTGAGGGGTCATTTTGATAAAAGTCAGTGTAGTTGTACCGGCGTACAATGTGGAAAAATATATCCGGAAATGTCTGACCTCTCTGGTCGGGCAAACGCTGGAGGAGATCGAGATCCTTGTTGTCAATGACGGTTCGACCGACGGCACACAGGGAATCATAGATGAGTTTGCCGATCGCTATCCGGATCGCGTCCTCTCTCTGAAAAAGGAAAACGGCGGCGTATCCGATGCCCGCAATTACGGAATGTCCTGTTGTAAAGGGGAGTATATCGGTTTTGTGGATCCCGATGATTATGTGGAATCCGATATGTACGAAGTTCTGTATCGGGAAGCCAAGGAGAAGGATGCCGATCTGGCGATCTGCGATTATGTCAAAGAATATGCCGACGGCAGTCGGATCGTAAAAGCGAGTTCATCCTCTGTCCCGAAGGAGATGTTCCTCGGCGGACTTGCCGTGCCGTGGAATAAGATTTACAAAAAAACTCTTTTGGATCGGTCGGAAATCCGCTTTCCGAAAGGCTATATCTATGAGGATACCGAATTTTTCTGCCTGCTGATTCCCTATGTGAAAAGATGCGCATATGTGGATCGCGTTTTTGTACATTATCTTCAGCGCAAAGGCTCCATAGCCAACACCCAAGGCAGGAAAATCGCCATGATTTTCGACATTTTCGACCATGTTCTCGCATTTTATGAAGAAAAGCAGTTCATGGAGGAATACCGTGACGAGCTGACCTATTTTATCGCAAGAGTGCTTCTGGGCAGTTCCATGGAGCGAATCTGCCGATGCGACGACAGGCAGACCCGAAAAGAACTGCTTTCGCAGACCGTTTGTTACCTGGATACAAAGCTGGTCGGGTGGAGACACAACCGGTATCTTGCCGGATGGCGGGATAAGAGGAATCTCTATATGCGAAGCGTTTACAGTTGGAACATCGGACTGATTGCAGTGCTTCTTAGGCTTCATTTTTCAAAGGAAAACGGAAACTTGCTTTAAAACCGGAGGATAGCCAATATGAAAGTGGGTATTATTACCTTACATCATGTGAATAATTACGGCTCGGTTCTTCAAACCTACGCCACTCAGGAAACCTTTCGACGCCTCGGATGTGATACCGAGATCATCGACTATTGTCGGGAGGACCAAAGGAGTTATATGGCTATGATGAAGGAAGCCTGCCACCGATCGTCCTATGCCGCCAATCCCTTGCTTCGGGCTGCCTATTATGCCGTCAAATTCCCTTCATATGCAAGGCAGAAAAGGGTATTTGACACCTTCCTTGAGGAGTATATTACAACCACGAAAACCAAATATACCGACTATGAACAGCTGAAAAACAATCCGCCGGATATGGATGTTGCCTGTACGGGCAGCGACCAGATGTGGAACAGCGAATATAACAGGGGAGTGGAGAAGGCCTACTATCTGGCTTTTGCCGATCCGGGGATTCTCAAGCTGTCCTACTCGACAAGCATCGGTATGACCGCTTTCCCGGAAAGCGAGACCGACGAGATTCGGAGCTATCTGAAGCAATACCGCGCCATTTCGGTGCGGGAAGCGTCGGCAGTGGATACCTTGAAGCGCATCGGTGTGGAAGGGGTCAGACAGGTTCTGGACCCGACCCTGGTGCTGACCGGAGAAGAGTGGCGAAAACTGGCGTCTTCCGAATATGCCGACCGTAAGCCCTATGTGCTGATCTATCAATTGAATCCAAACGAAGAATTCGACCGCTTTGCAAAGGAGCTTGCCGAAAAGCAGGGTTGCGATCTTCTGAGAATCAACCTTTTGTACGATCAGTGCGCAAAATGCGGCAAAGCAATCGGTATTCCGTCGGTCCGGGACTTTCTTTCGCTGTTTGCCAATGCAGAATATGTCGTCACCGATTCCTTCCACGGAACGGCTTTCTGCCTGAATCTGAACAAACCCTTTTATGTCTTTTACCCGCCCAAATACAGCGCCCGTCTGGAAAGCATCCTGAATCTGACCGGACAGCAAAGCCGGGTGATCGGAAGCGGACAGGCGGCAGACGGCGATATTGACTATCGTGCGGTCAATGCAATCCTTGATGAGGAAAGGCAAAAGAATATTGCATTTTTGAAAGAGGCACTCGGATTATGACGATTTTATTTGTGGAAGATATGATTCTGGGGCATCATGTCCCCTATCTTCAGGCTCTGACCGATCGGACGGAATACGACAGCGTCATCATCAGCCCGGAAGAAATCCCCTGTATTTCAAAAAAGCAGATCCTCTTTCCGAAAGTGAGCTTTGATTCCAGACGGTATCGGGACTATCTGTCCTGTATTTCGTTTATTGAAGAAACTGCGGTGCGGGAAAAGATCGATCTGATTCATTTTCTGGATGGCGATAAAATTATGCGCTATTTCGGAACGGGACTCGACAGATTGTCCAAACACTGCCCGGTTGTCATAACTTTTCATCGAAACTTCCGGGGAGCCTTTCGAAAACTCAGTTATCGGATCATGTGTAATGGAAGAACGCCTGTGGTTCATACCGAGGATTTTCGGAAGGCTTTGATCGGTTACGGTATTTCCGGGGTTATCCACATTGAGTATCCCAGCTTTTTGAGCCGAACCGATCAAAAAGTGAAGAATAAAGTCCCGGTGATCGGTATGTTCGGCGGGACCCGATACGATAAGGGGCTGGATATTCTGTTGGATGCTCTGTCCCGGGTCAAGACCCCCTTTCATCTGATCGTGGCGGGAAGGGAAGCCGACTTTACCAAAGAAGATATTGAAAAAATGAGTGCTCCGATAAAAGACAGGGTGACCCTGGATCTGCGTTTCCTCACGGATGACGAGTTGTCTGCCTACTGGGACAGGACGGATCTGGTGGTTCTGCCTTACAGAAGCATTTTTGACGGCGCCAGCGGACAGCTGACAGAGGGTGTGAACCGGGGACTTCCCATTGTCGGGCCTTCTCACGGCAGTCTCGGCGAAATCATCCGCCGGAATCATCTGGGTGTGACCTTTTCGACCGAGGACCGGGAGGATCTGGCGCAAAAAATCGAAGCCATGCTTCAGAATCCCTTTGAATACGACGATACTGCAAAACGCTATCAACATCAAATGAACCCGATGCGGTTCGGAGAGGACTATCTGAAGCTGTACAACAGTCTGGTGGAACAGGGATAGATCCTCCCATCGGAAAGAAAGCAGGGAAGTCAATGAAGACAGTATGTGAATCCGGCAAATGCGCTGGCTGTATGGCCTGCTCGGATGCCTGCCCCGTGGGAGCCGTTGAAGTCCGGGAGCAGATGACCCTGTATCGGGCGGTAATCGACGGACAAAAATGTATCGGTTGCGGCCTTTGCGAACGGGTCTGCCCGACATGCACGCCGACGGAAGGCGTTCGCCCCCTGTCATGGCATCAGGGCTGGGCAGGCGATGATGAGATTCGCCGCATAGGTTCCTCCGGCGGCGTGGCATCTGCCCTCTCCGCTGCCTTTCTTCAAAGCGGCGGCACCGTTTGCAGTTGCCTGTTCAAGGACGGGAAATTCGGCTTTGCCCTGTTTGACCGTCCCCAAGATGCAAGGGCGGCAGGCGGCTCCAAATATGTCAAAAGCTCACCGAAAGGCATTTATCCGCAGGTCAGACAAAAACTGCGGGAGGGAGGACGGGTGCTGTTTATCGGACTGCCCTGTCAGGTTGCCGGAATCCAAAATTTCGTGGGAAAAGAACTGCAAACTCGCTTGTACACGGCGGATCTGATCTGTCACGGTACACCGGCACCCTCCGTATTGGACAGATATCTGGATCAGTACGGCTGTGAACTGAATTCGATAAAGAAAATCTCTTTCAGAAAGAAGACTCAATTCGGACTTTCATCCGATTGTCCGAATCTGCCTGCCGACGGGGCGCGGGATCCCTATACCATTGCTTTTTTGAACGGTCTCAGCTATACCGAAAACTGTTACTCGTGTCCGTATGCAAGCCCGGAGCGGGTCGGCGATCTGACGCTGGGCGATTCCTGGGGGACCGAGCTGTCGGTTGATGAACAGAAGAAGGGCATTTCGCTGATCCTCTGTCAGACATCGAAGGGGACGGAACTGCTGGACATGGCGAACCTTGTTTTGCGGGATGTCGATCCGGATAAGGCGATGGCGTGGAATGCCCAGCTATGCCGTCCGACCGAATGTCCCAAGGAACGGGAACGGTTTCTGTCGGATCTTGAAAAGGGTGCCCGATTCAACTCGATTGTCAGACGCATTTACCCGAAGCAATACCTGAAGCAGAGGATAAAAGCGGTATGGATCAGATGGAATACGAAATAAGTCCATAACGGTATATGTCAATCATTACATTTTACAAAAAGGAAGGCAGAGGTATGGAAAATCATGAGCCTGAAAGTTAAAAAATCCGACCTGTTTGAAGGTTTGGCATATATTCTGATCTTCCTGATCGGGTTTCAGTTTCTGAATCAGCCGCATATGTATATTTTCGCCCTGGGTGCGGCTGCAATAGCATATTATTTGCTGGCGGGCAGGTTCATAAAACTTCCTTTGGAATTCTGGGTTCTTGCCGCAACCTTCACCGTATACTTTTTTGTTTTCCGAAGCAATGTCAGTACGGTGTATCACTATTATTACGGAGCATACTGGCTGGGACCGATTGTGGGCTATTTTGTGGGGTACTGTCTGATCGCCAAAAGTCCGAAAAACGGATGTGCCAAAGTTAAAAGAACGGTGGCGGTGATCTGTGCAGGTACCACCTGCTTTGCTCTCGCTTGTACGGTCTATAAGTTTTTTCATTCCGACCTCTATCACAGCCTTGTTTTAAGATCCGATATCTACTATACCATGCAGGAGAGATACGGACTCAATGTCTGGAGCCATGAACTGATTCATCCGACGAATCTGAACAGTGCGTGTATTTTTTCCGTTTTGTTGCTATATTTTGTTGCAAAGTATGTCAAAAGCAAATCGGTCAGAATTGCATACGGAGCATCGGTTGCCGTGGCGTTTGCCGTTCTGTATGCGACCGCAACCCGAACCAATCTTGTTATGCTTCCCATCGGTCTCGTTTTGGGTATCCTCTTCTCGGGACATAAAATCAGCCTCAAATTGACCAGAAAGCGGCTGATTGTCATACTGATTATTGCCTGTGTATTGTCGGTAGGTGTTTTGCTCTTCAGCGATGTCCTCGAAAATTCACTGCTTGCCAACAGAACCGAAAGCCTGAGCAATAACAGAATAAGGTCGATCATTACTGTACTGAAAGCCATCAAGGATTACCCGATGGGCAATATGCCCTATACCAATGCCCACAATATGTGGGTGGATGTGGCAAGAGTATCGGGAATCATCCCCATGCTTCTGTTGATAGCATATACGCTGATGATTCTCCGGACCCTGTTGAAGTTCAAACGGAATACCGTTTTGCCCGTGGAAATGAAAAACCTGTTTCTGACCCTGACCGTCGGCCTTCTGATTTCCTTTTCCTTCGAACCGGTTATTGAGGGACGCCCTTTCAACCTCATGTTCTTTTGTATGCTGAACGGAATGTGCGCCGCACTGGCAAGGGTTAAGGATCAATCGGTACTGTAAACGACGGCTTGTTGGAGGCAATTATGAAGGTAATAAAAAAATTCAAAATGAGGATGCGGGCGGCTCATCTCCGAATATTCAAGAAGAAGGAGTGTTCGGTATCCGTTACGGCCTGTATCGGTGAAAATGTCCGGCTGGAAGGGAACAATTCGGTGGGAGAAAGGGCTGTTCTGGAAAATACCGAAATCGGATACGGCTCCTATATCGGCGATCACGCCGATCTCACCGGATGTCGGATCGGACGCTTTTGCTCCATCGGACCGGATGTGAAGCGGATCAAAGGCACTCATCCTCTGAATTTTGTATCTACCCATCCGGCATTCTATCGGGCGAATCATCCGTGCGGATTTTCCTTTGTATCGCAGGATAAGGCGCCGGATTATCGGTTTGCCTGTGAAGGGGTTCATATCGTCATCGGCAGCGATGTCTGGATCGGAACGGGTGCGTTCCTGATTGACGGCATACGGATCGGAAACGGCGCAGTGATACTGGCGGGCGCCGTTGTGACAAAGGATGTGCCCGACTATGCCGTCGTGGGCGGTGTACCCGCCAAAGTCCTTCGATCCCGTTTTGACGAAGAGACGGTGCGGCGCCTTCAGAAAATCGGATGGTGGGATAAGGGCATCGACTGGATAAAGGCTCATGCCGAGCTTTTTGATGATGCGGAACGATTGCTGATTGCAGTGGAGGATGACCATGAGTAAGCTTGCCATAGTCGTGATCGGATACAACCGGATCCCCGGTATGCTTCGATTGCTGGACTCATTGGAGAGGGCCGAATATGACGGCGATCGGCCGACCCTGATCGTCAGTCTGGATCATTGCGGCGATGACAGCGTTGTAAATGCGGCCAATGCTTTTCAATGGACCCATGGTGAAAAGCGCATCCGCACCTTTCCCGAGCGGCAGGGTTTGAGAAAACATATTCTGGCATGCGGGGATTTTTTGGAGGAGTTCGACGCCATAGCCGTATTGGAAGACGATCTTGTTGTGTCGCCTGCCTATTATGGTTATATGAAGCAGGCGGTGGACTATTATCGGGATTCTGACCGGATTGCGGGAATCTCCCTGTATTCGCATAAAATCAATGTGAATGCCAATGCTCCCTTTGTTCCGCAGCCCTGCGCATCGGATGTATTCTTCCTGAAATTTGCCCAGTCATGGGGTCAGATCTGGCTGAAAAAACAATGGTTTGAATTCAAAGATTGGTACGGGGAAAATAAGGATCTGCCCATCGAAGCCGACAATGTGCCTGCCTTTGTATCGGGCTGGCCCAAAAGTTCGTGGTTGAAATATCATATTAAATATTGCATAGATCGGGACAAGTATTTTGTTTATCCCTACCATTCGCTGTCCACCTGTTTTTCCGATGTTGGGGAGCATTGCAAAGAGGCAAACGCCAGATTTCAGGTTCCGATGATGACGGAACCCGGAAAAAACTATCTCTTTACGCCCCTGGACAAAAATGCGGTTGTCTACGATGCTTTTTTTGAGAGGGAACATTTGGGTGAGGTTCTCCGTATTGCCGACGAAGACCTGTGTACCGATCTGTACGGAACCAAAGGAAATAAAGAGGGGAAGAGATATTGGCTCAGCGTCGAATCTCTGCCGTATAAGGCGGTAAGCAGCTATGCGCTGGAAATGAGACCCCATGAATGCAATGTTATCAACTCGGTGGCAGGGAATACCGTTTTTCTGTACGATACATGGGAAAAAGGGTCTGTAAAAAAGAACAGAAATCTGAATTACGAATCGGTGGACTATTATTTCAATATAACTGTCGGGTGGAGGAAGCTGCTGGACTATATTGTGTATAAAGTCAAAAGAAGGATTGGAAAATGACGGCAAAATCCAGAGGGAACAAAGCAAAAAAAGAATCGTCCCTGATGGGGCGCTTTGTCGGCAATACCGGATGGATGATGTTCCGAAACATCTATTCGATGCTGATTTCCCTGATCGTCGGATCGCTGTCGGCAAGGTATCTGGGTCCCTCCAACTACGGCCTTCTGAATTACGGAAGCTCCATCATTGCTTTTTTCACCACCGTTTCTAAACTGGGCATGGATTCCTTCGTTGTCGGTGAGATGGCGCGAAATCCCGAAAAAGAGAACAGTTATCTGGGGTCGGCGTTGATTATGAGACTGGTCACCTCGATTCTGTCCTTTTTTGCCATTTGGGGGATCGTCGTGGTTCTGGAACCCGACAATCGGCTCTTGCAGACGGTGACGGTGCTTCAGGCTGTTGCGATCGTTTTCCAGAGTGCCGAGGTGTTTTACTTCTGGTTTCAGGTTCGCCTTAAGATGAAATATGTTACGCTGGCGTCCATTGCGGCTTTGACCGTTACGGGAGCGTGGCGTATTCTCCTTCTGGCCAATCAGGCAACCGTTCAATGGTTTGCGCTTTCGGCCTCTATCTCGGCGCTGGTCTGCGGCGGTTTGGTGATGATCTTTTTCCTGACACAAGCAAAGGCCAAGCTGACTTTCTGCCCGTCTGATGCCCGTTATATCTTGCAGAACAGCTATCATTTCATCATCAACGGACTTGCCGTCACCCTGTATACTCAGCTGGACCGGATTATGCTGGGCAAGGTGGTCAGTGAGGATGCGGTGGGATTCTATTCGGCAGCCAGCACCATCGCCGTCCTGTGGGAATTCGTGCCGAACGCCATTATACATTCCGCAAGCCCCCTTCTGATTAAGGAATACGATAAAGATAAAAATAGTTTCGAAAAGAAATATAAAATGTTGCTGGCAGGAATTGCGCTGATGGGCGTTGCCGTCGGAATCGGTTTCACGGTTTTTTCAAAGCTTGTGATTTTTGTCTTGTATGGGAAAGCATACTATCCTGCCATTCCAGCGCTGTCGATTCTGATCTGGTCAACCGGCTTTGCCATGATCGGAACGGCACGGGGAATCTGGGTTATCGCCGGAAGGAAAAACAGGTATGTAAAATACTATACTTTCATAGGTGCGGTCGTGAATCTTGTGCTGAATCTGCTGGTGATTCCGGTATGGGGAATTGTCGGTGCGTCTATAACAACGCTGTTTTCACAGATTGTCGTCAGCCTGATTGCTCCACTGTTTTTCAAAGAGACGAGAGCGTTCCCGAAGCTGTTTTTCAGCAGCTTTGCAGAACTGCCGAATCTTTTCAGGTCTGTCGCAAACCGATTGCTGAAACCCAAAAATAAATGACGAAAACAGACGATTCGGAGGATCAAATGGGGATACCGGTTATTTTTTATCACAACGGAAATCAGGACTATTTGCGTGCCGCGTTGATGCAGTGCAGGAAATACAATGATTCGGTGTTTTTGTTGGGTGATGACACAAATAAAAATATTGGCGACGGGATAAAGTGGTTTCGTTCAGAAGACTATTCGGATACCGATCGTTGGCGGGAATTTGAAAAGGTTTATCTTCCCATGTCCTCCAACGATCCGCTTTTTGAGCTGAATTGCTTCAAAAGATTCTTCGTCATTGAATCCTTTATCCGTGAGATGCAGATCAAGAAGTTCGTCTACCTTGACAGCGATATATTATGCTATGTGAATTTTTCCATGCTGACGGTTATCAACGATCATGATGTGGGAATGTGTGTACCGGAGTGTCAGGAACCATATAAATGGGTGGCGAATTTGCGGTATTTCCTTCTGGTCAAGAGACGCACTGACCGTATTTCTGAGCTACTGTACGGAGATTTACTCGGAAAACATAGGTTTGCTTGAAAAAAAGTGGAAATACCATCTGGACAATCATATTCCCGGCGGTATCTGTGATATGACGCTTGAATACCTGTGGTATGCGCATGATGAGAGATTCAAGAAATACAATTTGACAAAATCAACGGACGACTGTCGGGCAATCATGGACTTTAATGTCAATTCGTCTACCAACTATCAAAAGGATGAATATCAACTGGATCGAAAATATGGCATTAAAAAAATCGTTTTCACAGAGGGAGTTCCGTATTTCGTCAACAAAAAGGATGAAAAAGTAAGGGTCTACGGTATCCATTTTCTCGGACCTGCAAAGCAGTATTTAGTTCCGTATGCAAGAAATCAGAAGCTCTCTGTAAAAAACCGGATTTGTTCTGCCATAAGAAAGATCAAGCGGTGTCTGAAAAGGAGGATCAGCCAACGGCGACAGCAGGTGATAAATCTTTCCTGCCGTTTGAGGTGAAGAGGTTCCTTTTGCTGTTTTGACCTGGATAGAAAGGAAACGATAATGAATAAAGAAAAGTATCAAAAACGGATATACTGCCTGCTGACACGGGTCAATCCGGATTGGAATATCAAACTGCGATACTATTCGATCTATAAAAAGCCTTTTCCGGATAAAGAGCCGAAAACATTTGTTGAAAAATTGCTATGGCTTCGGATTCATTATTATAATACCAGTCCGCTGGTCATACAGTGCGCAGATAAGGTTGCTGTGCGTGATTTTGTGAAGCAAATGGGCTTCGGTGAATATTTGAATGAAGTCTACGGTGTCTATGACGATGTAAAGAGTATTCCGTGGGATCATCTCCCCGGGCAGTTTGCTATGAAGTGGAATTTCGGCGCATCCTTCAACATTATTTGTGATAATGCCGACAAACTTGACAGGGATGCCGCTAAAAAAAGAATGACCGATTGGGGCAATACGGATTATTACCTTCCGTATGCGGAAATGCAGTACAAGTATTGCGAGAAGAAAATCCTGATTGAGAAATATCTTGATACCCAACAGGGCTTTCTTCCCTATGATTATAAGTTCTACTGTTTTGACGGAAAATGCAGAGCGATTTTGTTTATTGCGGATCGGGATGACAGTCAGAAGAAAAAGGGTGCTTTTTTCACGCCCGCATGGGAGTATCTGGGATTGCCCGGGATACGGTATCATGCGTTTGCTGAGCTTCCTCAAGCACCGGTATCGCTGGACAAGATGATTGCATGTGCCGAAAAACTCAGTGAAGGGATTCCTTTTGTACGAATTGATTTTTTTGAGTATCAGAATAAACCTGTTTTCGGAGAAATGACATTTTCTCCTGCGGCAGGTTTGACTCCGGCACAAATTGAGATAGAGGGGCATGAAATGGGAGAGTTTATTGACCTGAATAAACGAGGAAAAATCATATGCTGACAGACAAAACTCAAACCAGGATGACGATATGAAACGGATATAAGGAGAAACATCCATGAAGGACATAAAAACTATTGCAGTTGCCGGAACCGGCTATGTGGGTCTGTCGATCGCAACCCTGCTGTCCCGGCATCATAAGGTGTATGCCGTCGACATTATTCCGGAAAAGGTGGAGAAAATCAACCGTCGGATATCTCCCATTCAGGATGAGTACATAGAAAAATATCTGTCTGAGGAAGATCTGGATCTGACGGCGACGCTGGACGCAGAATGGGCCTATCGGTCGGCAGATTTCGTCGTCATCGCCGCACCCACCAATTATGACAGTACAACCCAGCATTTTGATACCTCTGCGGTGGAGTCGGTGATCGAACTGGTGATGAAGACGAATCCCGACGCCGTCATGGTCATCAAATCCACCGTTCCGGTGGGCTATACCAAGTCGGTTCGGGAACGGTATCATACCGATAAAATCCTGTTCAGTCCGGAATTTTTGCGGGAAAGCAAGGCACTGTACGATAATCTGTATCCCTCCCGGATCATCGTGGGATGCGACGAGACTTCACGGGATGCGGCAGAGACCTTTGCCGCACTCCTTCGGGAAGGTGCGCTCAAGGAAAATGTTGAAACACTTTTCATGGGCTTTACCGAGGCAGAGGCGGTCAAGCTGTTTGCCAATACCTATCTGGCCCTGCGGGTATCCTATTTCAATGAGCTGGACACCTATGCCGAGATGAAGGGACTGAATACCGAGGACATCATCAAGGGTGTCTGCCTTGATCCGCGAATCGGCTCCCACTATAACAATCCCTCCTTCGGATATGGCGGATACTGCCTGCCCAAGGATACCAAACAGCTTCTTGCCAACTATGCCGATGTTCCCGAAAATCTGATCGGAGCCATCGTTGAATCCAACCGCACCCGAAAGGATTTCATTGCCGATCGGGTTCTGAAGCTCGCCGGCTATTACGATTATTACCGTAACGGAGAATACCGTCGGGAGGCGGAGCGGGAATGTATCATCGGCGTTTACCGTCTGACGATGAAGAGCGGTTCCGATAACTTCCGTCAATCCTCCATTCAGGGTGTTATGAAGCGAATCAAAGCCAAAGGGGCGACGGTTGTGATCTATGAACCCTCACTGGAAGCCGGCAGTACCTTCTTCGGCTCCAGAGTCATCGGAGATCTGGAGGAGTTCAAAAGGGTCAGCCAGGCGATCCTCGCCAATCGCTATGACAGTTGTCTGGACGATGTCCGGGATAAGGTTTATACGAGGGATCTTTTCCGTCGGGACTGATCCCTTCCGCTTAATCGTATTGAGGCTCGGGACTGTAAATAAGCGAAAGGGACTGCCATTTTGCGCACCGATAGACCCAAGCCTCCCTTTACACAAGGGCGCCTTTTTGGCCGTTTCATCTGCCTGTAAAAATGATATTCCCACAAACCGATTGTCAGGTTTGTGGGAATTTTCATTTTATATGTGATTTCGCTGACAAGAATGTTCTCCCTTTTTGGGTTAACGCTTTTCATGGCTCAAAATGGCATAGCCGTTTTGAATATGAGCCGACTTCGGTCAAAAGAAAAGCAGACGACAGTTTGGCATTTTGACGGTCTGTGATGAAATTTGGAGACTTGTTCTACCATCCTCCGGCTTTGTACCTTCAACCGCCGGAATATTCAACGGTTATTTCGCCCTTCCAAAGGTTGAAGGCACCCTCTTCGATTTCACCCTTTTCCTGCCCGGTGAAGGATCGGAAAGGGGTAATCAGCAGTTTTTTTCCCTTCTTTTTCCATTTGCCCGCGACTTTGCCGTGAAGCAGGACGGACGGCAGGACGATTCCGGCAAGATTGAAGATTTCCCGCAGGTTTTCAGACGGCAGATACAGACTTTCCTTTTTCTCGTATCCCAGCATCAGCTGATCAAATCCGGCAAGAAACAGGCAGGACGGAAGATGACGGTCATAAGAGATTTTCCTTGGTATGTAATAATAGGTCCTTCCTTGGCATTCCGTTGCCTCAATCGGAAGACGGGACATCCACTCTTTGACTTTGGCATGGGTGGCGCCGAGAAAATACATGGCATCATGGAGGGTAGCAGGGGCAAAATGAGTGAAATACCGTCTTGCGATTTCCTGCCCGGCCTCTTCATCGGGAATGGGCGTGAAGATCGGAGAGGCGGTGTATGCCTTTTTCTCCTGAACCGTACAGTTCATAAAGCCCCGCTCGCAAAGCTCCCGGATGCCGCCGCCCCATGGGTCGAACAGACTGCTTTCTTCCGATGGCGTCATTCCGGATAAGCGGCAAAGTTCCTTCAGCTCATCACGGGTGCGGGATTTGGCTTCGACTGCCGAAACAATGATTTCGGAAAAGTACTTCTGCCTTTCGGGAGTCAATGCCCATGTGTCCCGCTGATTCCAGAATGAACGGTCCGTCCATTCATTCCGACGGTAATCCTTTCCGTTGTTGCAACGGATAAACAAAGGCAGATCGCTTTCGGCAAATATGTGAACGGTCCCCCGGACCGTCCAATTCTTGACGAGTCCGTCGGAGACGGTCGATTCGTCGTAATCGGTACATCGGATTTTCAATGCGTGAAGGGCGTTTGCCGTAAACTGCGCCTGAATGCCGCATAAATCCCGGACCACCGTCATTATATCGGCGGGAAGGATCAGATGCTGATTCGTCATCTGCATGACTTTGATTTCCTCTGCCGTCATTGCGGTTTCACCTCCGTCTTGCTGTAACAGAAGATCCGGTGCTTCAGTTCACCGGATCGTATTTTTGCTTGTCGTGGACGCTGATATCTCTGCCGGTCTGCACCTCGATGATTTTCAGCTCGGTGACGGCAAGGATGGTATGCCGACAGCCTGCCGGCATACGGATGACATCGCCCGGCTTTACCGGAATGTGTCTTCCGTCCAAAGTGGCCTCTCCTTTGCCCGAAATCACCGTCCAGACCTCGTCCCTGCGGGCATGGCTGTGGTAGTTCATCCGATGCCCCGGATTCAGCGTCACCTTGATGGTAAGGCTTTCTTCCTCCACATCCAGCACACGGAAGCTTCCCCAGCTTTTCTCTGCGAACATGATCTGACGGTCGAGCTTGTCCACAATGGGTTTGATATAACTGGACTGCTCCTTATCGGAAACCAGAATTCCCTCGGGGGAGGCGGAGACCACCACATTGTGAAGCCCCATGCAGACCACCGGAACATTCAGTTCATTGACCACATGAACATTTTCGCAGGTTTCGCTCAGTACCGCCTCTCCGACGGTCGGTTCCTCCATGGCTTCGGTCAGGGTGTTCCAGGTCCCAAGATCCTTCCACGGGCCGTCATAGCGCAGAACCTGAATCTTTGGCTCCTTTTCGACGACTGCATAATCAAAGCTGATTTTGGGAAGCTCGGCGTATCTGTCGTACAGCTCCCGATACCCGTCAACCCCCAGCAGTTCCCGTGCTATCTTCAGCACATAGCCCAGACGGTAGGCGAAGACGCCGCCGTTCCACAGTGCGCCTTTGGCAATGTAGTCCTGAGCGGTTCTGACATCCGGTTTTTCCTTAAAGGCGGCGACATAACTGATTTTGTCCTGATCTGTCGGGAGAATGTAACCGTATTTTTCGCTGGGATAGGTGGGCTCAATTCCCATGAGAACCAGATTGGCGTCGCCCTTATCGGCCTGCCTGCCAAGGGCGAACAAGGACTCAAAATAATCGTCTCCCACATAGGGATCAACCGGACAGACCACCACGGCCTCATCCGGACCGATCCCCCTCACCTCATGCAGATAGGCGGTTGCCAGCGCAATGGCAGGGAAGGTGTCCCGACGGCAGGGTTCTACACTGATTCCGACACCGTCTCCCAGTTGATTGTGAAGGGCGGAAACCTGAGATTTGGATGTGGCGACGGTGACGGTGGCAGACGGGTCCACCTGTCTGATCTGACGGTAGACGCGCTGAACCATTGATTCATATTCGCCGTCGGCTGTTTTGAATATCTTGATAAATTGCTTGGATCGGATGTCGTTGGACAGGGGCCAGAGCCGCTTGCCCGATCCGCCTGATAATAGAATCACATTCATGGGTATTTTCCCCTTCTGTAATGGAAAACCGCGGGCAACCATGGGATGTCAGCGGTTTTCGATTGGTTCGGTACGGATTCGGAACAGTCGGACCCGATTACCGTTCTGCCCGCATGGGATTGTTCAGAAAGTCCTCATAGGACAGCCGGATGCCCTCTTCCAGTTCGGTTTTGTAGGTCCATCCGAGACTTTTCGCCTTGGATACATCCAGCAGCTTCCTGGGTGTTCCGTTGGGCTTTGTGGGATCCCATCGGATCTCCCCCATGTAACCGACAACCGAGGCGACCGTTTCGGTCAATTCCCGGATGGTCAGCTCCTTGCCTGTTCCGGCATTGACGGTTTCGTTTCCGCTGTAATGATTCATCAGGAAAACGCACAGATTGGCAAGGTCGTCCACATATAAAAACTCACGCAGAGGGGATCCGTCTCCCCAGCAGGTAACATAGGGCAGATTCTGCTCCTTGGCTTCATGGAAGCGGCGGATCAGCGCCGGAAGTACATGACTGTGCGTGGGATGGTAGTTGTCGTTGGGACCGTACAGATTGGTGGGCATGACCGAAATATAGTCGGTTCCGTACTGACGGTTGAGAAATTCGCAGTATTTCAGACCCGAAATCTTTGCCAGGGCATAGGCCTCGTTGGTCTTTTCCAGTTCGGAGGTCAGCAGACAGCTTTCCTTCATGGGCTGGGGCGCCATGCGGGGATAAATGCAGGAGGATCCGAGAAATTCCAGCTTTTTGCAGCCGTTTTTCCAGGCGGAATGGATTACATTCATCTCCAGAATCATGTTATCGTACATGAAATCGGCAAGCGCCGACTGATTGGCGACGATGCCGCCCACCTTTGCCGCCGCCAGAAAGACATATTCGGGCTTCTCCGCCTCGAAAAAGGCTTCCACCGCATCCTGACGGCAGAGATCCAGCTCTCCATGGGTGCGTGTGATGATGTTGGTGTATCCCTGGCGGTTCAGTTCACGGACGATTGCCGATCCCACCATTCCACGGTGTCCGGCAACATAGATTTTTGCGTTTTTTTCCATCATAAATGAGGGTTCCTCCCTTTTCAAGTAGGCACAGACCGAGCGGCCTTTTCCTTTTTGGCAAGATCACGGTCGTGCTTTGCCATGATTTCGACCAGACGGACATAGGGCGTTTTCCGGGGATTCCAGCCGAGAACTGTCTTTGCCTTGGTGGGATCACCCAGCAGGTTGTCCACATCGGTGGGACGGAACCATGCGGGATTGACGCAGACCAGCATCTTACCGGTGGCGGCGTCGTACCCTTTTTCATCCAATCCGCTGCCTTCCCAGCGAAGGGTGATGCCGTTTGCGGCGAAGGCCTTCTCGGTGAAGTCTCGGACGGTATGCTGTTCTCCGGTTGCGATGACGAAATCATCGGGAACCTCGTGCTGGAGGATCATCCACATACATTCCACATAGTCCTTGGCGTAGCCCCAATCCCGCAGGGAGTCCAGATTGCCAAGCTCCAGATGATCCTGAAGCCCTTCGGCGATTCTGCCTGCGGCAAGGGTGATCTTGCGGGTGACGAAGTTCTCGCCCCGCCGCTCGGATTCGTGATTGAACAGAATTCCGTTGACGGCGAACATTCCGTACGCCTCACGGTATTCCTTGACAATCCAGAAGCCGTACTGTTTGGCAACGGCGTAGGGAGAATAGGGATGGAAGGGCGTGGTCTCCTTTTGGGGGATTTCTTCCACCTTTCCGAACAGCTCGGAGGTGGACGCCTGATAAATCCGGACCTTTCCGGCAAGTTCCAGAATGCGGCAGGCCTCCAGAATCCGCAGAACACCCAGCGCATCCACATCTCCGGAATACTCCGGAACATCGAAGGAAACCTGTACATGGGACTGTGCGGCAAGATTGTAGATTTCGTCGGGCAAAACCTCGGCGATGATACGGATCAGGGAAGAGGAGTCGGACAGATCGCCGTCGTGAAGGGTGATTTGTCCCATCAGATGGTCGATGCGGGCAGTGTTGGATACCGACGCCCGGCGGGTGATGCCGTGAACCTCATATCCTTTCTCCAGAAGGAATTCCGCAAGATAGGACCCATCCTGACCGGTAATTCCGGTAATAAGTGCTTTTTTCATGTTGAAATCTCCTTTGCGACAAAGGATCATGCCCGTGCGCCCTGTTGCGGCACAATCCCGGTTTTATTCTGTTTGTCGATTCATTGTGCAGGGAAAAAATCATTCGATGATCTGAAACACATTATACCATCGGATTGGACGGCTGTCAAGTTCTTTTTGTAAATTTGCATTTATTGTATATAAAGTGAAAAAATCGCCGCTTCCGAAAAAATGCACACACCGAAGCACAGGGACTCGGTGCGTGCATGTTGGATCGTTGGGTTTCCCGTAACGGGAAGCAATTTTTCGGTTGCCTGCCCGCTTTCGGGCTGTGCAGAATGCAAAAACTTATTTGTCGAAAGCGGGATTGTAGGCGTAGAAATTTTTCTTGTCGGAGAAGCATTCCTGTGTCAGACGGATCGCATCGCCGAACCGCTGATAGTGTACGATCTCCCGTTCCCGCAGGAACTTGATGGGATCCCGGACATCGGGATCGTCCACCAGACGCAGAATGTTGTCGTAAGTGACTCGTGCCTTCTGTTCTGCCGCCAGATCTTCGTGCAGATCGGCGAAGACATCGCCGGTGACCTGCAAAGTCGAAGCGGAGAAGGGAACTCCGGATGCCGCCTGAGGATAAACTCCTGCGGTGTGATCGATGAAGTAGGTGTCAAATCCGCTCTTTCGGATCTGTTCCTCTGTCAGGTTCCTGGTCAACTGGAAAATGATAGCGGAAACCATTTCGAGGTGCGCAAGTTCTTCCGTGCCAACATGCTATCAGTGAATGGCAAAAAAAGAATCAGGATTTAGGAGGGGTTGGAATTCTTGGGAAAATGGTTACCTGAAAATTATCGGGCGAATTGTGCCAACGCCCATTGGTGGTTTTCAGGTATGTAATCTTTTCTAACACTTCTTTAAGCATATCGTTTTTTTCTTTCGCCGATGTCAAGGTGTCGTATACCGATAGAATTTTCTCAACTTTCGGTATAATGAGACCTCGTTGTATCTCCCTCTCTCGGATCTCTTGAAGCTCTTTTACGAGCGAATTTTTGCGTTCTTCGTTCTCTCTAATTCGATCCGATAGGTTTCTTGAACGGTCCAAGAACTGCTCAGTGGTATAAATACCCTGTTCCAGCAGATCATGGGTTCGATCTAGTTGTTTTGCAAGTGTTTCTCGCTCTGTTTCCAAACGACGGAGCGCTTTTTCTTTTGTATCTGCTTCTGTCAATGATACCGTTTCCTCTTTCTTTTCATCCCAATTTACACGATATTCGACAAGCCATTCTCTGAGTGAGTCAAGCACCCGTGATTCTACCGAAGGGAGAAAACTACTAATATTATCGCAGGCGGTATCAGCGCACATCAATGTATCGGGATAACCGTTCGGATATGGACGGCGAACCATTCGCTTGCCGCATTTTGCACATACTACAAGCCCGGACAGAGGATTCATGACCTTTCCCCGCTCTCCGATGGGACGAGCCGGGTTCTTCTTCATCAGTTCCTGCGCCTGCTCCCACACTTCTTTTTCAACGATGGCGGGATGCCGACCGTCTGCATAGATGCAGTCTTCCGAAGATGATCTGGGGCGGCTGACCGTGACCTGTCCGTCTACGACCCGTTTGACATTATGCCGCCAGTTCCAGCGAACTTTTCCGATATAGATCGGATTGATCAGCATATCCCGCACGGATGCCACTGCCCAATGGTCGTTCCGTTTTGGCTTGATATGTAATTCGTTAAGCCTGCGGACAATCAGAGAGACGCCAATCCTTCGATAGGTGCCGTCTTCCTCCGGAACGCCTTTGGTGTACCATTCATAGATCATGCGCACGACTTCAGCTTCCTCTTGGATCGGCTCTAGAGTATAGCCTTTTTCCCCGGGAATCTTAACCCGGTCATAACCATACGGCGGCTGATTGGCTACATAGTGTCCCTCTTTTACCGATGCGACCCGCCCTCTTTGAAGGCGGCGATTGATGGTCTTATACTCTCGTCTGGACATGAACAGTCCGAACTCAAAGTATTCCTCGTCGAACTCGTTTGAAGGGTCGTAGGTTTTGGATGGAGTGATGATTTTGGTTCCTGAGAATTTGAAGGTCTGGGCAACGATGCCTTGGTCGATGGTGTCGCCTCTGGCAAGACGCTCGACCTCAACCACAAGCACCCCCTCCCACATCTCCTGTTCGACTTCAGACAGAAGCTGCTGCATGACCGGACGGGCGGCAATGGTTTCTCCAGAAACGATTTCACGGTGAATCTGACCGATTTCCAAATGCCGGGAGCGAGCAAGCTCCAGCAGGATGCGCTCGTGCCGGGCAAGAGTTTCGCCCTCGCCGTGGGCTTCCGCCTCGGCATCGGCACGGGATTTTCGCAGGTATAGACAGTATGGCATACTAGTTATCCTCCTATACAACTTTTTATCAATTCGATAATGAGCGTTTGTTGTTGCGGTTTCAGTTGCTCGAAGAGTTCGATAAATTCATGAGATTTACCGGTTTTATCTGCGTCATTTCGTTCCATAGGGGCATCGTAACCCATGAGCCATGATTCGGAGACATTGAGAGCCTGAGCTAATACAAAAAGCCTCGTTGACATTGGTTCGCATTTTCCTGCCAAGTATTGAGATAGCAAAGCACTTATTATGTAGCTTATACCATATTTTTCGCAATAAGGTTTGCACAGGTTGATGACATCAATTTGTCTCAGACCACGCTGGTCCATAATCTCTTTTAATTTGCTCGATGTTCCAGACTTCCTCATATTACCTCTTCCTTTCACGCCAAACGGAAGGGCGATTACAGATTGCTCATGAAACAAACAGCTTTTCCCAGACAGGTGATGCTGTCAAGCTCTGCTCCGACATACACCAGAGGCTCATACGCCTGATTGGCGGGATTCAGGATCAGCTTATGTTTGTCGGGGTAATAATACCACCGCTTTAGGGTT
>JBJDZJ010000003.1:0-4899 GCA_051867915.1 Eubacteriales bacterium
CCTTCGGGCGGCTTTCTTTTTTTTGGGGGGGACATGGGAGAGTTGGGCGGTTACGAAAAAAACGTTCGAATAGTGAATATTTTTTTGATAAAAAATGGAATTACAGGGTGAAGGGTAAAAAATCAAAAACAGAAGGTGAGGATGAAATAATGAAAAGAGTTGTCGATTACTAGGGGTGTTTTTGGGTGAACTTGATTGAATTGCAGGCTTTCGCAGACGAGAGACCGGAAATCATATCGTATCAAAACAACTCAGAGAGATGTGGAAAATTATCGGCGTTTCGAAAGCCGGTCTTAGTACCGTATATGTAAGAAAAGGGGTGATACATCTAATCAGATAAGCCAAACCGTTGTTCATCAGTTTTTGATGAAATTGACCGAGCTTATTGTTCGTAATCACGATTACATTTGCCGGCACAGGAAGAACAGAGAATTAGATTGGGAATAAACTTGAGAGATGAATTTGAGAGATGAATTCATAAATATGAAAGTTGATTCGAAGCGGAGAAGTCAAACTCATACGATGTAATTCAGACTTGACAAAAAACATTAATTTATGGATGAGAAAGGAAATAACTCATGAAGAATAACACATCATACAAAAGAACAGTTCGTATGCTTGCGGCATTTCTGACTGTCACAACGCTTGTTGTATCCCTGCCGCTTACTGCATTTGCACAGAGACAGACGGATGGAACTCAGACCTTGTCACAAGATGAAGTCCCGGATTTCATGGAGCTGGATGAACTTCTGGAACAGGGAATGACGGACCGAATATATGAGAGTGACGACCTGTACAGCTATATCTTCGAAAATGCAGACGGAGAGAGAACCCTGTACCGTTACAGTGTTCCCGTTCGTTATGTCGATGAATACGGCGTTGTGCGGGATAAATCTACGGATATTGCGGAATATACGGACGGAAGTTTTCGGACGGTTGCCAGTGATATTCTAACGGTTTTCGGAGAACGCATTGCAGACGGAATCTGTCTTTCGGATTCAGATTATGCTCTGATGCTGACACCTGTTGCTGCCAACGATGCACTTGCGTTTCTGTCGGCAGATTCCAAAACGGTAACCTATATGATAGACGAACATACGCGCTACGAGTACAGTCTTACTGCTATGGGATTCAAGGAGGATATTATTGTTGAGTCTTATACCGGGCAGACGGAGTATGAATTTGATCTTGACACGAATGGACTGGCGCTGGTCGATCAGTTTGGCACCTATGTTCTGGCGGATGAAGACGGAACGGTATGCGGTTCCCTGAGTGATATTATTATCTTTACGGCTGATGAACGGAATAACACCTACGGAGAAATGAGCGTTGAAACGGTTGTGGAAAACGAACAGTACCGCTTGACCGTCCGGCTTGATGATGCCTGGCTCTCCGATGCGAACACTGCTTATCCTATTACGATTGATCCATCCATCACCCTGACTGCAAGCGGGGATATTGAAGATATTGTCGTAGGAACCAGCACCACATATAGCGCCGACTCCGGTTCGCTGTATGTGGGCAGGGGCAGCAGTGGGGCAAAGTTGCGTACCCTCATGCGGTTCCCCGGCTTGAATATTGACGGTTACTATGTTACCGAGGCAGTGGTAACTCTCCGTGACCTGATGTGTCAGGATGTTGCGCAGACCGTGGAATGCCATAAATTCACGGGCAACAGTTGGTCCGAAAGTTCAGGAACCTCATGGAGTGGGGTTGGAAACGATATGGTCGGATCGCTTCTGAGTACTCAGGTTGTGTCTTATAGCAACGGAGTCGATTCCATGCATGCCTCAGTACACCGTTATGAGTTTGACATTACCTCCCTTGCCAGACAGTGGGCAGCCGGAACTTGCTCTCCGGAATCAGGCATTCTTTTCAAAGCGACGGATGATTATGAAGTAAACGGAACCAAGACCTTCAAAACTTTTGCTTCCATCAATCGCAGTTCCAATAATCCCACTCTCTATATCCGGTATTCGAAAGCATTGGGAGTTAATGGCTCATATACTTACAGTACACAAACACTGGACAACAATGTTTCCGGCTCTGTCAGTCATTCCATGGGTAATCTGAATTCTGTCTATTCCTTCGACATCTACGATTCGGATTTCCCGTTGGAAGTTGCCTATGTATTCAACAGCAATCTGGTCGGTCAGCAATATTTGTCCTACTACGGCTATAATTACAGCACTTATTTCGGATACGGATGGAAACTGAGCCTTTATGAACTGCTTTTCAAGGATTCCACAGCAAATGCCTATATCTATGTGGATAGCTACGGTACCGAGTATTCCTTCCCCTACGATGCAGAAACCGGACTGTATACCAATGACGGTTTGGACTTGTCTGTAACAATAGACGATACAAGTCTGAAGCTGAATCCCGGAGATGGGATTACCCGTACCTTCAACAGTGACGGATTTGTCAGCAGTATTGAGATGGATGATGAGGTATATACTTATGTTTATGACTCGACTTCGAACTACCGTCTGACAGCTATCACCGATGAATCAGGCGATACCGATCTGTCCTTCACTTACAACTCAACAGGATTCCTGACAGGTGTTGACGGAAAGTACACCATTTCCTATGGCTCTTCAAGAGTCAGTTCCATTGCCGATAATTATTCGAATATCCATACCTATTCTTACGGCTCAACCTATTTCAATGTCCGTAACGATGATACCCTTTATGGCTATTATTATACGCTGAGTTCTGCTACCATGCAGGTTTCTGTCATTCGAAACTATCGTTCCTCTACGACTTATGTTCTTGAGCGTGACGATATTACCTATGCAGAAAACAAAACCACATACGCAAATTCGCTTTGTGATTATCTGTCGGTATACCATTTCGATGATGAAGGCAGAACGGTAAATGCGCTCCGTACTTCTGAGGACGGTACAACGATTTACTATGCAGAGGCATATGCATACGAACCGGCATACGATACAACGGGAACCTATTTCTTTAGCGGTGGGATGCCGTTTAACCGGTCAAATTATGTAAATTCTTCCAACTATGTGTACAGTAGTTTTTACCAAGGATCAAAAACGCTGAATTCCGGCGCACAGAATTCGATTACAAGCAGTGTAAACTGCCATAAGGTTCTGTATCTGACCGGACTGCTTCAGCTCGGCTCTGCTGTCGGTCAGGATGATACCGTGCTGACAATCGAACTGATTTACAGCAATACCACCTTCGGTAGCGATATTCTCACTTTCCCTGTAAATAACCTTATCACAGATCAACAGTATTTTTGCTATGAGATCTACCCGAAGGAATCGGTGGCATCTGTCATTGTAACGTTCTATAATCCGGCAACCGCATCCACTTCGTTCCAATATGTCTCTCTGGTCGGTGGGGATTCTCTGGCAGATAGCTCAACAGAAGAGGAAAGTACCGCCACACGGTACAGCAGCGGACTCAGCTACACCGTCCTGACCAGTAAGACCTGTTCCATCACCGGAATCGGAAGCTGTACCGATACCGATCTTGTCATTCCGGAGTACATGGGAGGCAAATATAAGGTCACACAGATTGCCGGCGAGGCATTCAAGAATAATACCTCTGTAACTTCCGTCCTTCTTCCTGACACGGTAAAGAGGATCGGCAATAAGGCGTTCTATGGTTGCTCAAGTCTGCAAACCATAGATCTGTCCTATGAACTGACCTATATCGGAGCGGATGCCTTCCGGAATTGTACTTCTCTGACTTCAATTGACATTCCGAACAAGGTCACCTTTGTCGGAGACCATGCGTTCAACAGTTGTGAAAGCCTATCAGAAGTTTCACTTTCAAATGGATTGACGGAGCTTACCGAATATGTATTCTCCGAGTGTTACGACATCACATATATCAATATGCCGAAGTCGATCAAAACGCTGGGTGTAGGCGCCTTCTACCATATTGATAATCTCAAGGTGTATTACGAGGGAACTTCGGCAGAATGGAATGCAGTCACTAAAGGTACTGCGGCTCTGACCTCCACTTCGACGGTATATGCTCAGTCGGAATATTACGACAATTTCCGCTATACCTATACCACCGACCAAAACGGGAACATTACTTCCACAACCATCACCTATGTCGGGGATGAAGAAACATCCGATACGGTCAGATTTACTTCGGCTACATATGATGCTAATGGGAACCTGCTTTCCTATACCGACGAAAGAGGCAATACCACATCCTATACCTACGATGAGTATGGGAATACTACAAGCGTCACCGACGCCAAGGGAACGACAACCTACTATACCTACACCAAAGGCGTTCTCACCGGTATCTGGCAGGAATCGGGCATACACATCTATTATGACTATACAAACGGTCTGCTGACCGCCATCCGGGTCATCAAGGGAAGCGACTATTCCCAGAGCTACAACTTCACCTACAATTCCTTCGGCAAACTCACGCAGGTCTCGCTGAACACCAGTCCGTATATCCGCTATACCTATCAAAACGGCGGAGCAGGCGCATTGACCGGAGTTACCTATCAGAACAGCGATTATGAGCAGTACACCTACGATATGATGGGCAATGTGTCGTCCGTGAAGGTGAACGGGACGACTCGGTACACCTATGTCTATGACTACATGGGCAATCTGCTGTCGGGCAGTGATGTTCAGACGACCATCGTCGATACTTGTAAGTACGATCGGCTGGGAACGATGGTCAGCCGGACCCAAACGGTAAACGGAACCACCGTTTATACCATCGACGAGGACGGCAGCTATACCTTTGCGGACGGCGCCGTTACCCCCGACGTGGGCAGTGAGGAAAGCTACGATGTTTGGGACCGGATCACCTCGTCTGCGCTGACGCTGACCGTCGATGAAACAACCAATACCGTCTATACCGTAGCCTATACCTACCTTGCGTCTGCAAACAGCATGA
>JBJDZJ010000004.1:0-25014 GCA_051867915.1 Eubacteriales bacterium
TGGCGCTTCTTTTCGGATGCGCAGGGTGTCAGACGGCGTCTGATACAGAAGAAACAAAGAAGGAGACAACCGTGAGCGAATCAGGAACTGCCGATGGCAGCCCGACGACGGCTCCCGCTACAAGCATGGATACACAGGAGACAGAATTCGGCAGGGTGACGGCTCTCGAAGAGGGTGCGGTGATCGACCGATACGATCCGGATACCGCAATGAAGTATATCTGGGAGGGGCCGATTGTCTACAACGAATCGGTTATGTTCGTGGGAAAGGACGATGAAGCGTCGCTGCTCTATACTCCGGATACCGTTTTTTCGGTTCGGTCCTGCGATCTGAAAACCGAGTATCGGGAGGGCATAGACTACGAGGTAAAAGACGGTAAAATCTGTCTGACCGAGGACACCTCCATTCCCTATATGACGGTGGAGGAGTACTATCCGGATCAACCCATTCCCGGCGGGTCTTTCCCGTCCCGTCTGCCCGAACATCCCAACCTGCGTTTCGGAGAGGGAGATACCTTCATCCGCTATCAGGTCTATGTGACCTATTCCCATCTGGAGCATTGGGATCGCTATGTCCCCGAAGGACAGAGCGGGAAATTCCCCCGCACGATCGAAAAACTCCGCAACGGGGATCCGGTTACGGTACTCTTCTTCGGAGACAGTATTACCGAAGGATATAATTCCAGCGGATTTATCGGTGTAGAACCCTATGCCGATTCCTGGTCTCAGATGACGGCGACCTATCTTGGGGAGTACTACGGAAACGATCGGGTTCGGTATATCAATACCGGATTGGCAGGTCAGAACTCCGATTGGGCGCTGGCTACCGTTCAGGCCAATGTGATTGATTACGCCCCCGATCTGGTGGTGCTTGCCTTCGGCATGAACGACGGAGGAATGACCGCCGTCGCTCATACGAACAATATGCTTCGGGTGATCGGAGCGATTCGAAGCGCACTGCCTGAGACCGAGATCGTTCTCGTGTCTACCATGCTTCCGAATGAAGAAGCACAGGGATTCTGGGGAAATCAGAATACCTTTGAGGCGACTTATCTGAAGAATGTGGCGAAGAAGTATTCCGATGTGGCCATCGTCCGGATGACCTCCATGCATTCGCTTCTGTTGGAATCCAAGGAATACTACCACATGACGGGCAATAATATCAACCATCCCAACGATTTTCTCAGCCGAATCTATGCTCAGTCCGTGGTCCGTACAATTACGGGAAGCGCCGATGAACAGCAATGATTGCAAAGCGGCTGATTCGGCGGGGGAACCTGACGAAGGATGAAGGAACGCAGTTTCTTCCGCTTGTACCGTAATTCGCAAAAAAACAGCAAATATCAGGATCGGGACCGTCGCAAATTGTTCTTTGCGACGGTCCCGATCCCTTGACAAACGGCGAGTTGTGTGCTACAATCACTACCGTCGGGAGACGGTATGGATCAGCCGAGTCCGAAATAGTTCAGAATTCCGATGTACATTCCCGTGGCGTACAGATCGGGCTGTTCGGACATAAGCTGTGCCTCCTGCGGGGTCGTGATGAACCCCATTTCCACCAGTACCGCCGGCATATTGGTTCTGCGCAGAACATAGAGCGTGGGACGGGCAAAGACGCCCCGATTGGGAATACCGGTGGTTTCCGTGATTCCGTTAATCAGAGCCTGACCGAAGTCCCCCGCCGTCGAGGGCAGGGAAAAGACATACGCTTCACTGCCCATGGCGGTTGTGATTGTGGATGCGTTTGCGTGAAGGCTGATAAAATAGTCGGCGCCCCATGAATTGGCGTCGTTGACCCTTGCCGCCAGCGAGGTTGCATTGGATGTTCCCAGAACCGTTTCGGGTGTGGGTCTGGACAGTCGGACCTCAAAATTGGGATCCTGCTGTAAGAGATCGGCAAGACGCACGCCGATGTCGTAGGTCAGATCCTGCTCCCGAAGACCGTTGCCCTCGGCTCCGGCATTGGGATTGGTGGGATTGTGACCCTGATCAATGTAAATCTTGATTGCCATATTTATGACCAACCCTTTCTGATATTGTAGAAGTTGAGCGTCAAAATGGCAGTTTTCAAACTGCCAAGGCACCATACTTCCGGTCTGAAAAAGGCTCCGGCTTTTTCAGACCTTCTCCTTTCTTCAGTCTATGTCTTTTGGCGGTCAATGTGAATCTTATGGAGGATCAAAAAATGGAATTTGAAAAAATAAGACGGCTTTTATCCCGGGTGCGAAGTGCGGTAGACCGGTACGGCATGATTGAGGAGGGAGACCGGATCGCTGTGGGCATTTCGGGCGGTAAGGACTCCCTGGCACTGCTTGCCGCCCTTGCGGCCATGAGGCGTTTTTATCCCAAATCCTACGAGGTCTGCGGAATTTCGGTGGATATGGGCTTTGAGGGCAGTGACTTTTCCGCAATTTCCGATTTTTGTCGGGAAATCGGAGTGGAGTATCGGGTGGTTCCCACCGAGCTTGCCAAAATCATTTTCGATATCCGGAAGGAGTCCAATCCCTGTTCTCTCTGTTCGAAGATGCGCAGAGGCATTCTCCATCAGGCGGCTAAGGAAATGGGTTGCAATAAGCTGGCGCTGGGACATCACTACGACGATGTGCTGGATACCTTTTTGATGAATCTCTTCAACGAGGGCAGACTGGGAACCTTCTCCCCGGTGACCTACCTGGATCGGCGGGACATTACGGTAATCCGACCGCTGGTCCTGACGCCCGAAAAGGATGTCCTCTATTTTGTCCGCCATAATGCCATTCCCGTGATGAAAAGCCCCTGCCCGGAGGACAAGCATACCGACCGTGAGAAGATCAAAACCCTGCTGAACAATCTGGACCGCGAAAACGACGGACTCAAACATCGGATCTTCAAAGCCATTGAAAAGTCGGGTCTTGACGGATATAAGGAAAAATAGTTCAAAATTCAGTCGTTTTGTCGTAAAAAAATATCTTATATTTTTTAAAAGAATGTTGACAAATTGTTCATAATGTGCTATAATAGATTCAGAGTAAGGGATTGAAAAACATCTGTTGGGAGGAGGACTTTCCATGCTGAATCTGATTATCATGATTGAACTGCTTACCCTGAATCTGCTGACCTTGGACCTGTGCCTTGCCCTTTCCGCCGTGATCCTGCTGACGGTGATCGTCTTTTTTCTGATCAAGGCAAATCGGAACAAAATGTGACGAAAACTTCGGAATTTTGTAAAATTTCAGCGGGTTTGCCCGGAGGACTTGACAAATCCGATCATATTTGCTAAAATAATCCATGCAGAGGGTCTTCCTACTGTATAGGGATAGAAATCACAGGTTTCCCAAACGGTGCCGCCCTGATTTATGCCTTATGGGGCGGCTTGATTTTATCCGAAGGCATCCTGACGGGAGGATTAATAATTATGAAAAAAACAGTATCTGTTATTCTGTGTCTGCTTCTGGCATTATCGACGGTTGCCTGTAATTCCGATAAAGGAAAGGACAGTCAGACGACATCCGCTGATGGTTCGACGGGCGTAACTACGACCGTTTCTACTACCGATGAAGGTACATCTGAGCCGATTGTGACCACCGATCAGAAACCTCAGACCGGCGATCAGACCACTGCGGCGTCTCCCGAGGTCACAACCGATCCCGTTATCGCCGCTCCCTCCGAACCCGACACAACCGATGAACCCGGAGATTCGACGCTTGAGCGTCCTGTCGGTCAGGGAATCTTCAACGGTATGACCATCACCCAGATCTGGAATAAGGTCATGGACAATATGTCGGCATCCACCGGAATGGATGTGTCGGTGGCTTCCCATTCGTCCTATAATGTGCTGGGCGCTCTGTCTCTGGAGGATCAGACGGTTCATGTCCTGTTCAATGCCGCAGAGGACGGCTACTCCTATGCGGTTGAAACCGATACGGATGTTTCCGGCAGTTATCTCGGGGAAGAGTTCAGCGAGTCGTCCCATCTCTATCAGGCTTATCTGGACGGGTACTATTATACCTGTGAGAAGATCGGCGAAACCGAGTCCTCTGCCAAGATTGCGGCATCGGAGAACGATTTGCTGCAAAACGGTCTGGATCTTGAAACCATTCTCGCCCTGAATGCCATGATCAATTTCAACACCTATACCTTCGACGGCTATGAACTTTCCGCATTCTTTGATGAGGTGAGCATTGTCTATAACGAGGACGGCAGCTTCGTGATTACCTGTTCCGGACTGAATTATGATGCCGTTCTGGCGGCAGTTAGCGAAATGGACGAAGAAAGGAATGAGGGCAGCATCGGTAATCTGGACGATCTTCAGGATGTCGGCGCAATTGCCTCCGGCCTTGCCGATCTGATGCAGTGCGATGTTGTTCTGTCCGTAAATGCGAACGGATTGATCCGTTCCATGAAGTCCACCGTTTCTCTGTCCACTTCTATCGGTGAGATTCCTTTTGAGGTTCTGACCGAGTACGAACTGACCGTCAACAGCATCGGAGCAGGGGTCGGTGTGGTTACCCTCCCTGACGGCGTACAGAACTATCCGGTATACGACGGCTATGATGCCTACCTCGAAGATCGATACGGCGACTTGTTTTCGGACGGATCCGAGAATTGAATTTTCCTGACAGAGTGTAGTTTTGCACTCTGTCAGATTTTTTGTCATTATCCACCATATGTTCACATGGAATTCACAATTATCCTTTATAATGATTCTTAGATTTCATTTGCATTTTACTTTTCTTTAACAATGTCTGCCGATTGCCGGCTATCGCACGGTACGGAGGTGAAGATTTTGCCGATATCAGTCTTCAAACGGTATGAAAAGAAGTATATGTTGGATAACGATCGGTACCGAAAGGTCGTGGACTTTTTGCAGGATCACATGGTGTTTGATAAATACTGTGTGAACGAGCAGGTGTACGGTCTTCTGAATGTCTACTACGACACCCCTGAAAATCTGCTGATCGGTCGTTCGACGGATAAGCCCCTGTATAAGGAAAAACTCCGACTACGGTCCTATTTTCCCCCTGAAAATGACGATTCGAAGGTCTTTTTTGAGATCAAGAAAAAGTATAACGGATGCGTGACCAAACGCCGCGTTGTCATGCGCTACGGGGAGGCCAAGGAGCTGACCGCAACGGGTAAGGCGCCGAAGCTGAAGGACGATTCCTACATCAATGTTCAGGTGGCCAAGGAGATCGAAATGATGTTCCGACGGTACCCCGGACTGGCCCCATCGGTGTTTATCGCCTATGACCGGATCGCCATGTTCGGCAAGGAGGACAGCGAGTTCCGCGTCACCTTTGACCGGAATATACGGACAAGACACGATCATCCCACCTTCGAGTACGGAGACGGCGGGGATCAGATTCTGGAGCCGGGAAAGACCCTGATGGAAATCAAGATTCCCAACGCCATGCCGCTGTGGATGGCAAGATTCCTTTCGGAGAATCAGATCTTCAATACCAGCTTCTCCAAGTACGGAAAGGAATACGAGTACAGATTAAAGGGCAGGGACGCCCTGCATTCCGTTCAGTCGGATGACGACGAATAAACTGCCGTATGAGGCAAACAGAACCACACGAAAGGTTAGGTAATTTGTATGATTAACATTGTCAATATTAAGGATATTTTGGGCGCAACAGAACTGAATCTTCTGCTTCTGCTGGCTGTTATGGGTTCTGCCCTTGTCTGCGGCATCCTGCTTGCCGTGCTGTATATGTTCAACAATCGCAGAGAAGGCTATTCCAGAGGAATGGCCACTACGCTGATTATTCTTCCGATGATTATTGCGGTTGTCGTTCTTCTGGTCAACGGAAACTGGGCAGTAGGTCTGACCCTTGCCGGTGTATTTACCATTATCCGCTTCCGTACCACCCAGAGCGACCCGAAGGATCTTTGTCTGATCTTCACGGCACTGGCCTCCGGCCTTGCCTGCGGCATGGGCCTTGTTCTGGCAGGAGTGATCCTGACGGTTCTGATCTGCATTGTTATGATCGTCCTCAGCCTTATCGGCTTCGGTACTCCCAGAATCCCCGCTATGCGCCTCAAGATCACAATTCCCGAGAGCCTGAACTATGTGGGCGTGTTTGACGAGGTCTTTGCAAAGTATGCCAAGTCCTGGCACCTTGAAAAGGTGAAATCCAGCAATTTCGGCACCATGTTCGAACTGTCCTTCCAGATCGTATTCAAGAAGGGAATCAACCAGAAGGAATTCATGGACGATCTTCGCACTTTGAACGGTAATCTGAACATCATGCTTCAGGATTATGTCTATGCGGCTCAGTAATTTTTTCAGAAGATTCGTTTCACTCCTTGCGGTTCTTTGCCTGCTGTTTACGGCGGCGTCCTGCTCCGATACGAATGTGTCCAATGAGTTTTACAGCCCCTATGAGCATGATTTCGGAAGAATCGTTCAGGCTGAAATCGTGTTCAGGGATTACGGAACGGTCAAAGTGAATCTTCTGCCCGATGAGGCTCCCATTACGGTACAGAACTTTGTGGATCTTGCCAACTCCGGCTTCTATGACGGTCTGACCATCCATCGGGTGGTGGCAGGTTTTGTCATTCAGGGCGGCGATCCCACAGGAACCGGTTACGGTCTGGAGGGGCAGACCAAAATCAAGGGTGAGTTTTCGGAGAACGGCGTTCAGAATCGGATCAGCCATGTTCGGGGCGTTCTGTCCATGGCAAGAACCGGCGATAATATGAACAGCGCCACCTCTCAGTTCTTTATTATGCTGGAAGACCGTGAACAGGAAGGCTACCTCAACGGAAACTATGCCGCCTTCGGCTATGTCAGCGAAGGAATGGATGTGGTGGATGCCATAGCCGCTGTGGAAATTGCCGATGGCACCGATCACCCGGTTGATTCCATTGTGATTGAAAGCGTCCGTATTCTGTCGGAATAAATATATCCAAAAGAGAGGAATTCCATCATGGTTGTATTGGAAATCAAAAATTACGGTAAGATTAAGATAGAACTGTCTCCCGAAGATGCCCCCATTACGGTGGCAAATTTTGAAGAGCTGGTGGGTCAGGGCTTTTATGACGGACTGATCTTCCATCGGGTCATTAAGGATTTTATGATTCAGGGCGGCGATCCCACGGGTACCGGCATGGGTTCTCCCAACCAGAAACGGATCAAGGGTGAGTTTGCCGGCAACGGTGTCCGAAATCCCATCCGACATAAGCGCGGAACTATCTCCATGGCACGCTCTCAGGATCCCAACAGTGCCTCTTCTCAGTTCTTTATCTGTCAGGTGGACTGCAATTTCCTGGACGGTCAGTATGCCGCCTTCGGTCAGGTTGTGGAGGGAATCGAGATCGTGGACAAGATCGCCGATACCCGTACCGACTACAATGACCGCCCGCTGGAGCCGGTTGTCATCGAGAGAATGTATCTGGAATCGGATGCCGATCCCGATTGCCTGTTCTGTAAGATCATAGAGGGTACGATCCCCTCCAAAAAGGTCTATGAGGATCGGTATATGCTGGCGTTTGCCGACATCAATCCTCAGGCGCCCACCCATATTCTGGTGATCCCCAAGAAGCATATTCCGAGCGTTGACGGGATCAATTCTTCGAACTCCGCCGTGGTTGCAAGGATTTTCGAAAAGATACCCGAAATTGCCAAAGAGGCGGGACTTACCGGCGGATACCGTGTGGTTTCCAACTGCGGCGATGACGCCTGCCAGAGCGTTCATCATCTGCATTTCCATATTCTGGGCGGCAGAAAACTCAGCGATCAGATGGTTTGAGAACGGTTTTACCCCATATAAATTGTCGGTGTCGAAAGATTTTCACGGAAAATCCAAAAAAATATGAAAATGGAATTGACAGAACCGTTTTTTTGTGGTAGAATAACCGTGCGAGTTTTTCGCACAGCAACATGAATCGAAAGGAAGATCAAATATGAAGGTTACGAAAGAAAGTCTGATCGGCGATGTTCTGGACTACGATTTGAATACGGCAGAGTTCTTCTTTGAGATCGGAATGCACTGCCTGGGCTGTCCTTCCTCCAGAGGCGAGTCTATTGAGGATGCCTGCGCCGTTCACGGTACCGATGCCGACGAGCTGGTTGAGAAGATCAATCAGTATCTTGAGAGCCAAGAGAACAAATAAGTCGAAAGGTGAGGCTGTCGCAGATGCTGTTGACATCTGATTGCATTGCATTCAGCCTTGCCGGGGTGTCGCAGTCTGCGGCACCCCGTTTTCCCTGTCTATGAGTCATGATGAAACGATTGTGCTGTCCCGCCGTCTGTCTGCGGCAGCGTCCTTTGTGCGGAAGGGTTCGGTAGTGGCGGATATCGGAACCGATCACGCCTATTTGCCGATCTATCTGGTGGAGAAGGGAATCACGCCCTTCGCCGTGGCATCGGATGTCAGGCAAGGTCCGCTGGACCGTGCCAATGCCCATATATCCGCCTGCGGGCTGACTTCTCAGATCAAAACCGTCCTTTCCGACGGTCTTTGCGGAATCGAAACCTACAAACCCGATGATATTCTGATCTGCGGCATGGGCGGCGAGCTGATTGCCTCGATTCTGAACGCTTCGGATTATGTCAAAAATCCGTCGGTTCAGCTGATACTCCAGCCCATGACCATGGCACACAGACTTCGGTATGATCTGTGCCGACACGGTTTTCGGATTCTGGACGAAGAGCTGGTTCTGGAAAAGGATGCCAAACTCTACCAGATTCTGTCTGTCCGTTATACGGGCGTCCCAACCGAAATCAGCCCGGCACAGGCTTATCTTGGTGAAATCAACCTGAAGAAGGGAAGCGAGCTTCTGGATCGGCTGGCGGATCAGATTCTGTCGTCCCTGAATGTCCGGATCGACGGACTTCATCGGTCGGGGCATCCTTCCGAAGAGGAAGAAGCCATCCGACAGGATATTCTGAATAAAATGGAGGAGTGCGGTCATGGTAACCGTCAGACAACTGTATGAGCATCTGGACAGCCGAATCCCCCTGTCTCTGCGCTGTGAATGGGATAATGACGGGCTGATGTGCTGTCCCGACTCGGAGAAAAAGGTCGGAAAAATCCTTTTGTCGCTGGATGTCACCGATAAAACGGCAGATGCCGCCATTATGGGTGGATATGACCTGATTCTGACCCATCATCCCCTGATCTTTTCGCCATTAAAGTCCCTGACCGATCAGACACCGGCAGGACGGCTCCTGATCCGGCTTTTGCAGAACGGGATTTCGGTTCTCTCCTTCCATACGAGGCTGGATGCGGTCGAAGGCGGGGTCAACGATGTGCTGGCAGAACGGTTGGGACTGTTCGATGTACACCCCTTCGGTCTGCCCGGTGAGGAAATCGGGAGAATCGGAAGGGTGAAGCCGATTTCTTTTCCTGAATTTGCTGATCAGGTGAAAGAGGCGCTGGGTGTGCATCTTCTGGAGGTTGTGAACTCCGGCAGAACGGTTGAGAGAGTTGCTCTGGTGGGCGGTGCAGGCAAGGATTACCTTCCTTCGGCCATTGCGTCGGGAGCCGATACCTATCTGACAGGCGAAATGGGGCATCACAGCGAGCTTGACGCCGCCGATGCGGGTATCAATCTGATTCTGGCAGGGCACCATTATACCGAATTTCCGGTGCTGGAGCGTCTTCGTGCGCTTGCGATGGAATGTGATCCCACCCTTCATTTCGGAACCTATAACAGCTGTCCGGTGGGATTTCTCTGACGCCGTCCGAATTTTTCAGTCAGAGTCCATATTTTTGAAGTTATTCGGAGGAACTATCTGTGATTATACAATTGGAAGAGGCAAAAATTAAGTTAAAAGCCATGCGTTCGGATGTGTCCGAACTGTACCATTCCCTTCGGATCGAAGCGACCGAGCTTCGGATCGAAGAACTGGATAAAATGACCTATGAACCCGATTTCTGGTCGAATGCCGAAAAATCGGGAAAGACCCTGCAGGAACTCAAACAGCTCAAGAAAAAGGTCGAGGATTTTCATGCTCTGGAAAGCCGTCTGGAGGATGCGATTTCGCTGGCGGAGCTTGCCATTGAGGAGAATGACGAATCTTTCACCGACGAGGTACTTTCAGAGCAGACCGAGATTGAGGAAGCCGCCGAAACCATGCGTCTGACGGCGCTTCTGACCGGAGAATACGATGCCAACAACGCGATTCTGACCTTCCATCCCGGCGCAGGCGGAACCGAGGCCCAGGACTGGGCTCTGATGCTCTATCGGATGTACACCCGTTGGGGAGAGAAGAAGGGCTTTACCGTTAAGCTGGTGGATTGGCTGGACGGCGACGAAGCGGGCATTAAGTCTGCCACCATACGGGTGGAGGGAACCAATGCCTACGGATTTCTGAAGAGCGAGAACGGTGTTCACCGTCTGGTTCGGGTGTCTCCCTTTGATGCCTCGGGCAGACGGCAGACTTCCTTTGCCTCTGTTGAGGTTATGCCCGAAATGGAGGACGACGGCTCCATTGAGATCCGTCCCGATGAGATTGAGGTAACGGCGCACCGTTCCAGCGGCGCAGGCGGACAGCATATCAATAAAACCGACTCCGCCATCCGTATTGTCCATATTCCCACGGGAATCGTGGTCGGTTGCCAGACCGAGCGAAGCCAGCTTCAGAATAAGGAGACGGCTATGCGGATGCTGAAGAGCAAGCTGATGGAAATCAAGATTCAGCAGAATCTCCAGAAAATCGACGACATCAAGGGAATCAAGGCCAATATCGAATGGGGCGCACAGATTCGCTCTTATGTGTTCATGCCCTATACGCTGGTGAAGGATACCCGCACCTCCTATGAAGAGGTCAATATTCAGTCGGTGATGGACGGAAATATCGACGGATTCATCAACGCTTATCTGAAGATGAACGCAAAATAAAACAGGGGATGCTGTTGAATCGGTCCGAAACACAATGCGATTCTGCGATCAATCGGTATTTCAATGAATAGGCAAATCCCCGGCAGAGTCAAGGAAAAGGATTGTTTATAGGAAGTTTACAAAAAACTTTTGCAAAACTCTTGAAAATGCCGGGGAAATGTGATATACTATGAATGTCGGGAGGAGTTTCCTCCCACACTCATGAATAAAAGGATATAAAATAAGGCCATACCGGCCGGGGAGATAGCGGTGCCTTGTTACCTGCAATCCGCTACAGCAGGGGTGGTTTCCGTTTCTGAGGGCAAGCTGTGTATGGTCTGAATCGGGTTAGTATGTGTTGAAGGATGGGTCCTGTGCAATCGTCACCCGTGAACCATGTCAGGTGGGGAACCAAGCAGCATTAAGCGGTTTCGGCGATGTGCCACAGGTTCGCCTGTCCGGAGCATACGGCTCCTTTACCGCATATGCAGTCTTGTTCGAAGAACGGTGTATGGTCTTATTTTATATCCTTTTTTCATTTTGCTCAAGGCATATAGGTGGTGAATCGTTTTGCATCAGGCGTTGTACAGAAAATGGCGTCCGAGAACCTTTTCGGAGGTTGTCGGTCAGGATCATATTACCAAGGTTCTGGCTCATGAGGCGGAAGAAGGCAGACTGAATCACGCCTATCTTTTTTGCGGCTCAAGGGGAACCGGTAAGACCACCTGTGCAAAAATTCTTGCCAAAGCCGCCAATTGCAAGCACCTGTCAAACGGCGATCCCTGCAATGAGTGTGAGACCTGCCGTGCAATTGATGCGGGCGCATCGCTGGATGTGCTTGAGATGGATGCAGCCAGCAATACCGGCGTGGATTACATCCGGGACATCCGTGAAGAAGTGATCTTCACCCCTTCCGAGATGGGAACCCGAGTGTACATTATTGACGAGGTTCATATGCTGTCCGAGGGCGCTTTCAATGCGCTTCTGAAGACGCTGGAGGAGCCGCCCTCACGGGTCATTTTCATTCTGGCGACCACCGAACTGCAAAAGATTCCCGCCACCATCCTGTCCCGCTGTCAGCGATTCGATTTTCGTCGCATTCCCGTTGCAACCATCATGGACAGGCTTGCCTATATTGCCAAAGAAGAGGGCATTGACCTGACCCAAGACGGCGCCAGACTGATTGCCAAGCTGTCCCAGGGCGGAATGAGGGATGCCGTCAGCCTTCTGGAGCTTTGTTCTGCCGACGGACAGTCGGTGACGGCACAGCGCGTCGGAGAGATTTCCGGCGTGGTCGGACGGGCAGGGGTCACCAAGGTCGTCGATGCCATCCGAACCCACGATTATCGCACCATCTTTGAAGAAGTGGCACGGATTCACCGTTCTTCCTGCGATCTGGCAGTTTTCTTGAACGATCTTGCTTCCTTCTATCGGGACATGATGGTCAGAAAAGCGCTGGGTGTCAACGCCGCCAGCGAAGTCTCCAAGGAGATTCTCGATGTGTCCGATGCCGAACTTTCCGATCTCATCCGGTTGTCCTCCGCTTTCCGCTACGGTACGCTGGTTTATCACTCCAAACTGCTGGAATCCGCCTGCCTGTCCATGTCCAAGGGTGCGGACAAACGGATTACCGCAGAGGTCACGCTGATTCGGATGTGCGGTGAAGCCACCGGTGATTCCAACGAGGCGCTGGCCGCCAAAATTGACGAGCTTGAGGAAAAACTGACGGCTCTGATGGTTTCCGGTGTGACTGCCGCTCCCATCTCAACGCCTGCACCCATGCAGGACAATGGGAAGAAAGAGAATCCGACCCCGCACATATCGGTGACAAAGGACAGCCCTGCCGAACCCGAACCGTCGCTGACCGAATATACCGGCTTTGCCGATCTGATTGATCAGTTTGAGAAGATTCATGTGGCGGAGGCCCCCTATCTTCGCAAGGCGACCGCCATGATTGACCCGTCGGGCAGACGGTTGTATGTCAATCTGACCGATTCCTTTGCTCTGACCATGTTGGAAGCCGTCCACGGAGCCGAGGCACTGGCTGCACTGTCACGGTCGGTCGGAGATCCGCTTTCTCAGGTGATTTTCAGGGTCAGACCCCGTGTAAGTGAGAAAAGCAGTTTGCTGGATGATTTTTAATGACCTGAATTTCCGTATTTTTAACCGAATGCGGAGAAAAAATAAAATTATTCTTTGAAAAGGATGAATGAAACCATGAAATCAAGATTACCCGAAGGATTCAATAAAGGACCCGGAAATATGCAGAGCATGATCAAGCAGGCACAGAAGATGCAGGCTGATATGGAGGCCAAGCAGGCCGAACTGGATCAGATGGAGTACGAGATTCAGGCGGGCGGCGGAGCCGTCATGGTGAAGATCAACGGCAAAAAGGAGATTCAGTCTATTTCGATTTCTCCCGAGGTTGTGGATCCCGACGATATTGAAACCCTGTCCGATATTCTGGTTGCCGCAGTCAATCAGGCAATAAAGAAGGTCGAGACCGTCAATGAAGAAGCCATGACCGAGATCACCGGCGGCATGAATGTCCCCGGAATGTCCGGATTGTTCTGATATGTCTGAATACATACTTCCGCTTGAAAGGCTGATTGAGCAGTTCGGCAGACTGCCGGGAGTCGGCAGAAAAACGGCAACCCGTTATGCACTTGCCGTTCTGGATCAAAGTCCGGAGGAGGCCGAAGAGCTGGCACAGGCGGTTCTGGATGCCAAGACCAAGGTCAGGCGCTGCCGCATCTGCAACAATCTTTGCGAGGATGAGCTTTGCTCGGTCTGCAAGGACGAGACCCGTGATCCTGTGATCTGCGTAGTGGAGGATGTCCGGGCGGTTATGTCCATTGAGCGGGTGAAGGATTATCACGGACGCTATCATGTTCTGGACGGCGCACTTTCGCCTATGAACGGCGTAGGCCCCGAACAGCTTCGGATCAAGGAACTGCTTGCCAGACTGAACAACGAGGAAATCCGTGAAATCATTGTGGCGACCAATCCCACCATTGAGGGAGAGGCGACGGCACTGTATCTGACCAAGCTCCTGAAGCCCTTGGGAATCAAGACCACCCGACTTGCCTACGGTGTTCCGGTGGGCGCTGATCTGGAGTATGCGGACGAGGTCACCCTCTTCCGAGCCCTGGACGGCCGTCGGGAATTGAATTGAAGAACGAAGGAGGCGTCCCCTGCTTTATGCAGAGGACGCTCCGTTTTTGTCGGGACCGTCAAAGACGCTTGTTAAAATGCAGTATTGCCGGAAAGGGTGTCTACCACAATCGAAACAAATTCCCGTACCATGTAATGCGGCAGAAGCCCCGGCGGAATCGGAGCGGATATGCCGTAGATCTGTTCGAATCCGCACCGTCTTGCCAGTGCTTTCCCACGGAAAACATGAAAATTCGAACTGACAATGGCGACAGACGCATTTTTGTCGGCGATCAGATTCTGACTGTATTTCAGGTTTTCGGAGGTGTCGGTGGACTGATCCTCCGTTAAAATGCGGGATTCATCAATCCCCCTTGAGATCAGCTCTTTTTTGATGCAGTCCGCCTCGGATATGTCTTCACCGGAACCCTGACCGCCCGTTGCAATGCAGATTGTGTCGGGATTGTCCGTCAGATAGTTGTATGCGGCGTCAATCCGTGCGGAAAGGATCAGGGATGGCGTTTCGCCCCGAACGCCGGCTCCCAGAACGATGATATAATCGACATTCTCGGGCGCATTGGATGAGAACTGCGAACAGATACAGATCTCCACAAATCCAAAAAAGGCGAAACAGACGGCAAGCAGTGAATAAAATCCGATCCGGATCCATTTGGGGATGCGGATTTTTCCCTTTTTCCATGCTTTCCGGATCAGGACAAAGGCAAGCAGGAAGGCAGTGAAGAAGGGCCAGATGAAGATATTGGCAGATCCGAATCCGCTGAATAAACCCAAGATCAGATAGTAGAGCAGGAACAGTACGATGAGGGTGACCAGAAGGATGTGAAGCACATCCCGCTTTTTTTCAATCTTTTTATCTTTTTTTCTTTTATCGGTTGCTTTCTTGTTTTTCATAGTTTCATTACGGTTCTCCGAATTGGATTTCACCGGTCCGTCCGCCCTCTACAATGGAATAGTAGGCAACCGGCGTGCTTCCGACCCAGAATTCAAGATAGCAGGTGTGACCGTCAGTGTATCCCGATTTTCCGCCGCCGGTAGCGATCAGCGTCTCGGATGTCACCATATCTCCGACGGCAACCTTGACCTCTCCCAGACAGTAGTAGACCGTGCGCAGTCCGAGTCCGTGGTCGATAATCAGGGTCAGACCGCCCATTGCGGTTTCGCCTACATAGAGAACTTTTCCGCTGTTAGCGGCATATATCGGATCGCCCTTATAGCTGACCCATGCAATGCCGTTTGAAATGAACTGATCGGATGCCGTACCGTTGTTGACGGTGTCACCGAATCTGGCACGGTTCTGATTTTCATCGGGCTTCCGAAAGGCGCCTGTGAAATAAATCTGCTGTTCGTAGGGCAGATCGGCAATCAGCCGGGTAAATAACTCCAGATTTTCCTGACTGCGGGTGGACAGATCGATCAGATCGCTGTAATTGTACTTGCGGACCTTGACCGATGCAGAAGAGGGAAGGACGCTCAGTTTCAGTTCCTTTTGAACGGTGTGATACTGAATCCGGATCACAAACTCGGTTTCCGCCGAGACCATATTCGGGTCAATGGGGAGAATGCCTCTGACCTTGTCGCCGTCTGTAAAGAAAATAGGAGAGGACGACAGTGCTGGAGTGGTGGTGACCTGAATCGCCTGAAGATCCTCCACATATTCCCCCGAGATCACAACAAATTCGCCTGCCTCTACCGTGTTTTCCCCGAGCCAGAAATCGGCGGCAGGGTCGAAGAGAAAGTGAACGGTGAACAGATACTCGGCATTCCCCGCAGAATTGTTGCCGTATCCCTGTTCCCAGCTTGCCTCAATATGAAAGGTCAGATCGGTATCAGAGCGGACGGTATCCCGAATGACGGAGGATGCCTGAAACTCGGACAGACTGCCCTCAAAGAGAGAGTTGCCCTTGGCATCGGTCAAAGATACGGACGCCTCGTCCGGCAGTTTGTCGAAACTCATTTCGAAACTGCGGTAGGAGGATTCAAGGGATCGCTGTTTCCTGTCATCTTCGGAAAGAGGGACCTTGTGTTCCAGATTGCTGTAACTGTAATAACTCCAATCAAGGGATTGTGCCGGAATTTCACTGCCGAGAACGGTTAGAATCGGTGTCACGGAACCGTCATACAGGCAGAGGGAATAGTCGCTGTCCAGAAATTTGATGGCTTCGGTAGCATCAATTCGGTAGGCATTTCCGTCCTGGTCCAGATAATAGCTGTTGCTGGGTTTCCCCGGTGAAAAATAGTATTTGTAGTCGGTTTTCAGGTCGTAGCTGTAATAGGTAACGGTAATGCAGGGGGAACCAGTCAGATCGGAGGGCAGGGATCCGGTGTTTTTCGCCGAGTCGTGGACGGTCATCAGAAGATCAATCAGTTCGGACCATTCGGGGTCGGATGTTTCATAATGGGTCGTGTTTCCTCTGGTGTCCAGAAAATCCACAGCATAAACCGAGTTTTCGTCAACGGGATCGTCCTTTGCAGACAGATAGAAATAGATCGACAAATAGGTAGGTATAAAAAGGAGCAGAACCGCAAGGATTCTGATAAAAATTTTTTTCATTCAGTCAACCTGCCTTTTCAAAACAGAATCGGTATGCAACAGCGCATTTAGGGAGAATCGGCGCAAATTTCATTTTGAATTTACGGATGCTTTTCTCTATTGTATTCGATTTTACCGCCGCTGTCAAGTGTCTATTTGTTAATTTTCAGGAATAGAATAGACAGAGAAGGGAGCGATGGCATTGATGAAAATATTCAGGTTCGGATGCCTGATGATACTGGCGCTCGGTTTGGTGTTGTCCGCCTGCAACGGGGATGGGTACACCTGTACCGACCTTCTTGCTCATCTGCTGGAATGCTATGGTCAGAAAACCGACTGCAAAATCTATTTCAGCAAAGCATCGGGACAGAATGATCTCAGCGAGGAAAAAATAATGTTTTTGTACGACGGAATGGATCCCACAGAACTGTGTGAGGACTTCGCCGTCTGTCTGTCCGCCGACGATCAGATATTCGAAATTCATGTGTATCGCCCGATTTCAAACGGAAAAGCGGGAGAAGTGGAAAAAATCCTGCGCAGGCGGTTGAATTTGCTTCAGCGGCCGGATGTCTATCTTTACGATTGCGAGGGCTATGAGGCGGTCGTCGCATCGGGAGAGATCGTTCGAAGGGGATCCTGTGTGATTTTGCTCCTGACACCCGACAACGGTCTTGCAGAAAAGAAACTGAAAGAGCTTTTGGGATGAAATGACAAGAAAATCACCTTTTTGATGGGAAATCCCTATCAAAAAGGTGTTTTTTCTGTGTTCAATAAGCCAAAACTTTATTTGTCGGATTTGTCGTTATCGTCCGACGGACCGTCATCCGGATCCGAGAAGAAATCCTTGGGACGGTGATTTCCGTGCATATCCGTCATTTCTTCCTGACGGCGGCGCTCCCGTTCGGCTTCCTCTCTTTCTTTTTCCTTGCGAAGCCGTTCTTCCTCGGCGGCCTTTTCCTTCAGGCGGGCTTCCTGAGCTTCGTTCTCCGCCTGACTCTTACGACGCCTCTCGTCCATCATGGCTTCCAGTTCCTCCATGGTGGGCTGAGGATCATTGTCCATCAGAGCCTTGAACTGAATTTCGTCCATGGTCTCGTTCTTCATAAGGAAGTCGGCGACGAATTTCAACTTGTCAAGATTTGCTCGCAGAATTGACTCAGCCAGAGCATAGGCTTCGTTTATGATGTTGCGAACCTCTTCGTCGATGATCCGTGCGGTTTCCTCCGAATAGTTGCACTCGTCTCCAAGCTCTCTGCCCAAAAATACCTCAGTATGACCGGATCCGAAGGCAACGGGACCCAGACGGTCGCTCATACCGTACTGCGTGACCATCTTTCTGGCGATTTCGCTGGCCTGCTGGATGTCGCCGGAGGCACCGCCGGAAATGTCGTCGAAGGAGATGGCTTCCGCCACTCTTCCGCCCATGCAAACGGCAATTTGTTCCTTGAGCTGAATCTTGTATACGCTGTACTGATCGTCCTCGGGAATGTGGACGGTCACGCCCAGCGCCCGACCGGAGGGGATAATGGTAATCAGATGAACGGGATCCTGCGTGGGCAGCAGGTGGCAGACAACCGCATGGCCGGCCTCGTGAATGGCGGTTTTGTACATTTCATCGGGCTTTCTGCGCATGGATTTTTTCTGCGTTCCGAGAATGATCTTCATGGTGGCATCCTCGATGTCGTTCATGCCGATCAGTGCTTTACCCCGTCTTGCCGCCAGAAGGGCAGCCTCATTCAAAAGGTTGGCAAGATCGGCACCGGTAAATCCGGGGGTGCTTCGAGCAACCACGCTGAGATCCACAGACTCCTCAAAGGGCTTGTTTTTGGCGTGAACCTTCAGAATTTCCTCACGCCCGCGAATGTCGGGATAGTTGACGGTGATCTGACGGTCAAAGCGTCCGGGACGCAGGAGGGCAGGGTCCAGAATGTCGGGACGGTTAGTGGCGGCGATGACGATGACGCCTTCATTGCCGGAAAATCCGTCCATTTCGACCAGCAGCTGGTTCAGAGTCTGTTCTCTTTCATCGTGACCGCCGCCGAGTCCTGCTCCACGGTGTCTTCCGACGGCATCAATTTCGTCGATGAAGACGATGGATGCGGGATTCTTGCGGGCGACATCAAACAGGTCGCGGACACGGGATGCGCCGACACCTACATACATTTCCACAAAGTCTGAACCGGAAATAGAATAGAAGGGAACGCCTGCCTCGCCGGCAACAGCCTTGGCGAGCAGAGTTTTACCGGTACCGGGAGGGCCCACAAGCAGAACGCCGTGGGGAATTTTTGCACCCAGTTTGGTGAATTTGGTCGGATCCTTCAGAAATTCCACGATTTCCTGAAGTTCCTGTTTTTCCTCATCCGCACCGGCCACATCGGTGAAGAGAACCTTGTTCTTGTCGCTGGCTACCGTGACTTTGGCTCTGGATTTTCCGAAACTGTTGATTCTCGATCCGCTGCCGCCGCCGGCCTGCTTCATGATATAGACCCAGAAAACGATGAATACGACCAGAATAATGATATAAGGAAGGGCTGAGAACCATGCGGGGAAGGTAACCGGTTCTTCCAGATCAAATTCAACCAGAGCGTTTCCGTTTTCGTCTACCCGTACATTGCCGTTTTCATCAAAGATATAGTCCCAGCAATCCTCATAAAACCGGGTTCGGTCCTGAAGCACGGTTTCGACCTTTTTGCCGTCGGTCAACTCCAGCGTCAACTGATTCTTGCTGGTCAGGGTGAAATCCTTGACTGCAACGGCGTTTTCATCGCTGCTGCCGATATTGTGAAAATAGCCGACGATATCGTCATATTTTATTTTGTCGCTGTTGCCGCCGCCTAAAAGAAAGGATGCGACAGCGATGCAGACAGCGAAAACGCCGATCCACATAATAATTTTGATCAGGTTACTACCCTTCATAGATTCCTCCCGAAAATGGAATGTGTATTGAAACAATCAGCACGGTCTAACAGCCGTCGTTACTGAAATAGCAGAGGTGAAGTTGCCCGGATGCGGTCTCTGACCGTATGCGGTCGCATAAGGGAAAACCGGGAATCCAAAGGATTTCATCCTTCTGACAGATGATCGGGATTTTATCCCGTCTGTCAATGGGAATCTTTTTTTCCCAGAAGAGCTTTTTAACGCTCCGTGAGATTCCTCCGTACCGGATCCTGTCGCCGTCCGCTCTGTTTCGAACCAAAAGATTATCAGCACCTATTTTATCAAAGGCAAATGATCTGTGTATAAATAATTTGTAAATATTTTGTTTTTCTTTTATTGATTTTTCTTCAACCTCGCCGATTTGGGGGTACAGGCAGATCAGCGCATCCGCTTCCGGAATGGGATTCTCCCCCATGTGCAGCCGATAACAGAACTCGATCTTTTCCTGCTTGGGAAACTCCCGACAAAATTCCAGCCGCCCCTGACGGATGACCGCATAGCCTCCGGTCAAAGAGAGGGAACTGCCCTCTTTTGAATTTGCCACCAGTTTCAGAAGTGCGTCGGTCTGGGAGGCGGGCATGGAAGGATTTCCCGTGCTGTCGGCATACTTTCGCTGAAGAACCCGCCGCAGAATCGGGGGGGCCAGCCGGGAGAGACTTCTGCAATCGTTGATTCCCATCCAGCCTTCGGCAATGCGGTCCAGATATTCGCTGTCCGCACGCTGATAGCGGCAATAGCGCATGGCCGCTTCCGATACCCTGGGATTGATCGAACGAAGACGGGGCAGAATCTCGCTCCTCAGATAATTCCGGGTATAGGCGGTGTCGGCGTTGGTGCTGTCGGTTACATAGGAAAGCCCCATCTCATGGGCATAGGCAAGGATTTCCTCTTTCGTGCAGAGAAGCAGGGGACGGATGATTCTGCCTCTGACCGGTGCGATTCCCATCGCACCTCCCGTGGCGGCACCCCTTGTCAGATGGAAGAGCAGGGACTCCAGATTGTCGTCGGCGTTGTGAGCGGTGGCGATCCGGTCGATGTTTTGGCGCTTCCGAAAGTCCTCAATCACCTGATACCGATGCTCTCTTGCGCATTCTTCCAGTCCTTTTTTCTCCCGTTTGGCAAGGTCGGGAATGTCGAGCTTCACTGTCTCAAGGGGAACAGACAGCGACTCGCACAGCATTCGGCAGAATGTTGCATCCCGATCCGCCTCCTCTCCACGGATGCCGTGGTGGATGTGGATGGCATACAGCGAGATTCCCCGAATCCTGCACTCGGTATGCAAAAGGGACAGCAGAACCGTGCTGTCCGCTCCGCCTGAGAGCGCAAGGACAACCGAGGAACATCCGAGCATCTGATGTTCCTCGGTCATTTCGTGAAATTTGCGGGTGACTGTCAGGCTGGCATTTTCCATAGGATTAACCGTTTTCTTCACGCGTATCCAGCGTTGTAAATTTGGTATACTTTCCGAACCATCCCACATTGACCTTTCCGGTTCCGCCGTGACGGTTCTTGGCAACGATGATTTCGGCGGTATTCTGCTTTTCGGGATCGTCATTATAGTATTCATCCCGATAAAGGAAGAGAACCACATCGGCGTCCTGCTCGATGGCACCCGAATCACGCAGATCGGACAGCATGGGGCGTTTGTCGGTTCTCGACTCGGGACCTCGGGACAGCTGTGCACAGCAGATGATGGGAACCATCAGCTCTTTTGCCATGACCTTGAGATTTCGGGAAATGTCCGCAATCTCCTGAACCCGGTTTTCGATTCTCCGATCCGACTGCATAAGACCCAGATAGTCCACAATGACCAGTCCCAGATTCTTCACTCTTCGCAGTTTTGCCTTCATACCCGTAACCGTGATGTTGGAGGTGTCGTCGATGTAGATTTCGGTTTCGGACAGTACGGAAGACGCCTGAGCCAGCTTGTCCCAGTCGTCCGGACTCAACATTCCGCTTCGCATGGTGTTGCTTTCGATCAGCGCCTCCGAGGACAGCATTCGGGAAACCAGCTGTTCCTTGGACATCTCCAGAGAGAAGACGCAGACCCGCTTTCCGCTTTGCTTGGCAACATTGACGCCCACATTCAGCGCAAAGGAGGTTTTACCCATACCGGGGCGGGCGCCTACCAGGATCAGGTCGCTTTTGCCCATACCCACCAGAACGCTGTCCAGACCGGAAAATCCGGTGGGCGTTCCCACGGCGTCTTCCTTGTTGTCGGCAACATCCTTGATTTGCTTGTAGGTTGTCAGAATGACATCACGGATATGGGTAAAATCGTGCTGTTCCTTGGTCTGAGCGATCTGGAAGACTCTGCTTTCAGCCGAATTGATAATATCGGAGGCAGAATCCTGCTCCGCATAGGCGTCCTCCGTGATTTCAGAGGCGACTTCGATCAGCTTTCTGAGCAGACTTTTGTCCCGGACAATGGTAGCATAGTCCCGGATGTTGGAGGAGGAGGGAACGATTTCGGCGATGGTGCGGATGTAGTTTTTGGACTGCTCGGAATCGTAGACCTTTTCCTGAACCAGAGCGTCCATCAGGGTCACGGGATCAATCTGTCGGCTTTGCAGGAAGAGCTTCTGCATGGCGCTGTAAATTTCCCGATGCTCTTCCAGATAGAAGTCCTCTGATGAAAGGATCGACGCAACCTCATTCAAGGTTTCGGGATCAATCAGAATGGATCCCAGAACCGATTGCTCCGCCTCCAGCGAGAAGGGGAGCTTTCGAATCATATTCTCAATAGCCATCTTACTTTACATTGTGGACTTCAACCTTCAGCTTGGCGGTTACATCGGTGTACAGCTTCACATCCAGATTGTAGATTCCGTAGGTCTTGATGGGTTTGTCCAGTACGATCTTGCGCTTGTCAACGGTGATTCCGTGCTGTTTTGCCAGCTGTTCGGAAATTTCTTTGGAAGTGACAGAACCGTAGAGCTTGTTGTCACTGCCCGACGCAATGGCGATGTCGATTTCCAGCCCGGAAATCTTGTCGGCAAGGGCTTTTGCCTCCGCGCGCTCGGTCTCAATCTTGTACTTTGCGGATGCGGCGCGGTTCTTGATTTCGTTGATCGCCGCAGGAGTGGCCTCCGTTGCCAGCTTTTTGGGGAAAAGGAAATTTCTTGCGTATCCGTCGGATACATTGATGATGTCGCCCTTCTTTCCCTGGGGTTTGACATCCTGTAATAAAATCACTTTCATCTTCGTTCAATCCTTTCTGATAGGTCTGATTTTGGGTGCTTATCGGGAGTCGCTGTCGTCCTTGACCAGTTCCTGGTCCAGGAAGATGTCGATGGAATGAATCAGCCGCTCCCTGATTTCATCAATGGTGGTATTTTCGTCAATGTCCTTGGGTTGTGCGGCGGCGGCATTGAAATGTCCTCCTCCGTCCAGCCTTTGCAGAATCTTTTCCACATTTATGGAACCCGATGATCTGCCCGAAATCCGGAAGGCGTCCCGCAGCCGCAAAATGACGAAGGATGCGTCGATTCCGTCGATGTCCAGCAGTTTGTCGGCGGTTTTTGCCGCAAGGGTGATGTCGGAATCGTTGTTGTCGGGATAATCGCTGGTGACGATCATGATATGCCCGCGATAGGGTTCATCGTTGATGGAGAATCTGGACTCGCGCCGGATCTCATCAATGCCGGTTTTGAACAGCTCTCTCGTTTCGCTGGGATCGCCCAGACTGCGCAGATAGCGGGCGGATTCAAAGGTACGCACGCCGGTGTTGATGACGAAATGTTTGGTGTCCAGAACGATGCCCGCATACATGAGGTTGGCTTCCTGAGGCTTGAGCATACGGTCGTTGACCTGCTCCAGAATTTCCGAAACCAGTTCGCTGGCAGAGGAAGCCGACGGCTCGATATAGCTGAGCAGCGGGGGCGTGCTGAATTCTTCGGTCATGCGGTGGTGGTCGATGTAAACCACATTTCCCACCCGCTCCGGCAGTTCGGGACATTCAAACTGACGGGAATTGTTGACATCGCAGATGACCATCAGTGAATTCAGCTGGATGCTTTGCAGACCTTCGTCCTTGCTTATGAACATATTCTCATATTCGGGAAGATCCTTCAGCAGACCGAAGCACTTGGTGATGTTGGAGCATTCACGGTCGATCACGATTTTGCAGGGCGTGCCCAGATACATACAGAGCCGTGCCATGCCGACGCAGGAGCCGATGCTGTCGAAATCGGGGGTTCGGTGTCCCATAATCAGGACATTGGAGGCGTTGCAGATATAGGCAGACAGCGCCCTAGCAATGGTCTGGGACTTAACAGAGGAACGCTTTTGGGAAGTCTTGGTCATGCCTCCGAAGATTTTACTGCCTTCGTCGGTTTTGACGATGGCCTGGTCGCCGCCTTTGGCAAGAGCGAATTCAAGAGCGGAGTAGGCGTTGGTATTCTTTTCGGTAAAGGTCTGACCCACCGCCGAGGTACCGATGGAGATGGTCAGCGGCAGATAGCTGGAGCCGACCCGAACCTCCCGGATTCTGGAAAGAATGTCGAAGCCGGTGTCAACCATTTTCGACAGATAGGCGGCCTTGTAAAAGAGAATGTACTTCTCGTTCTCGTATTTAATCAGGATTCCGTTCATTTCGGCCGCCCAGTCGTAGAGAATCTTTTCGGCGTCGGCAGAAGCGGAGCTGATGTTGACCTTTTCGATCTGAGACAGCTCGGACAGGTTGTCAATGTAGATGTAGGCGATCAAAGCCTCGTTATCCTCCATGACCTGCCTGAGATTCTCGTATTCGGTCTGATCGTACCAGGTGGTCAGATAGAGACGGTTCTTGCCCTCTCCGATCAGGGTACAGTCTATGCTGTATGTCCGGTCCAGCAGATGCACGAGACAGCTTTGTCCGTCGTCCAGCAGCTTCCGGACATCGTCGATTCCCATACCGGCAACATCCGAAAACCAGCCGGGAGGCGTGTCCATACCGGCGGCAAGCTCATGAAAGGCACGGTTTCCCCAGCAGATGATCCCGTACAGATCGCAGGCGAGGATGGGCGCTTTGATTTCATTGTAAAGTGCGGCGTTCACATCGTGATCCAGCGGGTCGGGCATATCTCCGATGCCTCGGTACTTTCCCGCCTTTCTTTTGGATAAACGGGAGATCAGAAAGACGGTCAGAATATAGGCCAGGGAGACAACAACAAAACAGAGTAAATTGTTGATTTCGGTGTAGAGCGTCAGATACTGCAAAATCAGCAGAGCCAACACCGACGGAAAGATCAGCACGACGGGGTGAACCGATGGGAAGCGAAAGAGATGCTTTAAACGGTGTTTCATAAATGCGAAACCCTTTCTGTTGATCGGCAGATAGCCGAAGATGGCAAAACAGCCTGTGAATCAGCGGGGTGCCGTTTTACGGTTATGTGGAAGATCATTGCGGACCGAAGCCCTGTCCCCTCATTTTCCGGATTTTCGGAAGGAATACGGTGTAAAAGGCGCCGACAAAACCCAGATAGTACAGAAGGAAGGACGGATTGCAACAGCCGATGACGAGAAGCAGAATCAGATTGATCATCGACTGCCTGAGATGCAGTTTCAGCTGTAAAACGGTGTTG
>JBJDZJ010000005.1:0-4894 GCA_051867915.1 Eubacteriales bacterium
TCAAACGCCAGCGAGGATTTTCCCGATCCAGACAGTCCCGTAAAGACGATCAGCTTGTCACGGGGAATCTCCAGCGACAGATTTTTGAGATTATTGACTCTTGCGCCCTTGATGACAATGGATTTACTTGACATATTCAACCGTGCCTTTCTGCACATTTACCCTTCGGTGCGTCAGTCAGCACCCGACAAAGGGCAACACATCCTATCATACCCATGCAAACAGGGCAAAATCCCTTTGTCACAGAAAGATTTCCCCGTTACCGACGGACAGATATGCTCCCGATATTCGAACGGGGCTATTATACCATGCGAACATATGTTTTGTCAATAGCTTTTTGAAAAAAAGGGAAAGAATTCCCCAAAATCCTTTTCTCAATATCGTTACAAACAATAAATATTCAGCTGAGACCAAAGCCTCCATGGTGTAAAGGGCGGTGTCACGGCGAAGCCGTGACGGTGGGATTGTAATGCAGAGGAAACACAATAAAGATATTCTCCCAACTACATAAATGCACGGATTGACGGTCATTAGAATACCGAATATGGAGATGCACTAAAACTTCCGAGGTGTTTGCGAATATGTAGACCGCAGCGTGGAACAATCCCTCAGTCAGCTTCGCTGACAGCTCCCTTTACACAAGGGAGCCCAGCTTGTCGAAAAAGACTAATTACCTTCTCAACAGAGGTAAAATTGTCCAAAGCCGTTCGTCCGCTTTTTCTTTTGCCTATATAGGCCCAAAAGAAAAAGCTCAGCAAAAAGAAAAGGGCCGGGAGATTTCGCGCTCTGCGCATCCCGAGCAAGCTCGGCAGGGCGACAAGGGCTACGCGCCCTTGACCAGCGCAGAGATGCGTTTGTGCATCTCTGCGGTTGCCGCCTTTTAAAAAAAGGTGGACGAAAACTTTTGCGCAATTTGCGAATCACTTTAGTCTTTTTCGACAGCCTCAGCTCCCTTTACACAAGGGAGCCTTTTTAGCCGTTTCTTCTGCCTATAAAAATGAAATTCCCACAAACCGTTTGTCAGAGCTGTGGGAATTCTCATTTATTTGATTACCCCGACAAGTACATCGCCCTTTCGGATTTGAGGAATCCGTTCTGCTGTCGGGTCAACATCTGATGGTTACAAGCGATCCTGCATCAGCGATCAGATCTGAAGCAGCTTCATGGCGATTTCTCTCGTCCCCGGATTCTTGGAAGAGGTATCGTAGTGAACAGAGCCGATGGGATTGTCGCTGAGCAGTCCCTTTTCCGCCAGCCGACGGGCGGTCTCGGCGGCAATCCCTTCATTGCCGTCAAACAGCGGGACGCCCTGTCCCAGAATCCCGGAAATCGCCTTCTGAAGAAAGGGATAGTGGGTGCATCCCAGCACCACCGAATCCACCTTGCCCACATAGGGATCCAGAAGGGTGTGCAGAAGAGTCAAAAGTTCTTCCCCGTCCACAATACCCCTCTCCACGAACTCCATCAGTCCGGGACAGGGCAGTTCCAGAACGGTACTGTCCCTTCCGACCCGTCTTTCCAGCTCCTTGAATTTCACCGTTTGCAATGTCAATGGGGTCGCCATGACCAGTACACGGGAGTGTTCCTTATATCTTACCGCCGGCTTCAGGGCAGGCTCGGCGCCGATGATAATCAGATCGGGATACTTTTCCCGCAGATAGCCTGCGGCGGCGCCCGTTGCCGTATTGCAGGCGATGACCACCGCCTTCAGAGGGCCCCACGCCATCAGATGCTCCACACAATCCTCGGCAAGAGTGCGGACCTGATCCACCGTTTTGATGCCGTAGGGCGCATTTTTATCGTCCCCGTAAAAGAGAAAGTTCTCGCCGGGCAGTCGGGCAATCAGTTCCCGCAGGGTGCTGATTCCGCCCATACCGGAGTCAAATACTCCGATGGACGCCGATTTTTCGGGACAAATCATCTTCTGTCCTACCCTTCCTTTCTCCGAATATCCGTTTTTTTCAAAAAGTCAGTCATTTTTTCCGTTTTCCAATGCCCGGATCCGGTCTCTCAGCTCGGCAGCCTTCTCAAAATCCAGCCGCTCGGCAGCCTGACGCATGAGCCGCTCCAGTTCGGGAATGCTGACCGGGGTCGGCGCCGAACGGACCTCCGCCTTCCGATCTCTTCCCTTTCCTTTGCCCTTTTCTTCCTTCTTGCCCAGGTCCAGCAGTTCGTGGACCTCCTTGACGATGGTTTTCGGCACGATTCCGTGGGCTTTATTGTAGGCATCCTGAACCTTCCGACGGCGGTTCGTCTCGTCAATGGCCGCACGCATGGAATCGGTCATATGATCGGCATACATGATGACCCTGCCCTCGGCGTTTCTCGCCGCTCTGCCCACGGTCTGAATCAGCGCCCGCTCACCCCGGAGGAAGCCCTCCTTGTCGGCGTCCAGAATGGCTACCAGCGACACCTCGGGAATATCCAGTCCTTCACGGAGCAGGTTGACGCCCACCAGAACATCGAAAACGCCCAGACGCAGGTCCCGGATGATCTCGCTTCGCTCGATGGTCTCCACATTATGATGGATATATTTGACCTTTATCAGGTTCATCTCCAGAAATTCGGTCAGATCCTCCGCCATCTTCTTGGTCAGAGTGGTGACCAGCACCCTCTGATGCTTGGCGGCACGGATGCGGATCTCGCCCATGAGATCGTCAATCTGACCTTCGATGGGGCGCACCTCGATCTCGGGGTCCAGCAGTCCGGTAGGACGGATCAGCTGTTCCACAATCTGTCCCGAACGCCCCTTCTCGTATTCAGTGGGGGTCGCCGACACATAGATCACCTGTCCGATTTTCTTTTCGAACTCCTCAAAGAACAAAGGACGGTTATCGTATGCAGACGGCAGACGGAATCCGTAGTCCACCAGCGACTTCTTTCTGGCCAGGTCGCCGCCGCTCATACCCCGCACCTGCGGGAGCGTCACATGGCTCTCGTCGATGAACATGAGAAAATCCTTTGGAAAGTAGTCCAGCAGGGTATAGGGGGTCGAACCCGGCTTTCTTCCCGAAAAGATACGGGAATAGTTCTCCACCCCCGAACAGTAGCCCACCTCACGGATCATCTCGATGTCGTACTTGGTTCGCTCGGTGATCCGCTGGGCTTCAATAAATTTATTCTGTGACTTGAACCAGGCGGCGCGCTCCTCCATTTCGGTCTCGATCTGCTCAAGAGCTGCCTCCTTGGTGTCCTGAGACATGGCATAGTGGGTTGCGGGGAAGATGGCCACATAGGACAGGGTCCGGATCAGTTCGCCGGTCAGCACATTGATCTCGGACAGACGGTCGATCTCGTCCCCGAAGAACTCCACCCGAACCGCCTTCTTATCGTGGGAGGCGGGCATGATTTCCACCACATCTCCCCGCACCCGGAATTTGTCACGGGTGAAATTCAGATCGTTGCGGTCGTAGTTCATGGCAATGAGTCGGGAAATCAGCTCCTCACGGGTCATGGCGGAGCCAACCCGCAGGGGGATGATCTCGTTCTGATACTCCACGGGGTCGCCCAGAGAGTAGATACAGGATACGCTGGCAACCACGATCACATCCCGCCGCTCAAACAGCGAAGAGGTCGCCGAGTGGCGCAGGCGGTCGATTTCGTCGTTGACGGCGCTGTCCTTTTCGATATACTGATCCTTTCCCGGGATATAGGCCTCGGGCTGGTAGTAATCATAATAGGAAACAAAATACTCCACCGCATTGTGGGGAAACAGCTCCCGGAACTCGGAGCAAAGCTGTGCCGCAAGGGTTTTGTTATGGGCAAGCACCAATGTGGGACGATTGAGTCTTGCAATAACATTCGCCATGGTGAAGGTCTTGCCGGAGCCGGTAACGCCCAGCAGGGTCTGCTCGTGCATCCCTGCCGTAACGCCCGCCGTCAGAAGATCAATCGCCTGGGGCTGATCGCCCGTGGGCTGATAGCCTGATACAAGTTCGAATTTTCCGGGTAATGCCATAAAAAATCTCCCTGATGCGAAAAGATGTCGGTCTGCCGTACTTTTCACGGCAGAAATGGGTCTGCGGTTATCGGAATATTCCCAAGCAAAGGGCGTCCCCGCCGAAAAGTCCGGATCAGCCGTCCTTCTTGCCGAACAGTCGGGAGAAGAATCCCTTCTTTTCGGGCTTTTCTTTCTTCACTTCTTCGTCAGAACCGTCGGAATCGCAGGCGCCGTCGGTTTCCGCTTCTTCCTCTTGTTCATTTTCCTCTTCGTTTTCGTCTGCAAAATCGGAATCCTCGTTTTCGTCCGAATCTTCCCCGTCGTTCTCATCTGCGAGATCGTCGGGCGTGATACCCCGGACTTCCCTGTACTCCGCCATAATCTCATGAATCAGAATCTGATTGTCGATGAGCGTCATATCGTACTGACCGTCCTCGTCAATGCGGATGTCCACAATAAGGGGTCTGTCTATCTCCTCATTCTGTTCGTTCAGCGGCTGAAGAATTGCGAAATTGTGTTCCACTGACTCGTCCACATACTTACTTGATTCCACGCTGGCCGGAAGCAGAGCGATCTGACTGAATCGGGCGGATTCGCCCTTATCATTGACCAGCTCGACGGGTTCCCAGTCGTTTTCGTCCATCATTCTTTCAAGCAGTGCTTTAAGATCGGTTTGCATCGTGATTCCTCCGTTTTACGCATTTTCCAAGCAATCGCTTATCCGAAATATTATAGCACATTCTTTCTCGTTTTTCAAGGCATTTCACCGACTTTTTTCAATTTTATCTTGCCCGTGAATTTCCAAAATTAATTCCATGTTGGAATTTGGAGTGAAACCTACATTGGGAATTCACAAATTTGATTTTATTAATCCAATGAAAAAACACACCTGAATCGAGAAGGGGGATTTTCTCCCCCTCCAATCTGTCGAAAAAGTTACGCAACTACTGGAGG
>JBJDZJ010000006.1:0-4870 GCA_051867915.1 Eubacteriales bacterium
ATGTTCAACTCCTTCCTTCATCCTACGGAAAAACCTCCCTCAGAGAGGGAGGCACAGCGAGCCATAGGCTCCGAGGGAACAAATCCGAGCGTGGGGGAAAGGTGCTTCACCTCTGTCATGGGAGGCGGAACGCCGATCACATAGGAGATGGGGGTTCTCAGGGGAAGAACCCTGGGTTCTTCCCCTGAGCGTCTCTTTGCGAGACTTTCTCCACGTGGAGAAAGTCGGGAAAAAGATAAATTCAATTTCTCGTCAGAGAAATTGTTCCTTATGATCATAGAGAATGGAAGGGATTGCGGGATTGAGGGATTGAGGAATTGAGGAATTGCGGGGGAGGAACCATCTCAAGCGCCGAAGTTTCCTCCCCCGCGCCCCCACTTCCTTGGCTGCCGACATATTTTTAGAACTTATATGAATGAAGAAAACCGGGCTTATCCGTCCTGTCGGGATACGCTGTGAGCCAAAGCCTCGTCGGGGACAAATCCCTCATTGGGGAGACTGCCTCAAAGCGGACGCTTCTTGATGCGCCCGAATGCCCGGGGGTATTCCTTCGGTACGGGCGATACCTTCTCGATCTCGATCAGGACCCGATCGCCTGCACCCGGTAGGGTGAATTTCCGTGCGTTTTTCACCCGACCGCCTAACTTGCCGATCCCGGCGGCGGCCTCGTCAAGCTCGTCCTCGCCGCCCGCTCCCTTCAGAGCCACAAACCTTCCGCCCACCTTGGCAAAGGGCAGACAGAGCTCAGCAAGAATGTTCAGCCTCGCCACCGCTCTGGAGACCACCAGATCGTAGCACTCCCGATGCTCGGGCAGAATCGCCAGCTCTTCGGCTCTGGCGGCAATGGTGCGAACGGGCAGAGCCAGCTCTTTGGAGACGGCATCCACAAAGGTCAGCTTCTTGGCGGTGGAATCCAGAGCAGTGTAGACGGCTCCCGGATGGACGATCGCCAAGGGCAGGGTGGGAAACCCGCCGCCGCATCCCACATCCAGCACCGATCCACTGCCTCCGATCAGCGGCTCGGCGGTGAGACTGTCGGCAAAATGGCGCAGAATTACCCCTTCCGGGTCGGTAATGGCGGTGAGATTGAACCTCTCGTTGGTCTCGATCAGCCGGTTGCAGAGAATTTCGAATTTCTCCGCAAATCCGGGGGCAAGATAGGCGTCAAGACCCGCATCCCGAAGGATGCGGGTGTATAAATCGGAAAATGGGGTCATAACGGCTCCTTTCATGAAAGCATGACTCGGAGAGTCCTTCCGGTGGAACGGTGCGAAACTTTGCGTCCCACCGATCAGATGGTGGAACTTTCCTTGATGGCGTCTGCGGCACGGCGGCAGAGAGCGTCGCAGACCTCCTGAGTCTTCGCTTCCACCATGACACGGATGACCGGTTCGGTTCCGCTGGGACGCACCAGTATCCGCCCGCTGTCGCCAAGCTCGGCTCTGATTTCGTCCAGCACCGCCTGAAGCTTCGGTGACGACAGTGCCTTTTCCTTGTCAACACCCCGAACATTGATGAGGGTCTGGGGATAGATGACCAGCTCCTCGCACAGCGAGGACAGACTGGTCTTCTTCTCCAGCATGACCTCCATCAGCATGATCGAGGTCAGAATGCCGTCGCCTGTGGTGGCATACGCCGAGAAAATAATGTGTCCCGACTGCTCGCCGCCCAGACGGTAATCGTTTTCCTTCATGCATTCGTAGACAAAACGGTCGCCGACCTTGGTCTGCTCGTATCCGATTCCGCAGGCGTCAAAGGCTTTGTACAAACCCAGATTGCTCATGACCGTGGTAACAACCTTGTTGCCACGCAGCTTGCCGCATTCCTGCATGTAGCGTCCGCAGATGTAGAGAATGTGGTCGCCGCTGATGATGTTGCCGTTCTCGTCTACCGCAAGACAACGGTCGGCATCGCCGTCAAAGGCAAATCCTGCGTCCAGATGCTCCCGTCTGACCAGATCCTGAAGGGCTTCAATATGAGTGGAGCCGCAGTTTTCGTTGATGTTCACGCCGCTTGGAGCGTCGCCGATCACATAGGTGGTGGCACCCAGCGCATGGAAGACCGAACGGGCGATCATCCACGCCGATCCGTTGGCGGCGTCCAGACCGATCCGCTTGCCACGGTAGGAACGGGTGGCAAGGGAGATCAGATAGCCGATGTAGCGGTTTCTGCCTGCCGAATGGTCGACATCAATGCCGATGTCCTCGCCGGTGGCAAGGGGAGGGTCCGGCAGCTTGCCGTCCAGATAGTCTTCGATTTCGGCGGTAATGTCGTCTCCCATCTTTTCGCCCTCGGGGGAGATCAGCTTGATGCCGTTGTCGGTGAAGGGATTGTGGCTGGCGGATATCATGATTCCGCAGTCAAAGCCCTCGGTCCGAACCACATAGGCGACGGAGGGAGTGGTGGTTACATGGAGCAAATAAGCATCTGCTCCCGAGGTGGTGAGGCCTGCCGCCAGAGCGTATTCCAGCATGTAACTGGAACGGCGAGTGTCCTTTCCGATGACAACACGAACCTTTTTTCCGCCTTTGCCGATGGTTGCACCCAGATAACGGCCGATTTTGTAGGCGTGAAGGGCGGTCAGCTCTTTGTTGGCTTCCCCGCGAAATCCGTCGGTTCCGAAATATTTACCCATAATTTATCATACCTTTCTTTCTGCGTTGTTTTTGTGTCGAAGTCCCGATGATCCTATACGGTATCTTCCTTTTTTATATGCATTTTTTTGTAAATTCAGACCGATTCCCGGACGGCATCGGCAATCTGCTCTGCCGACAGGCCGTGACACTGAAGAACCGTTTGCCCCGCTTCGGGCAGGCGGAAGGGATCGTCAATGGCAAGAATTCGGTATGTTCTGTCTTTCATCCGACGATCGTCACGGATCGCATCCAGCAAAATCATGGCCTCTCCGCCCCGTCGGATTCCCTCTTCCGCAAACAGAATCGGAACCCCGGCATCTCTGCCCTCCAGCAGCTCCAGCAGAGCGTCGGCGGCGGGTTGGATGGGGCTTAACTGTTCCAAAAGAACGATTCCGCAAATAATTCCTTCCTTATATAATAGTTCCGCCGCCTTGACCGTTTCCTCGGCGAGTCTGCCGTAGGTGATCAGAATCGCATCCGCAGGATGACTTTGGGTAAAGCAGGAGCGAACGCCGAAATCACCGTAAGGAAGAATCTTTCGCAGACGGTTCTCTCCCGATCCGTTGGGGTAGCGGATGAAGACGGCGTGATCGGCACCGATGCCCCGTTCCATGCACTCCCGAAGGGAGGCAAAGTCGAAGGGGGCATACACCGTGACGCCCGGTATTTCGTTCAGAAATGCCACATCAAAGATGCCGTGATGGGTGGGACCGTCCCCTGCCGATAAAGACGCACGGTCGATGCAAACTGTGACAGGAAGATTTTGCAGGGCGATGTCGTGGATGAGATTGTCGTACCCCCGCTGGAGGAAGGTGGAGTAGACGGCGAAGACCGGTCGGTAGCCGCCCACGGCAAGTCCTGCGGCGAAGACGAGTGCGTGTTCCTCGGCAATGCCCACATCAAAGAAGCGGTCGGGGAATATATCCGCAAAGCCGCAAAGTCCGCAGCCTTCTGCCATGGCGGCGGTGATGGCGAGGATTTTGTCGTCCTTTTCTGCCATTTCGCAGAGAATTTTGCCCATTTCGGCTGAATAATTGTAGATCGGCGGTTTGTTTTGGGGATTGACGCCGTGATAGAGGTTGGGTTGGTCCTCGGCGGGTGAAAAGCCCTTGCCCTTGACGGTTTTGACATGGAGAACAGTGCTCTGCCCTGTCTTTTTTGCCTCTTCCAGCATACCCTCCAGGGTGTCGAGGTTGTGACCGTCTACCGGACCCAGGTAGTACATCCCCAGATCCTCGAAATAGTTGGAGTTGTAGATGGCGTTCTTGATCATCTGCTTGGTTGCGCGCATGAGATGGAACAGGGGCTTGCCGATCAGGGGAATCCGGCTGAGGATGCTTCGGGTCACCCGTTTAGTGCGGTGATAGCGACGGGATTGGCGCAGCTTCTGAAGATGATTGGCAAATCCGCCGATGTTGCGGGAGATGGACATCTCGTTTTCGTTGAGAATCAGAATCAGACGAAGATGCTTGTCGGCGTTGTTCAGGGCCTCGTGAATAAGTCCCCCTGTGAAGGCGCCGTCACCCAGAACGGCAACGGTGAAGGAGGGGTCTCCCGACAGCTTTTTTGCCCTTGCGATGCCCATGGCGGCAGATATGGAGGTGGAAGAATGACCGGCACCGAAGGGGTCGTATTCACTTTCGGCACGGCGGGTAAAACCGGACAGTCCGCCGGGTTGTCGCAGGGTATGAAAGGAGTCCCGCCGTCCCGTCAGAATCTTGTGAACATAGCTTTGATGCCCCACATCCCAGATAACGGTGTCTTCGGGGGCGTTAAAAATTCGGTGAATGGCGACGGTCAGCTCCACTACCCCCAGATTGGAGGCGAGATGACCGCCGGTTTTCAGAACATTTTCGGTAAGAAAGGAGCGGATTTCACTGCAAAGCTGAGGCAGTTCGGATTCATCCAGCTTCTTCAGATCCGACGGGGAGTTGATCTTCTCCAGAATCGGATATTGTTTGCTTTCCATTATTGTTTCGGATGCCTTTCCTTTTTGGATTTGGGTTTGGAGCGTTTTTTTGAGCCGGAAGGACTCCGCCGGCGGCAAAAAAGGCAAAAAACGCTTTCCGATTTGATTTGACGGTTTTATTATACACGAAAAGAGCGGGTTTGTCAATCGAGAAGGGGGAAAAAGTGGATAAAACTTTCGCCTTCCGACGGCGAAGAAGAAAAATCTGACTTTTTTTGCCGTACCCCCTTGACAAAGATGGGATAATGTGGTAAGATAGGCAGGC
>JBJDZJ010000007.1:0-4847 GCA_051867915.1 Eubacteriales bacterium
CCGAAGCGGTAACCGCAGCAAGCAAGCGTCCCAAAAGCTTGTTAAACTCGGATATTCGAATGTCGTAGAGTTCGGTGGCATCAACGATTGGAAAGGTGAGATCGAAAAGTGATAACATCACGGAAGAAGCAGAAGAATTGCGGTATACTTCGGGTGTAGATCAACTAAGGAGGACATAAAAATGTCAGTTATCAAAATCAATAAAGTTAATTTTCAAAATGAAGTGAAAAATTCCGACAAGCCCGTACTTCTCGACTTTTATGCGGATTGGTGCGGTCCATGCCGGATGGTCAGTCCCATAGTAGATGAAATCGCAGAGGAAAGAAACGATATTAAGGTGGGCAAGATAAATGTTGATCAGGAAAACGAGCTTGCCGAAGCGTTCGGTGTGTACAGCATTCCAACCCTTGTGGTCATGAAGGACGGCAAGATCGTCAATAAAGCGATGGGTGCCCGACCGAAGGAACAGATCCTTGCTATGCTGTGAGGTGTGATATGGGATTTTTCAGTTTTTTGCAAACAAAAGATATAAACAGCGGTGTGAGAAGTTTTCTTTCCACCGAAGGAGCGGTGCTTTTGGATGTTCGTACACGGGAGGAATATTCCGAGGGGCATATTGAGGGAAGCAAAAATATTCCCCTACAAAGCATAGAGCAAGTAGAGTCAATCATAAAAGATAAAAGCACACCGCTTTTCGTACATTGCAGAAGCGGCGCACGAAGCGCACAGGCAACAAGCATCCTGAAAAGAATGGGATACACAAATGTAGAGGATATCGGCGGCATTCTGTCGTACCGAGGAAAGGTGGTGAGATAGATGAAAGTTGTAATAATAGGCGGTGTTGCCGGCGGCGCGACTGCGGCGGCAAGAATACGCAGGCTTGACGAGAAAGCTGAAATCGTAGTCTTTGAGCGTTCCGGTTATATTTCTTACGCCAACTGCGGACTTCCGTATTACATCGGCGGAACGATTGAGGATGAGGGTGACTTGACCTTGCAGACACCGGAGAGCTTTTATAAGCGTTTCCATGTCAAAATGAATGTGCGCCACGAGGTAACGGCACTTCACCCCGAACGCAAAATGGTCACCGTAAAAAATATTGAGAACGGTACAGTTTTCACCGAAACCTATGATAAGCTCATATTATCGCCCGGTGCAAAGCCGATCAAGCCGAACTTTGAAGGCATTGACAGCGATAAGATATTCACGCTCCGCACGGTTGAGGACACGCTGAAAATCAAGAAATTTATAAATGAGAAATATCCAAAATCCGCAGTTGTTGTCGGCGGCGGGTTTATCGGAATCGAAGTTGCGGAAAATCTCCGTGAGCTTGGGATAGATGTCACACTCGTTGAAGCCGCCGACCAGCTCATGGCTCCTTTTGACAGCGATATGGCATCCTTCATCAATGCAGAGCTACGCAAAAACGGCGTTAATCTTATGTTCGGCAGGTTCGTTGAAGGCTTTGCCGACACTGATGACGGCATTTGTGTGAAATTAAAAAATTCTCCTACGCTCCACGCCAATATGGTCGTAATGGCGATCGGCGTTGCTCCGGAAACCACGCTCGCAAAGGATGCAGGTCTTGAACTCGGTATCAAGGGCAGTATCGTGGTGAACGACCGAATGGAAACCTCCGTTCCCGACATTTATGCTGTCGGTGATGCGGTTCAGATCAGAAATTTTGTAACCGATACGGGTGCGTTGATCTCCCTTGCAGGTCCTGCCAATAAGCAGGGCAGAATCGCCGCTGACAATATCTGCGGTATTGACAGTCACTACCGTGGAAGTCAGGGCAGCTCGGTTATCAAGATTTTCGACATGACCGCCGCCTCTACCGGCATTAATGACAAAACAGCGAAGGCACTCGGACTTTCTACCGACAAGGTCATTCTTTCTCCCATGAGCCATGCCGGATATTATCCCGGCGGCAAGATGATGACCATGAAGGTACTGTTTGAAAAAGACACCTATCGTTTGCTCGGTGCTCAGATCGTTGGCTTTGACGGTGTTGACAAGCGGATCGATGTCATTGCAACCGCTATCCGTGCCGGAATTAAAGCTTACGAACTTGCGGAACTCGACCTTGCTTACGCTCCGCCTTATTCCTCGGCAAAGGACCCCGTGAACATGGCAGGCTATATTGTAGAGAACATCAAAAACGGCGTGGTAAAACAGTGGTACTACGAGGATACTGAGAGTCTGCAACGAGATGAGAACGTCACACTTCTCGATACGCGCACACCGACGGAATACAGCAGAGGCCACGTGGAGGGATTTATCAATATTCCTGTCGACGAACTTCGTGAACGCATTGGCGAACTTGACAGGACAAAGCAGGTATATGTTATCTGTCAAAGCGGACTTCGCAGTTATATCGCCACCCGAATTCTTGCAGGCAACGGTTTAGATTGCTACAACTTTGCAGGCGGCTTCCGCTTCTACGATGCGGTGCATCAGGAGAAAGCACTAAATAAAAAATCCACTCCTTGCGGAATGGAGATCTGACAGGAGAAGAAAACGGTGTAATGAGAAAAGCGCCCGGAAATCCATTACGGAAATCTTGGCGCTTTTCTTCTATCCCAACAACACATCCGTGACAAGCATGACGCAAAAGCCTATAAGCAAAGCATAGGTCGCACCTCGCTCGCTCCCGTGTGCGTGGGTTTCGGGTATCATTTCGTCGCTGATGACGTAGAGCATCGTTCCTCCCGCAAATGCAAGCGCGAAGGGCAAAATCGCTGTGGATATACTGACGGCAAAATAACCGATCAGCGTGCCCACAACCTCAACGAGTCCCGTGATCATGGCAAGAATGAAGGTCTTCCCGGGGCGGATGCCTGCCGCAAGCATAGGTGCTATGATCACCATGCCTTCGGGAATATTCTGCAGAGCAATACCCCCTGCAATGATCAGTGCTTGCGTCGTATCGCCCGAGCCAAAGCCTACCCCAGCGGCGATGCCTTCCGGCAGATTATGTATGGCAATCGCCAAAACGAACAGCAGAACCTTGCTCAGATTTGCATTGTGGTGCGCTTCCTGTTCGTCCCCTACAAATTTATGTAAATGCGGCACTAACTTGTCGATGAGATTGAGGCAGACAGCGCCGGCAAAAATACCTGCAACCGTGATAAGTATTCCGTATTTCCCGCCGTATTCAAGAGACGGAACGATCAGTCCAAGCACAGCCGCGGCAAGCATCACGCCCGCGGCAAATGACAGAACGATATCCGAGAATTTATGCGATATGTTTTTGAAAATAAAACCTATCAGCGAACCGATCACGGTAGCACCGCCCACACCGAGGGCGGTTAGTAATACAAGCTCCATAATTTACCCTTCCGCAATGTTTGCAAGTTTGCTTTCATCAACAATTTCAATTGTTCCGCGTGACAGCCTGACCGCACCCTCGTTCACGAAATATCTAAGCATCCGTGTTACGACCTCACGAGGATTCCCCAGATGATTGCCAATTTCTTCATGGGTGATTTTCAGTATGTTTGAGCCTTCTATGTTGGCTTCGTTCAAAAGATAATTCGCAAGGCGTTTGTCAAAGGTCTTCCACATGATTTGGTCTATAAGCCACATCACATCCGAGAAGCGGCTTGCCATAACTTCGTTCGTGTAATTGGCAAGCGGTGCACAGTTTTCCATAATGCCACGGTAAATATCCGATGGAATGAGTATGACATCGGTATCCTTTTCAGCGGATAAAGTAATGTCAAACTGAATGCTGTGTATCATGCAAGAAGCAGAAAAAAGGCAAATATCACGCTCAAAAAGGCGATACATGGTGATCTCCCTGCCGTCCTCGGAAATGGTGTAGGCACGAAGCTGTCCCGAAGCTACGAGAATAAGCCCCATGCAGTCGCCGCCTGTATGAATCAAGTCGCCTTTATGGTAGTGCAACTCCCTGACATTTGCAGACAATGCCTGCTGTTCACTTGCATTCAATTTGTTCCAGATCGGAAAATAAGTTGAGATATCCATCGTTTGCACCTTCCGGGTGATAACAATAGTATACCATAATTTCTGGCATATGTCAATAATTCCTTCCAAAGTTATTGACATATGCCGAAAACTTTGCTATAATATCGTTACAATAATAAGGGAGGGAATGATCTTGTCAAGACCGAAAAAATTTCGCAGAGTGTGCAGCTTTCCTGAGACTCTCGAATTCTTTACCACGGGGGAGACCTTGGGTGAACCCGTCATTTTGACGGTAGACGAATATGAGACGATTCGCCTGGTCGACAAAGAAAAACTCAGCCAGGAAGATTGCGGGACACAGCTCGGAGTTGGAAGAACGACGGCACAAAAGATATACGAAACAGCAAGAAGAAAAATAGCCGATGCCTTGGTTCTTGGACGTTCCCTGAAAATTGAGGGCGGCGATTTTTATCTCTGTAACGGGAATTCGGAATTTTGTAATAAAAAATCATGCCTCAAACGGCAATTTCAAACAACATATAAAATGGATAAAGGAGAAGATGTCATGCGAATTGCAGTAACATACGAAAACGGCGACATTTATCAGCACTTCGGTCATACCGAGCAGTTTAAAGTTTACGATGTTCAAGACGGTAAGGTAATGGAGAGTCGTATCATCGACACAAACGGTCAGGGGCACGGCGCGCTTGCCGATATTCTCCGCTCTTTGCATGCGGATATCCTGATTTGCGGTGGCATCGGAGGTGGTGCACAGATGGCGCTCGCCGAATGTGGTATCGAGCTGTTTGGCGGTGTTTCCGGCAACGCTGATGCGGCAGTTGACGCATACCTTGCCGACAACCTAAGTTATGATCCCGATGTAAAGTGCAATCACCACGATCATGAACGCAGTGATG
>JBJDZJ010000008.1:0-24643 GCA_051867915.1 Eubacteriales bacterium
ATGTTCGTCCCTTTGAATCATTCCTGGACTCCCTGCGCTCCGATGATTTTGATGTCTGCATCGCATCGGGCGGCGGACGCATGAAAATCACCATGGACCGTTACGAGGCTAACTGGGCAATGGTTGAGGCAGGCTGGAAGACCCATGTTCTGGGCGAGGGCAGAATGTTTGCATCGGCTGAGGAAGCCATCACCGCCTACCGTACCGAATACGGGGTCATCGACCAGGATCTTCCCGCTTTTGTCATTGCAAAGGAAGGCAAGCCCGTCGGAACCATTGAAGACGGCGACAGTGTGATTTTCTTCAACTTCCGTGGGGACCGTGCCATCGAAATCTCCAAGACCTTCGATGCCGGCGACGACTTTGACAAGTTCGACAAGGTGAGAAACCCCAAGGTGATGTATGCGGGTATGCTGGAATACGACGGTGATCTGCACATTCCCAAGCGTTATCTGGTCAATCCCCCCGAAATCACCAACACCATGGGCGAGTATATGGCGGACACGGGCATTCCCGTTGCGGCCATCTCCGAGACCCAGAAATACGGTCATGTGACCTACTTCTGGAACGGCAACCGCTCGGGCAAGTTCTCCGATCAGCTGGAGGTCTACATTGAGAAGCCCTCTGATGTGATCCCCTTCGAACAGCGTCCCTGGATGCAGTGCGCTGAGATCACCGACGCCATGATCGAGCTGATTGAATCGGGCAAGTACCAGTTCATCCGTGTGAACTACCCCAACGGAGACATGGTAGGACACACCGGCAACATGGATGCCACCCTGATCTCGGTTGCCGCTCTCGATCTCCAGCTGGCAAGACTGCTTCCCGTCATCGACAAGATGCACGGTGCGGCTATCATCACCGCCGATCACGGCAATGCCGATGAGATGTACGAGATCGACAAGAAGACCGGCGAACCCAAGAAGAACAAGGACGGCTCCTACAAGGCAAAGACCAGCCACACCTTAAACCCCGTTCCCTGCATCATCTACGACAACTTCACCGCCGACAAATACACCGTAAAGAAGGACGGCTCCTACGGGCTTTCCGATGTTGCGGCGACGGTGGTCAATCTGATGGGCTACGAAGCTCCCGAAATGTGGGACGAAAGCATCATCGAAATCAAGTAACTTCTATAGAGCCGGAAATGGCTTTCGCAAATTCTGCGGAAGCCATTTCCTCATTTTTTGTATTCAATCATCCATTGATTCCACACCGATGCCAAGATGAATCCCGATATGCCCGATTCCGAGGATCACCACAGCCGGAATCCTGTAATATTTTAGAATACCTGGAGTAGGAGTAGCCTTTACCGCAAAATATTCACGGTATCCACGATTCCATGCAAAAGCCTGATGCACCAATGCCAGCTTCATCATAAATATAAAATGGGGTTGGATAAGATTTTGGAAATTTCCTCCAACTGAGTTTAAGTAACAAATGGAATTTTCATGAAATTTTACGTCCTTTCTTGATGATATAGTAAAAATGTGTTCGTGTATATCTTAATGCTGTTGCATAAAAAATCGAGAGCTATTTGCTCATTGGTTGTCAAGGCTATAGCACTAATTCTCTGCTACATTTTCCAGTGTGTGCGTAATCAACAAGATTTTCTATTGCTATCTCTGAAAGATTACGATATGCCTCATCTGTGAAAAAAGCACTGTGGTGTGTATAAATTACATTATAGTGTGATAACAATTCTTCAAGTTCTGGAATAGGATTTTGTTTAAAATTTTTGCCTTTTAATTTTTCTTCTCCTTCAATAACATCAATTCCCAGTCCGCCTATTTTTCCACTTTTAATAGCATTAGTCACGGCTGTTGTATCAAACAATGCGCCACGAGCCGTGTTAATCAACACAACGCCGTCCTTCATCTTACTGAGTGTCTCTGCATTTACCATGTGATGATTCGTTCCATCATAGGCACAATGAAATATAATGACATCGCTGTTCTGATAAAGAAAATCCAAATCCGTATATTCCACATATTCCAACATCTCATTTTTGGGATGCGGTGAATACGCATATATTTTCTTCGGGGTAAATCCACTCAGGCATTTTATAGTAGTACAGCCAATTCGTCCTGTTCCAATTATGCCAATCGCCATATTACGAATTTCTCTGCCCATTAAGCCTTCTATTGCATATTCATACCTACCAATGCGGACTAACTGCTCACGCAAATTTCGTAAAACGCTCAATGTCAGTAGCACTGTATGTTCCGCTATTGCGTTGGGCGAGTAAAAAGGCACATTTGAGCCTTTAATGCCATACTTTTTCATTGCTGCTATGTTGAAGTGGTCGTATCCAGCCGAACAGGTACTGAGATACTTTATACCCATCTCAGACAATCTCCTAAAAAACGCATCGTTTTCCCTTTTTGGATTATAATACAGAAGTGCTTCACATCCCGTCTTTTTAATTAATCCAAGATTATCCATTGTCGGCGGGCAGGCAAAATCAATCAGCTGCAATTCATTTTTATATTCTTCAGCAAAGGGCAGAAATCTTTCTATTCCTCCGGTTATTGTATTAAAAACACCTACATTCATCATATGGATACTTCCCTCTCAAATCCCGATTCAATTATTTCTTTTGCTGTGAAAACAGGAAATTAAGCTATGAAACCAACTATTCATTCTATAAATTATGCGATTTTTATCTTTGTACAAAATCCAGCACCATTTAATGTAAGTATAATATAAAGATGTATTTTTTAGCGTCTTATCAAGTCTCGAAACCCGCATGAATACGGGATTTTTAGTCCTTTTCGTTCGGTATGGATTTCATTGTGGAAAATTGTAATCCGAAAAAATCAGGGAAAGAAGAGTCACCAGCACTTCGCCGATTCGCTCTAAGCAGACGAGAATCCGATTCACCCCGGCAGAGCTGTATCCGGCAGGTTTATTCATCGTCCAGAACAAGTTTGGAAGAAACAGAAGCATCAGCCAGATCAGTCCGATATAGGAAAAGCCGAAATGTCCCATGATCCGGATCAGCCTTCTTCTTCGGCTTCGTCCACCTTCATCATGATGGCGCACTCGATCCGCTTCTTGAAGAGCTTGCAGCCGTATTCATAGATGCCGGAGATAGAGCCGGTGGCGTGGTAGGCGTTGGCGGCGCATCCGCCGGAGCAGTACAGTCTTGCCCAGCAGTCCTTGCACTCGGGGCGGGTGTAGGCGTTGCACTCGGCGAATTTCGAGCGCAGATCGGTATTTTGCACACCGTTCCAGACATCGCCCATCTTATAGGCGGGATCGCCTACAAACTGGTGACAGGGATAGAGTTCTCCTGTGGGGGTGACGGCAAGGTATTCGGTTCCCGATCCGCATCCCGAAATCCGCTTATAGATACAGGGCCCTGCTTTCAGGTCGATCATGTAATGGTAGAAGGTAAATCCGTTGCCTGCCTTACGGCGGCGGATCATCTCCTTTGCCAAAATCTCATACTGCTCCATAAGAACAGGCAGATCGGCTTCGGTCAGGGCATAGGGGTCGTCGGGCTTGCAGACCACCGGCTCCATGGACAGCTCGGTAAACCCGAGGTCCGCCATATGGAAGATGTCGTTGGTGAAATCGGTATTGAAATGGGTGAAGGTTCCCCGCATATAATAGCCCTTATCGCCCCGTTTTTCCACGAATTTTTGAAATTTGGGTACGATGGTCTCGTAGGAGCCTTTTCCGCCGGGGGTTCTGCGCAGACGGTCATGAACCTCGGGGCGTCCGTCCAGCGAGAGAACCACATTATGGCACTCTTTATTGCAAAAGTCGATGACATCGTCGTCGATGAGCATTCCGTTGGTGGTCAGGGTAAAGCGGAAGTTTTTCCCTTTTTCCTTCTCAATGGAGCGGGCATAGGCGACCAGCTGTTTGACCACCTCAAAATTCATCAGCGGCTCCCCGCCGAAGAAGTCCACCTCCAGATTGGTTCGGCTGCCCGAATTGGCAATCAGAAAATCCAGTGCCTGTTTGCCCACCTCGAAGGACATCAGGGCATTCTGACCGTGATACTTTCCCTGAGCGGCAAAGCAGTATTCGCAGTTCAGGTTACAGGTGTGGGCAACATGGAGGCAGAGGGCCTTGACCACGGGATTGCGGTTTTTGAGGTTGAAAGTCTTTCCCTCGTAGACATCCTTGGAGAACAGTTTTCCCTCGTTCTTCAGCGTCTCGATATCGGCAAGGAGGTCGTCGATCTCCGACGCTGTCACATCGGGCTGATGCGCATACTTCTCCAGCAAAATTTTCGTGATCTGCTCTTTGGTGTGATCCTCGTAAAGCGAAATGGCGTCGTATGCCACTTCATCCACGCTGTGAACCGATCCGCTGGCCACATCCAGCACGATATTATACCCGTTAAGTTTATACTGATGGATCATTTCATTGAACCTTTCTTTATTTCATGGCATCCGACATTTTTGCAAGAAAATGCCGTCCGCCGATCCGGGTATGAAATCGGAATCGGCAAACGGCAATCTCTTCATCGGTGCAAAATTCACCCGTCTGGCTTCCTGACCTCCGGACTGTCCGAAAAACAGATCCGGCAGAAAGCAGAATGACTCTCTCTTACAAGGACAGAACAACCCTTTCCCGTCAGAGGACGACTCTTTCAAGAACGGAAATTACTTTTCCTTCTTTTCGCACTTCTGATTGGCAACGCCGCAGGAAGTCTTGCAAGCGGACTGGCAGGAGGTCTGGCACTCGCCGCAACCGCCGTTCTGTGCGCTCTTTGCGAGATCACGGGTTTCAACAGTCTTAATTCTCTTCATGATGTTCTCCCTTTCGAATTAAAGTTTGTTTTATTATATCACAGTTTTTGGGATTTGTCAATCCCGTTTTTCGGCTTTTACGAAAATCTCTCCCGAAAATTTTCCTTTTTCGCACAGCACCGACGCTCCGGACCGTGCAAGTTCGGCGATCCGATCGGCAAGTTCCCGATCCACCGCCTCTCCCGGCACCAAGAGAGGAATTCCGGGCGGATAGACGCGAACATAGTCCAGCGACACTCTTCCGACGGCACAGGGCAGCGAAACCCATTCGCCCTCATGGCAAGCGGCATCGCCGACGGAGCAGATCTGCTCCGGTACGGTATAGCGAAAGGACGGCTTTTTCAGTGAGAAAACGGACAAATCGGCGTCAACCGTCAGGAGAGCTTCCGCCAGTTTGGCAAAATTTTCGGTACTGTCGGCAATAGAGGTCATGGCAAGCAGATAGTCCTCGGATGCCATCTCCGGCTCGATGTGATGGGAAGTGCGAAGAATCTTTGCAAGATCAAATCCGCTCAGATCGGTTCCGGAGGTGCAGATACAGATCTTTCCCCCGTCGAAATCGAACACGCCATCGGGAAGCGGGGCATTGTAGCCGGGAATTTTCAAATGAGAAAGAGAAGAAACCGCAGTTTTGAATTCATTCAAGCGGTCGGCATAGGCATCAAACAGCGCCTTTCCGTCCTTCTCCAGAAAAGTCAGACAGCGATCCACCGAGGCAAGCAGAACATAGGAGGGGCTTGATGTCTCAAAAATCGCCAGATTCCGGGCAAAAGCATCCCGATTGACCGACTTTGCCAGCTGTGCGACGGCAGTCTGAGTCATAGCGGGCAGGGTTTTGTGGAGGGAGGCGATGACCAGATCGGCTCCCTGCTCCACGGCAGACTGCGGAAAATGGGAGGACAGCCCCAGATGAGCGCCGTGCGCCTGATCTACCATAAGCATTCCGCCATGCCGATGGACAATATCGGAAATCCTCCGAAGATCCGAACAGACCCCTTCATAGGTCGGCGATGTGACGACCGTCAATCGGATATCGGGATTCTCGGTCAGCATCCGATCGACCTCTTCGGGATCCACAGACAGCAACATCCCATATTCCGGATCGGTCCGTGCGGGTAGATAGCAGGATCGAAGTCCGCACACCTCAACGGCATGATAGACCGACTGGTGGCATCCCCTTGCCATGAGAATCCGATCTCCCGGAGAAGTCAGCGTCCGGATGCCCGCAAGGATTCCGCAGGTGGAACCGTTTACCAGCGGAAAACCGACTGCCGATCCCCACAGCTCGGAGATGCGTCGGCAGAGTTCCGACAGAACGCCTGACGGAGCATGAAGATTGTCGAACCCTTCGATTTCGGTAATATCCAGACCGTAGGGTAACAGGTCGCCGAAGGAAGTCTGCCGCTTATGTCCGGGCATATGGAAGGGGATTCTGCCTGTTTTGGAATATTCAAGAAGGCGTTCGTACAGTGAATCGCTCATTGTGAAAGCCCCAGTGAACGAAGATAGGCAAGACTGCGGGCAAGGCAATCAAAGGGGGACTCCCCATAACAGTTGTCCTGCTCCACAAAGATGTACTCGGTTCCCGATGCCTCACACAGCATCGCCAGCTTGTCAAAGTTGATACTGCCCTCTCCCACCGGCGCCATGCGGATCTCGTCGCCCACCACACGGAAGTCCTTGAAGTGGACGCAGGCAATTCTGCCCTTGAGAGCGGTGATATAATCGGCAAGATCTCCTCCGCCGTACTGAAGCCAGTAGGTGTCCAATGTGATTGCAAGCTCATCGGGCTGAGTTCTGCGGACAAGCTCCATGAGTCGGGTCTCACCGTTTTCATTCCGATTCATTTCGGTATAGTGATTGTGATAAAAAAAGAGGCATCCGTTTTCCCGCATGGCGGGAGCAATCTGCTTTGCCACAGAAACGACGGTGTCCACATCCTTTTCCTCCCGAAGTCCGTTGTACCCGCCGATACCGATATGGTGACAGCCGAATTTCAGATGATCGGCGATCACCGTTTGAGTCTGATTTTGCAGACGGTCAAAGGGAATATGGGTCAGATCGCAGGTCAGTCCGTTTTCCGAAAGACGCTCTGCCAGCCATTCGGGATCGTAAGGGCAGGTTCCCGACACATGTACCGATCGGTACCCCATCTCCGCCACTTTTTTCAGGGTCTCCCCGAAGTCCTTTTCGGTTTTACAATACTCCCTCAGGGTATAAAGCTGCGCTCCGATTTTCATAGCCGTCAACCGTTCCTTTCTTTCATCCGTCGGATTTGCAATTGATACCCTATTCTATCACATCTTAAAAAAAAATACAAGTTTTTTTGAAAAAATACTGGTATTTTTTCATCTGATGTGGTATAATGGAACCTGCGAACTATTGTCTTGATGAATCGACAAATTATTCCGAAGGAGGGCCTATGATCCCATTTGACAGCCACACTCACAGCCTCTTTTCCTTTGACGGGGATCCGGCATCCGCACCGGACGAAATGTGCCGGGCGGCTCTTTCCAAAAAGTTCACACATCTGGCAATCACCGATCATTTTGAGGCCAACAACGATCCGGAAGGATTGGATATGCCCTACGACGCCCATGCAGCCTATGAAGCCGTCGCCGCCGCAAAGGAAAAATTTGCCGGCGCTTTGGTGCTGTCCTATGGCATAGAGGCGGGACAGATTCACCAATATCCTTCCTTTGCGGAGCGATTTCTGTCCTCCCATCCCTTTGAGACGGTCATCGGGTCGGTCCACAATCTGAGAGGAAAGCCCGATTTCTACTTCTGGGACATGAAAAACATGAGCGAGGACGAGTTTTTCGGCTACTGGACCGCCTACCTCCGGGAAATTCTGGAGCTTCTGTCCTTCGGCGCAATCGACATTCTCGCCCATCTGACCTACCCCATCCGCTATCTGATGAAGGCAGGGCGAAACTACGATCTGTCGAAAGATCAGGGACTTCTGGAACAGATTCTGGGACGGGTGCTGGATCTCGGAATTCTGCTGGAGGTCAACACCTCGGGCTACCGTCAGGGGATGGATTCCCCCCTGCCCGACCGTCGGATTCTGTCGCTCTATCGGCAAATGGGCGGAAATCGGATCAGCATCGGATCGGATGCACATACCCCTTCGGACATCGGCGCCGATTCCGATCGGGCAGAGGAGCTTCTGCTTTCTCTCGGCTTTGATCGGGTGTCCTTCGTCCAAAACAAACAAATCTCCGAGCATCTGCTCGGAGGAGAATCGACATAAGGAGAATGAAAACCATGAATGAGATTTTGAGAATGCTGCAGGACGACGCCAGACTGACCCCTGAGCAGATTGCAATTATGACTCAAAAGGATGCGGGCGATGTTCGCCGTGCCATCGAGGAATACGAAAAAAGCGGCGTCATCGTCGGCTATCAGGCTCTGATTGACTGGGACAAAACCGACCGTGAATTCGTCAGCGCCGTTATCGAGTTGAAAATCACCCCCCAAAAGGATCGGGGATTTGATCGGGTCGCCGAGAAGATCTACAACTATCCCGAAGTGCAGTCTCTCTTTCTGATGTCGGGCGCATATGATCTTCAGGTGATTCTGGAAGGCAAAACCTTAAAAGAAGTCGCTCATTTCGTTGCTGCCAAGCTGTCCACCATCGAAGCGGTTACGGGGACCGCTACCCATTTTGTCCTTCGCAAATACAAGGATCACGGTGTTATTTACAAATCCCCCGAGATTGATGAACGGAGCAATCTGGAGAAATGATTGATTACGAAAAGGTTCTGTCCAAAAAAATACAGGCAATTAAGCCCTCGGGAATCCGGAAATTCTTTGATCTTCTGGACACCGTCGAAAATGTGACCTCCCTGACCGTCGGTCAGCCCGATTTCGTCACGCCTTGGCACATCCGTGAGGCTGCCATCGAGTCGCTGGAAGGAGGCAAAACCTACTACACCTCCAATGCCGGTCTGACGCCTCTGCGAACCGAAATCTCAAACTATATGAACCGTCGGTTCGACCTGAAATACGATCAGAAGGATGAGGTTATCGTAACGGTGGGCGGCAGTGAAGCCATTGATCTTGCCATCCGAGCCCTGATTGACGAAGGGGACGAGGTCATTATTCCCCTGCCCTCCTTTGTCTGCTACGGACCCATTGTTTCATTGGCGGGTGGCGTCCCCGTCTATCTTCCTCTGAGTGAGGAAAACGGCTTCAAGCTGACTGCCGAACAGCTCCGCAGTGCAATTACCCCCCGCACCAAAATGGTGGTTCTTCCCTTTCCCAACAATCCCACCGGCTCCATCCTGACCAAAGAGGATCTGATTCCCATTGCAGAACTGCTGAAGGAAACCGACATACTGGTTCTGTCGGACGAAATCTACGCCGAACTGACCTATGGAGTCCATCATGTGTCCATCGCTTCCCTGCCCGGTATGCGGGAGCGGACCATCATCGCCAGCGGATTTTCCAAGGCATTCGCCATGACGGGCTGGAGACTGGGCTACACGCTGGCTCCCGCACCCATCACCAAGCAGATGCTGAAAATCCACCAATACGCCATCATGTGCGCCCCTACCGCATCCCAGTTTGCGGGAGTGGAAGCCATGCAGAACGGCGACTCGGACATCGAATATATGCGTTCCGAATACAACCGCCGCAGGATGTATATCGTGGCGGGACTGCGTTCGATCGGTCTTGAGGTTTTCGATCCTCAGGGCGCCTTCTATGTCTTCCCCAAGGTGGGCGGATTCGGCATGACCAGCGAGGAATTTTGCTCCCGCCTGCTCTATGAGCATGGCGTCGCCATCGTCCCCGGGACGGCCTTCGGCGACTGCGGAGAAGGCTTTGCCAGAATTTCTTATGCCTACTCTGTGAAGCACATTTCCACCGCACTGGAAAAAATGGAAGATTTCCTGAAAACCCTGAACTAATCCCCCAAATCCGCAAGATAAGGAGGCTCGGACGAAAATGCTGTCCACTCTTCTCGTCATAATCGGCGCGGCCATCATTCTTTGGGGCGCCGCCGTTTCCGTCCTGATCTACCGCTCCAGACAGGACTATCTGAATTCCCTGACCGATCAGTATCTGAGCGGTTATTCGGACAGCGACACCATTCCGTCGGAAATCGCCCTGAAAATCTTCCGCAGACTGATTATCCGTGTGATCGTCATTGTCTCTGCCGTTCTTTTCGTGGAAATCGCCGGCTTTGCCCTTCTGGTGGTGTCACAGGTCATCTGATTTTTCTTTCAGCTGACGCTGACACCCATCTCTTCAAGGCGTGATACCAGGCGATTCACATCCCCGTCAAACCGGATCCCCCGGATGCCCACCGACTCTGCTCCGTCCACATTCGCCTGCACATCGTCAACAAATACCGACCGGGCAGGGTCCAGATGATAGCGATCCAGCAGGATTTCATAGATGCGTCTGTCGGGCTTTGCGACCTTTTCAAAGGCGGACAGCACCGCTCCCGACATATACCCGAGTGCCGGGAAGGAGTTTCTGATCCGTTCAAAACGGACGCTGACATTGGACAATAGATAAAGACGGTATCCGTTTTCCGACAGTCTTCTGACCAGATCGGTCATCGGGTTAATATCGGGCAGATAGCGGTCCCAGTTGTCGATGATCGTCTCAAGAGGGGCTGACAAACGCTCGGGAAGCCGCTGTTTCCATGCGGCAAGGGCGTCCTCATACCCAATGGCTCCGGCATCCAGAAGCTGCCACTCCGTCGAGTCAAAGCAGAGTCTTTTGATCTGTTCGGCATCTTCCGGACCGTCAACATACGGCGTGATACAGGCGTAGGGATCGTACTTTTTAAGTACCTGTCCCATATCAAATATTATATTCTGAATCATTTTCGAATCCTTTCTTATTTCATCCCGAATATTTTAGCACATTTAAGACCGTCTGTCAAGACAGCATTCCGAAAAGCACGAGAAATCCCAGAACCGCAGGCGGCATGAGCAGGGCGAGAATCAACCGATCAGTCAGGTAGTATTTCATGGGAAGGCCTGCCGACACTCCGGCAATCTGAAAACAGACGCAAAGTCCCGACCATCCGGCAAAAACGGCGGCAAGCAGAATTCCGCCCCATCCGCCGACCCTTGAAGCCGCCTGCATTCCCGAGCTGATCTCCAGAAATCCGTTGATCCAGACATCTGCCATGGGCGATTGGGTAAGCCAATCTGCCAGATAACCGACAAAGTCGGTGAGAACGGAGAAAAACACCACCTGTCCGCAGACCGTCAGCATTCCCGTCACTGCCCCTGCCACCGAATCGGTCAGCAGTCGGACCGTCGGCAGGGACTCATCTGCATAGTCGGTGTGTTCTTTCGCAGGTCGGATTCTGTTCCGACAGATTACTCTGCGGAAAATAAGAAGAAGCAGAATCAGCAAGGTTTGACTCAGATACAGAATCAATCCGATTCCGGCATTTCCGAAAAGGGACGAGCCCACTCCGCCGATCAGGAAAGCGGCGCCCGGATTGGAAACCACACCCAGCATGGATGCCGCTTCATCCCGATCAATCTCTCCCTTTTGATAGAGATCACCGATGGCTATGGCGCCCACCGGGAATCCGGCAAACAATCCGAAAATCAGGGCTGTCGCCGTTTTTTTGTTGATTCCGAGCAGTCCGGCTATTGCCGACACCGGGATCCCCGGGATTTTACCGGCTTTGCAGAACATGGAACTGATGACCGCCATTGGAAAAAGTGCCGGAAGCAGGCGAAAGCAGAAGAGCGTCAGCCCTCTCTGAACGCTTTGAGCGCCCGCCGACGGATTTTTTAACAGATATGCCCCGAGAAACAGAGCCGGCAGAAGAATCAGACTCTGCGTCCGGTATGATGTTTTTGCGGTATGAATTGAAATCCCCCCGAATATATTGAAGTGGTCTTTATCCACACTTTATGGGTCAATATGGGGGAATATGAATGGAACACCGGGATTTTGAACCGTCGGACTGTCGGTTCAGTCTGACCATGGAAGACGGACGGAATGTCCAGATCAACGGATGCGAACGGGTGCTTGTCTACGAGGACGACTGCGTGCTGATCCGACTGAAAAACTGCAAACTTCGGATTTCGGGCAAATCGCTGACCCTTCGGGGCTATTTCGGCACTGAAATTGCCATCGGCGGCTTCATCTATGCCCTCTGTCTGGAGGCAATTTGATGGTTTATCGGATTTTTGCCTTCCTGTTTGGCTACAATTTGATTGGGCTGCCCAAATCCGCCGCCGTCGCTACGGCGCTGATTAAGAAAGAAATCCCTATGGGACAGATGCGAATCGAGGGAGATGCCATCCTCATTGATGTGATCTCACTCTCCTGCCGCTCGGTTCTGAAAAAGCTGTCCGCTATGGGCATCGAACCGATTTCGGTCAGCTTTCACGGACTGCCCCAACTGCTCTCGGTCTACAAGAAACGGGTCGGAATCCTCATCGGAGTTCCCCTGTTCATCGCCATTCTCTGGATTTCCACCCTGTTTGTCTGGGAGGTCCATGTGGTGGGAAACGAACGGGTGGACGATGACACCATCCTGTCCGGACTGTCCGATCTCGGCTTCTCGGTGGGCAGTTATATCCCCGGGGTGGATGTCAAAACCCTTTGCAACCAATATCTGATAAATACCGATGAAATCGCCTGGATCTCGGTCAATATCATCGGCACCAGAGCGGAAGTTCAGGTGAGGGATGTCCTTCCGGCAGGGCAGTCGGAGGAGCGATCCCCTTCCAATCTGGTAGCCGTCAGGGACGGACTCATTGAGCGCATCGAACTGTCTTCCGGGCAAAGTCTGGTCGGGACGGGAGAGTGTGTTCGGGCAGGTCAGGTCCTGGTTACCGGCTACTATCAGGGGAAAAATGAACAGGTGTACCGACTGGAGGCATCGGTCGCCAAGGTCTACGCCCGCACGACAAGATCTTTTACCGTTCGAATTCCTCTGTCCGGTCAAACAGAGCAAGAAACCGGACAGGAATGTATCTGCAAATCCTTTCTCTTTTTCGGAAAGGACATCGGGATCTCCGATCGGGGATCCCCGTATGAAAAGTACACCGAGGAATCCGTCACCGATCTGCTGACGCTGTTCGGCAGAGTTCTCCCCATCGGCATATCCTCCCATGTTTACAGAGAAAGCGCCGTACTGCCCTACAAACTGACCGAATCGGAAGCCGCCGCTCTCGCTCAGGAAAAAATTGCCGCACTGGTTGCCAAGGAGCTGGCAGACGGAGAGGTTCTGTCGATTTCGAAAAGCGAATCCTGCGACGGAGCGACCTACACCGTCGAATGGATGGTGTATTGCATCGAGGATATTGCCCGCTCCACACCGATTACCGGCTACGACGCATTGACCGAATCCCAAAAGCCATAACAAAAGATGGCGCAAACAAAGAAAGGCTCAAATACCAAAAATGAAGGAAAAAATACTCTCCATAGACAGTTCCGAAATGCTGTCTTCGATTTTCGGACATTATGATACCAATCTGACTCTGATTGAGGAACGCTTCGGCGTCCGTATCTATAATCGGGACAACAATATTGTCCTTTCCGGCGAGGAGGGGGACAATCTGGAAAACGCTTATGCCACCCTTTATTATCTCAGAAAGCTGGCGATCCTCGGCGAACCCATAGACGAGCAGAAGACCGAATACGCCATGAATATGTTCGCCGAAGGCCATGGAGAAGAGCTGGCCTCGGTGGATCGGGATCTGATTCTGATTACCCCCAAAGGAAAGCCCATCAAGGCGAAAACGGTTGGGCAAAAGCAATATGTGGATAAGATCCGTTCCAACACGGTGGTGCTGGGCATCGGTCCCGCCGGTACGGGAAAAACCTTTCTGGCGGTCGCCATGGCAGTCGCCGCCCTTCGGGAAAAGAAGGTTTCCAGAATCATCCTGACCCGCCCAGCCGTGGAAGCAGGCGAGCGGCTGGGGTATCTGCCCGGCGATCTGCAAAGCAAGATTGATCCCTATCTGCGGCCGCTTTATGACGCTCTTTACGAGACGATGGGCATGGAGGGCTATCAGCGCAATGTGGAAAAGGGCGTTATTGAAATTGCTCCCCTTGCCTATATGCGGGGACGCACGCTGGACGACAGCTTTATCATCCTTGACGAAGCCCAGAACACCACGCCCGAACAGATGAAGATGTTTCTGACCCGCCTTGGATTCGGTTCAAAGGCGGTGGTCACGGGTGATCTGACCCAGACCGATCTGCCCCGCTCTGTCCGTAGCGGACTTGCGGAGGCGGTCAAGGTGCTGGAAGGCATCGACGATATTGCGATCCACAGTTTCACCGAGCGGGATGTGGTCCGCCACCGTCTGGTTCAGAAAATCATACAGGCTTACGACAAATATGAGCGTACCCGAGCCGAACGAAGCACTGATCGAAGTTCGACCCGCAAATACACAGGAAAAATCATAAGGAAACAAAGTCATGAAAACACGAATCTATCTGACCAACGATCAGGACAAAGTGCAACTGGATCCAAAGGATCGAAATCTCATTAAATCCGCTATCCGGAACGCCCTGAAATTTGAAAAATTCGAGCGAAACTGCGAGGTATCGGTCACGATTGTGGACAATGATGCCATCCGCACCCTCAACCGTGAGCAGCGGCAGATCGACCGTGTCACCGATGTCCTGTCCTTTCCCATGTTTGACGAGGATTTTGACGACGGCGAATATGCAATTCTCGGAGATATTGTTCTCTCGGCAGAGCGGGCAAAGGAGCAGGCGGAAGAATACGGTCACAGCTTTCAGCGGGAGCTTGCCTTTCTGACCGTACACTCGGTTCTCCATCTGCTGGGCTACGATCACGAGCTGGGAAAGGCGGAGGAGAGCGAGATGTTCCAAAAGCAGGAGCAGATTCTCAACGGCATGGGACTGACCAGAGAACTTTCACAAACGACGACAACCGAAAGGAATAAAGAATGAAAAAAACAGGTTTTATTGCCATTGTGGGCAGACCGAATGTAGGAAAATCCACCCTTCTCAACGCCATGGTAGGGGCGAAAATCGCCATTACCTCCAAGAAACCCCAGACCACCCGAACCCGTATTACCGGAATTCTATCCGAAGGGGAGAATCAGTTCGTCTTCGTGGACACGCCCGGCATGCACCACTCCATGAGCAAGCTGGGAGACTTTATGAACCGTGAAATCAGCTCGGCTCTTGCCGATGTGGATGCGGTTCTGCTGGTTGCCGATGCAGGCTATATGCCCGGTGAGATCGAAAAGAAACTGATCCGCCGATTTGTGAAGGACGAGCTTCCGATGATTCTGGTACTGAACAAGACCGATCTGACCGATCCCGAAAGAATCGGTCAGGTGATCCTTGCCTATTCCGAGCTTGCCGACTATGCGTCGGTGGTGCCGATCAGCGCACAGAAGGAGGACGGCATCCGGATCGTTCTGGACGAGGCCGCAAAACTGCTTCACGAGGGCGATTGGATCTTTGATGAGGACGCTCTGACCGATCAGCCCGAGCGCGCTCTTGCCGCCGAGATGATCCGGGAAAAGATTCTCCGGCTTCTTGACAACGAGATCCCCCACGGAACGGCGGTTGTGATCGAGGCCTTCGAGGAGCATCCCGATCTGCTGAAGATCCGTGCCGAGATCTACTGTGAGCGGGAAGCCCACAAGCAGATCATCATCGGCAAGGGCGGCGAGATGCTCAAGAAAATCGGCAGCTATGCCCGGGAGGACATGGAAAAGTTCTTCGGCATCAAGGTCTTCCTCGATCTTTGGGTCAAGGTCAAGGAAAACTGGCGGGAGAGCGATTTCAGAATCCGGGACTTTGGCTTCAAGAAGGACGACGATCGGTAAAAATCCGGACAAGCGCCGATACAACCGGAGAAAGGGGGCGGTCAAGCGTCATGCAAAGATCAGAGAAAATCAAGGGGCTGGTGGTACGCACCGTGGATGTGGGCGAATCCGGCCGTATGCTGACCGTCCTTACCGGTGAGCTTGGAAAGCTGTCGGTATACGGCGCAGGGGTCCGATCCATCAAAAGTCACCGTCTGAACGCCACTCAGCTTTTCTGTTACAGCGAAATGACGCTGCAGGTTCGTTCCGACCGCTATTATCTGGGGGAAGTCACGCCAATCGAGGATTTCTATGCCCTGAGAGAGGACCTCGTCCAACTGTCGCTTGCCCAATATGTCGCCGATGCGGTCAGCACGCTGACCGTGGAGGGCGAAGATCAGAGCGAAATTCTTCGGCTGACGCTGAATACCCTCTATCTTCTGGCATCCGGAAACAAGCCCTATGCGCTGATAAAAGGAGCCTTTGAACTGCGGCTTGCCGCATTGCTGGGCTTCATGCCCGATCTTACGGGCTGCGGCGAATGCGGAAAGCCGGATGCACTCTTTCTGATTCCCGAGGACGGCACTCTGATCTGCGGCGACTGTCTTCTGAAGCTGTCGGAAGGCGTTCAATCGCCGCCTTTTGTGCTGCCTCTGTCGCCTGCCGCTCTTCGTGCCATGCGCTATGTACTGTCCGCCGCCGAGCGTCGGGTATTCGCCTTTTCTCTGGAGTCCGAAGAACAGGAAACTTTCGCAAATGCCTGCGAAAAATATCTGCTTTACCACATTGACCGAGGATTTGAAACGCTGGAATTCTACAAACTGATGGCAAAGTAAGATCAAATTCACACATTCCGTTGTTTCCAGCGTTGACATGATCAGAAAGGAAGGTTTTCCTTGTCAGACTTTCAAAAAGCCAGAAAATCTCTGGAATACGATAAAATACTTGAAATGCTTGCCGACTGCGCAAGAACGGCAGGCGCCAAGGAACTGGCGCTTGCCGCCTCCCCCGATGACGACGAAGTCCGCATCGCCAGACTTCAGGCCGAAACCTCCGACGCCAAATTTCTGGCTGCCCAGAACGGTACGCCTCCATTCGGCTCCGCTCCCGATGTCACGGGTTCTGTGGATCGGGCGGAAAAGGGCGCCATGCTCTCCCCTCCCGAACTGCTGGACATCGCCGATCTGCTGTCCTCCATTTCGTCCATGATCTCCTATGCGGGCATCCGTGGGGCAAAACTGGGGAGCCTTGAGGAAATCTTCGGCAGACTGGTTCAGAATCCCGCACTGGAGCGGGAAATCCGCCGCTGTATCCTGTCGGCGGACATGATTGCCGACGATGCCTCCCCCAAACTCGCCGAAATCCGGCGTTCCATCCGAATCACCAACAACCGCATCCGGGACACTCTCCAACGGTACATCACAGCCGAGTCGACCACGAAATATCTTCAGGAAAATCTGGTGACCATCCGTGAGGGAAGATATGTGATTCCCGTCAAGGCGGAGCACAAGGGTGAAATCAAGGGACTGGTTCACGACACTTCCTCTACCGGCGCCACTCTGTTTATCGAACCTCTTGCCGTCGTGGAAGCCAACAACACCCTTCGGGAACTGGAAGTTGCCGAAAAGAAGGAAATCGAGCGGATTTTGTACGATCTGTCAGCCAAATGTGCCGATTTCGGCCACTGCATCCGTCTGAATTATCACAATCTGACCGCCCTTGCCTACATCTTCGCAAGAGCGGAGCTGTCCTTCCGTATGCGCGCCAATCCCCCTGCCCTGTCCAACGACGGAGAGATCTTCATCCATGCGGCAAGACACCCACTGATTGTAGGCAAGAAGCCGGTTCCCGTGGACATCCGTCTGGGCGGTGACTTCGATACCCTGATTATCACCGGACCCAACACCGGCGGAAAAACGGTCTCTCTGAAAACCCTGGGACTTCTAACCCTGATGGCACAGACCGGTCTGCACATTCCCGCCGAAGAGGATTCCAAACTGCGGATATTTTCAAAGGTCCTTGCCGACATCGGAGACGAGCAGTCCATTGAACAATCGCTGTCCACCTTCTCGGCGCACATGACCAACATCGTACGCATCCTGGGACAGGCGGACGATCATTCCCTTGTTCTCTTCGACGAACTTGGAGCAGGAACCGACCCCATTGAAGGCGCCGCTCTGGCGGTTGCCATCACACAGGAGGTCCGAAACAGCGGCGCACTGCTGGCCGTCACCACGCATTACAGCGAGATGAAGGTATATGCGCTGGAAACCGAGGGGGTCTGCAACGGTGCCTGCGAATTCGATGTGACCACCCTTGCCCCCACCTACCGTCTGATCATCGGCGCACCGGGAAAGTCCAACGCCTTTGCCATCTCCGAACGGCTGGGGCTGGACCCTGCCATTATCCGTCGGGCAAATACCCTGATTGATCCCGCCAACAAAAAGTTCGAAAATGTCATCGAAAAGCTGGAGCAGACCCGCATCGAAACCGAGCGCACGCTGGCGGAAGCTCAGCAGATGCGTGCCGACTATGAAAAGAAGAAGGCGGAGGGCGAGGCGTACATCAAAAAACAGATCGCCGAGGCCGATCGGATCAAGGAGACCTCCTCAGAACAGGCGACTCGCATCATCGAATCCGCCCGTGCCACCTCCGATTATGTCATGGCCGAGCTGGAAAAGGTCCGCAAAGCGAAAGAAAGCGCCGATTTCTCCAAAACCATGGATGAAGCAAGGCAGAACATGCGCAAGGCGATCAAGGAGGGTGAAAGCAAGTCCAATCCGGTGGTCAGCCATGCGCCCGAGGATTACAAACTGCCCCGTCCCGTGGTCAAGGGCGACGATGTCATGATTATTTCCCTCGGGGTCAAGGGCGTGGTACAGTCGCCCGCAGACAAAAACGGCAATGTTACCGTTCATGCGGGTATTATGACCACAAAGGTTCAGGAAAGCAATCTGATGCTCATCGAAGAGCCGAAGGCCTTCTTCACCGACAAGAACAACCGACGCCGTCCCGCCGCCAAGATCGGCCAGTCCGTGACCCAAAGCTTCTCCCCCGAGATTGATCTTCGGGGCATGACCGGCGAGGAGGCATGGACAGAGGTGGACAAATATCTGGACAGCGCCCAGATCGCAGGGGTTCCCTCGGTTCGTCTGATTCACGGAAAAGGCACCGGCGCTCTGAAAAAGTATCTGTGGCAGTTCCTGAAGGGCGACAAACGAATCAAATCCTATCGGATCGGATCCTACGGCGAAGGCGACCTCGGAGTGACGGTAGTCGAACTTAAATAAAGCAAATGGAGAAACAGAATGAGATGCTCGTTTTTATTCTGGCAATATCATTTTTTGGATGATCGAATACTGATTCATCGCAAATTCTGGTTTAGCAGAACCGATTTGATCTATATCGACAAAATTGAAATGACTTCCTGCGTCACATCCATTCTCATGCGGGCCTGCGGGCGACGGAATCTGGTGCTGACCTTTGCCGGAAATACCTTCACGCTGTTCGGGGTACCGAAAGGAATTGCAGAAGAATTCTGCTCCCGATACGAAGGGGAAAAGAAGGAAACCAAGGGTGAGAGAATCAAACTGAAGCACCGCGAGATCATGCTTCTGTCCATCCTTCAATCCCACTTCAAATGGTATCTCATTCTGGTAGCTCTTCTTTGGGCGGCGGTCCTTCTTCTCTCCACCCCTCTCTTTACCGATGAAACCGCACACCAGATCGCCAATCTGGTTTTCAATCACATGCTTATCGGAGGAACGCTGGTCCTGACCATCGGTCTTCCCAACACGATCATCTGGCTGTGGGCGATCACCGGAGGATTTCTGAAGGAATATATAAAATATTATAGGTTCACCGTAAACAGATTCGAAAAGCATCTTGCCTTTGAGTACGGTCTGCTGATTCATCACAAGATTTACATCAGCGTTCATCGGATCGCCATGATTGAGTACTCACAGTCCCCTCTGATGAGAATGTGCGGATGCGGAAAGCTGTATATCCGTGCCGTCGGATACAACACCTACTTTATCAAAAAACAGCCCATTCTTCCCTTTCTTCGCATCAAGAATCTGGAAAAAACCCTTCACCTTATCCTTCCCGAAATGACCATGGAACACCGTCCTCCCCGAATCCGAAAATTCCACTACTATCTCTATTCGTATAAAATGCTGATTCCGCCGATTTTTCTGTCTGTTTCCTTCTTCTTGGGATACGGATGGATCGTTGCCGCCGCAATTGTACTCGCCATGGTTCTGGGTTCTCTGATTCTTGAATTTCTCAACACCTACTTCGAGTGCGACAACAATCTGACTGTCTTTTCACACGGCGGATATTTCCGAACCACCGCCTGCGTCTACACCAATCGCATTGAGCTGGTTTCCAGATCAGGCTCCCGCAGAAAGCTGCGCCGGGGATTTACCAACATCTATATTCACATCTTCGGAAAAAGCGGACGGTATGCACGGATCCGGAATGTGGAAATCAGCCAGTTGGAACCCTTCCATATTCCGGACGAAGAATATTTTCTCACCGAAAAGGACATAAAACCGAAAAAGAACAAAAAAATCTGACTCGTATAAGTCTTCTCCCCTTTTTTATCGTATTGACAAACAGATACGATAAAATGCGATTTCCGAACACCGTCTCTGTCTTTCTTTATAAAATCTTAATCTGTCTCTCACTTGATTCTTAAGAAATCAGACGGCATAATGAAAGCAGACGCCCGACATTCGGGTGCAAACAAATTCGGAATCGACAGCGGGAGAAGATTTTTATGGATACCTCAAAACACAGTTACGGAATTGATCTGTTGCGAATCATCGCCATGCTGATGGTGCTGTTTCTTCATGTGCTGGGGCAGGGCGGAGTCTATCCCTATGCCGGAACCGCAGAGGTTCTGGAGTCCCACCCTCATAACTACCCGGTCGCATGGCTGATGGAGACGGCAACCTTCGGTGCGGTGGATCTGTTCGCTCTGATCTCGGGCTACACGGGATGCCATTCCAAGGTCAAAACCGGTAAATTTCTGAAGCTATATGCGTCGGTTGCCTTCTGGGGCTTCCTGATGGTAGCCGCAATAGACCGTCTGCCGGTCATCTTTGAAGGGTTGAACCGACTCCTCGGAACCGTCCTTCCCGGAATTGAAAACACCTTCGGGGAGGTCACCGTCACATCGGACAGCTACATTCAGGCACTGCTCCCCGTCCAATATCGGCAATACTGGTACTTCAACGCCTATGTGCTGATGTATTTTGCCACTCCGCTGCTCAACGCGGGCATTCAGAAGATGGAAAAAGGCGAGCTGATTCGACTGAACATCGGGATCGTGGTCATCCTGTCGGTCTTCCCCACCCTGTGCAACGACGATCTTTTCTATACCGGTTACGGATACACCGGACTGTGGTTGATGGCTCTGTATCTCATCGGTGGCACCATCCGCTGCTTCCCGCCGAAACGGAAAATTCCAAAAGGATGTTTTCTGATCGGCTATGCCCTCTGCACCCTCAGCGCATGGGGATGCTTTATGCTGGTGCGCAGGCTGGTTGCCCTGTACCCCGAAAATACCGAAATTCCGTACTTCCAGCACACGGCGATTCAGTACACCTCCCCGTTCATCCTGTTGGGAGCCGTCTGTCTGCTGCTGTTTGCTTCACAGGTGCAGTTCAAGAACCGGGGAATCTGCGGTGTGCTGAAGTTCATCGCACCCGCCACCTTTGCCGTATACATCATCCATGTCCAGCCGATTTTCTGGAATTACTATATGCTATGGCGATTCAAATCCATTGCCTATCTTCCGACCCTGCAAATGGTTGGCGGCGTCCTTCTTGCCGTTTTGATTCTGTTTGTCCTCTGCATCCTTCTGGAGCGGACCCGGATGCTGTTGTTCCGGCTTTTGTATATCGACAAACTGCTGGACTTTGTGGGCAGTCTGATCGACAAAGGAATCGGGTGGCTGACAGACGGTCGAAAAAAAGAAAAATCCGTGTCAGTGGAGCAAACGAAACCGGGAACGGGGACATCCTGATTGATTTTCCCTTTTGTGCGATCAAAGAGAAAAGGAGATACGCTATATGATGGAATACCGTCAGGCGACACTTCAAGAACTCCATATGCTCTGGGATTACAACATTGAAAAGCATCCCGATGAAAGCTGTTGGGGCATATGGAAAAAAGAATATATCGACTACAATCGGTCGGGAAAGGCCATAACCTTTGCGGTGATCTGCCGGGGAGAGCCGATCGGAGAGGGGACGCTGATTCTATCGCCCGAATGCAGGGCTGTTGCGGGCAAAAGCATCCTTTGCGACGGAAAAGAGACGGCAAATGTCAATGCTCTGCGCATCCGAAAGGAGTACGAAAATCAGGGGCATATGTCCGAAATGCTCCGTGCAATGGAATCGTATGCCGTTCAGCTCGGTCTCTCAAAACTGACCATCGGCGTTGAGGCCGATCAGAAGCGGAATCTGTCGATCTACCGTCACTGGGGATTTACGGATTTTCTTCTGTCGGTGGGAGAAGACGATGCACGGGTATTGTATTTCGGAAAAAAACTGAATCAATAGAAACAGGGGTTGTGGCAAGATTCATCTGCAACCCCTGTTTATCCCGTTCAGCCGATTTTCCGAAATGACCGTATACTCCGCCGATTCAAATCCACCGTCTGCCTCCCTCAAACGGTTGACGGCGTCCTTCTTGCCGTTTGATTCTATTGCTGTCTTTTCTGCATTTTCATCCAATTGAGAAAACCGTACAAATCATTGATAAAGAACAGTGCAAAGCAGACGACAACCGACAAATAGGAGAAGTCGGACAGCGTTGCCAATATCCACAAAATGATTAAAACAAGGTCATTTGCGGCATAAGCAAGCGCAAAATAGGGACTTCTTCTGAAAGTCAGATAAACGGCGATGAAACTGGTCGTAACAGAAAGCGTACTCGGTATGATATTCGCCGTTCCGAACTTCTTCAATACAACTGCGAAAACTGCCGTTACAATCACTGAAAGTGCAAGCAGATACAGAAGTTCTTTGGATTTCAGCCGATTGATCGCCACTTCTGCCCTGTTGCCTTTATATGGATTTCGAATCCATGACAGGAAGGAAAGAAGTGCCATAGGTGCCGTCATACCGAGATAGGTTATCATTTCGCCATAGTATGTATAGGTATACGAAATGATTCCATACAACAAACTGAATACAATCATCAAAAGCGGTCCAAACGGATTTCCTTTCGCATTGAAGATGAGAGAGGTAATTCCTATCAGCGAAGCAACGAGTGTCATATAATTTCCCTTGTCGAAAACAAGAAATGCAGCTATAATCAGCAACACGGAAAAAGCCCACAAAGCCCATTCACCTTTTGAAAAATAGCCAAGAAATTTTTTGATTTTCTTCATAAACAACCTCATAAAAAAAGCACCCGCATACACATCTTCAAAGACCTAACGATGTGTAAACGAATGCCAAAGCATTGCTCTACCCGGTGGCAGAATATTTTATGTATATCCAACCCGAAATCAAAACGAAAAGATGTTTCGCTTTGATTTTGGGTTGATTTTGTCAAGATTCTTCGGTTTAACCGAAAATCAGTGGCATCCTCCGCAGGAGGAGCAGTCATGGGTACATTCAACGGGAAGTTTTCCGGTGATCTGAGCAAGGATGGTCGAATTGACCTTGCCGATCAGCGCATTGAGCGCCTTCTCTGCCTCTTCATAAGCCTTGTACTTCTCATGCCCGACGATAAACTCGTAGAGTTCATTGATCCGATCGTTGACCCTCGCCAGCGTCGCCTCATCCATGGGCTCGCCCGATTCATCTTCTTTATTCTGAATCAGCGCCTGTTGGATCTGATATTCCATCAGGGCGTTGTTGATTTCGAGATTTCCCTCATATTCTTTCTTCGCACGGTCGAATGCGATGCCCTCGGGGCTGTTCTTGATGGTCAGTCCCACGAGCTGTGCCATTTCCATCAGCTGCATAATAGTATCCTTCCTTTCCGTATTTCAGGTTTCCGCCAAATCGCCGTAAAGGGCGTAGGTTTCCGCTCTCGTGATCCGAACAGAGGCAAACTGTCCGATCAGGCTGTCGTCGCCGACAAAATGAACCAGTCGGTTCTTCTCGGTTCTGCCGGTCAGCTTGGTGGGATCGGTTTTGCTTCTTCCCTCCACCAGAACCTTCTGGACGCTGTCCACATATACCTGATTCTTCCCGTTGGAGATCTCGTTTTGCAGTGCCAGCATCCGCTCAAATCGGGCGGATGTGACCTCGTCGGGAACCCTCGGAAGCTCCGCCGCACGGGTTCCTTTTCTGGGCGAGTAGATGAAGGAGAAGATGTTGTCATACTTCACCCGACGGAGAATATCCAAAGTCGCCTCGAAATCCTCGTCTGTCTCCCCCGGGAATCCGACGATAATGTCGGTGGTCAGGGCAATGCCCGGCACCTTCTTTCGAAGATAGTCCACAAACTCCAGATAGGACTCCCTTGTATAGTGGCGGTTCATAGCGGCAAGAATCCGGTTGCTTCCCGACTGAACGGGCAGATGGAAGGCGCGTGCCATCTTCGGATTTTCCGCAATGGTGTCCACCAGCTTGTGAGAGGCGTCCTTCGGATGACTGGTCATAAAGCGGATGTAAAAATCACCGGGGATTTTGCACAGATCGGACAGCAGATCGGCAAAGTCGTAATCGGTATACAAATCCTTTCCGTAGGAGTTGACATTCTGACCGAGCAGGGTGATCTCCCGATACCCCTCTTCCGCCAGCGTCCGGACCTCCTCCAGAATGCATTCCTTCTGACGGCTTCGCTCACGGCCTCTGACATAGGGGACCACGCAATAGGTGCAGAAATTGTTGCATCCGTACATGATGGACACCCACGCCTTGAAGGAGGATGCGCGCTTGACCGGCAGACCCTCCGCCAGATTGCCGTCGTCATCGGTATCCAGCCAGTAGGAACGGCGGCGGGTGGTCATTGCCTGATAGAGAATCTCGGGGAATCGCCAGAGCATGGAGGTTCCGAACAGGAAGTCCACATAGGGATAGCGGTGTTTGATGTCCTCCTTGCGGTGCTCCTGGGAAACCA
>JBJDZJ010000009.1:0-24460 GCA_051867915.1 Eubacteriales bacterium
TTGTCGGTATGCTTGAAGAGATCGCTTCGGCTTCCGATAAGGTCGGCTCGGATACTACCGCCTTGGGTTCACCAAAATAAACATATCCGAACTGCTTTGTCACAAACAGGGTGTTCGGATTCGTTTTTTATATGAATTCAGAGGCTGAAAACGCCTGAAATGCATTAGGACGAGGTTATTCCCCGTCCTTTTTGTTTTGCGCTACAAATCTTTCGTTTTTCAGTACATTTTCCTTTTCCATCCACTCGGCAAAGGCTTTCTTGCCTTTGTTTTTGCCCAATATCTTTCTCCTTTCAAAACTGATATAATATATTTGTGTTCGTTTCTTTTCGCAAAGAAAAGGTAAGTGGGGAGCGCTTGGGCGCCGGGCTTCTGCCCCCAAAATACAAGAGTTTGGCGCACGCCGCCTTTGGCGGTGGGAGTCCAAACGCTCTGCTTGCCCCAGAAGCGAGCGTCGGGAAAGCAGAAAACACAAGGAATACTTGATATGCTAAACAACGAATTGATAATTGTTTTTTTGCAAATATATGCTATAATATAATCACACCGGTGATAAACTTTTTGGAGGCAACGATATGAACATTAAAATAGGTGCGATTATCAAAAAACTTCGCGCAGAAAATAATATTACTCAAGACACGCTTGCCACGGCCATAGGGGTGACACCTCAAGCGATATCTCGTTGGGAATCCGAGGGTGGATATCCCGATATTGAACTCCTACCTGCACTGGCTGATTTCTTCTCAGTCAGCACAGATGAACTTCTCGGATATAAATTGTCTGAAAGAGAACAAGAGCTCGCCAACATTAAGAAGGAGATTGAGCGCCTTGCAGAAGTTGGTTCTGTTGAAGAGCGAGTAGCTTATGCAAGAAATGCTTTTGCCCATTATCCGAACGATTATGAGATTCGAGATCATCTTGCGGTGTGTCTGTATTTTGTTTGGAAGGAAACGCACGACGAGGCGCTTTTCGAGGAGATCGAATCGCTGCTTGCCTCAGTAGCCAACGAATGTAACGATGAGAATACACGATACGACGCCATCAATACTCTTATCACACTGTATGGACAAGTCAAGCAGTCTGAAAAAGCAAAAGAGTGGGTGAATCGTCTGACTCCTATGAAATACTGCCGTGAAACGGCTCTTTCGGTCGGAATTGGTGACGGAAAGACCAAATTTTATATTCAAGATGAAATTGATAAGCTGACCGATGCCCTCGGTCTTGCTATTCGTAATCTTGTATTGAACGATGATCTTCCTAATGATCCCTCCACATGGGAAAGTAAAATCGAAATGCTCCGTGTTTCGAACCAACTGTACTTCATGATCTATGGCGATGATCTTATGTTCCATCATAACCGGATATCCTTTAATCACTGGGTGATCTCCACTTACCAAATGTCGCTCGGTAAAACAGAAGATGCTATGGAGTCTCTTGAAAAAATGTGCGATCATGCCGTGACTTACGATATATCCTATCAGAATGACCACGGCAGGCATTTCACATCCTTCTTGGTTGATACTCAAGTCTATCCCGAGAAAAACAAAGATTTCCATGAACTCACAGAGCATACTCATTGCTACTATATGCTGGATCGCCTACAGCATGGTCGCTATGACAGTATCCGTCAAGACCCTCGTTTCGTTTCCATTGTTGAAAAATTGAATCAATACGCCAAATGATTTATCCTTGCCCCGCCTCATGCGGGGCTTTTCTTGTTTTCTGCATATCAAAAATCTTGGTTCGGACATTCAATTGTCGGCTTCACCAAAAAAAACGATTGTCGGCGAACCGCATCCTACAGATGCTGTTCGCCTTTTCGATTCGTATGGATCCTGCCATACGGTTCGGACAAAAATCCCCCGCTGTTTTTTGCAGCGGGGGATTTTGTCCGGAAAGTGTCGAAAACCGTCATTTTATGAATATACCGTGAACATTTCGAACCTTCCGTAAATTCTCATTTTTTTTGAAAATTGGCTGGCATTTTTCAATAATTTGTGATACAATAAGATCATCAGGCATTTGATAGAACAAGGTCATCTGCTTTTGACGCAGATAACCGACAAAATACAGGAGGTAAAACTCATGCACTCAAATTCAAAACGAAGCGTCGCAAGGACGGTGTCCCTTCTGGTGGCACTTTCCATGCTTTTTCTTACATCTTCATCCCTGATCGGCTGTTTCAGACCGAACACGGGAACGGAGGAAAGCGATTCCACCAAAAAGACATCCGTCACAGCCGAGCCCGGCGAGATTAACGATGTCCCGGTTGAAATGGAGGAAGATCCTGCGCTGGTCATCACCGAACTGATGGTGATCAATACCGTGGGCATCAAGGATCAAAGCGGAAATCGCTCGGGCTGGATTGAAATATACAACCGTAGCGGCGCTCCCGTCAATCTGAAGGATTATACGCTGGCACTGGGCGATTCCGATCCGGTGGCTCTGCCCGATCTGACCGTTGACGCCGACGGTTTTGCCGTTCTGTTTGCCAACGGGAAAAGTTCTTCCGACAGCATCAATATGAAACTGACCGCAAAAGGGGTTCTGATTCTCTATCACGGGGACCTTGCTTCCGATAAAGTCACCTACCTGAATGCCAATGCCAACTGCTCCTATCTTCCCGCAACGGGCACCGAAACCGCTCAGCCCACCCCCGGCTATGCGGCGGTCAAGGAGAAGGACAGCCTGATTATCAGCGAACTGATGGCGTCCAATGATCTGTATCCCGTCGGAGGCCAGCTTTGCGATTGGGTGGAATTGCTGAATGCCGGCGAAAACGACATTGATCTGTCGAATTACTATGCTTCCGGCAGTTCGGAGGATCTCTATCGCTGTCAGCTTCCCGCCAAGGTACTGAAGCCCGGCGAATATCTGGTGCTTGCCTGCGGACGGGATCTGAGCTTCAATCTGTCCAAGGACGGAGACAGCATCTTCATCACCCGGTCGGACGGCGTTCTGGCGGCATCCCTCACCTTTGACTCCATGGAGCAGAATACCTCCTGGACTTATGACATGGGTACCGTGTCCTATCCTTCGCCCGGCTATGCCAATACCGAGGAGGGCTGGCTTGCGGCAATCAACGACCGCAAGGGACTGGTCATCAGCGAGATCATTTCTTCCAACAGCAAAATCTCCCCCAAGGACGGCGAGTGCTACGATATGGTGGAGCTGTGGAACAACGGCGATACGGTGATCAATCTTTCCGATTATTATCTCTCCGATAAGAGCAGTCAGCTTCAGAGATATCGGCTTCCCGACGGAACCCTGAATCCCGGCGAGGTTACGGTTGTCTACTGCGACGGCGAAAAGTATGCCCCCTTCAAAATCAGCTCCTCCGGTGAAAAGCTGTATGTTTCCATGGCGGACGGCGTGGTGGTGGATGCCATTGATGCACCCGCAATCCCCGTCAATTACAGTTATGGACGGGACAGCAGCGGTAAACTGGCGTATTTCACAAAACCCAGCTTCGGATCGGTCAATTCGGAGGGATCTTCCGGACTGACGGCGGTTCCCGTTCCCAGCGTCCTCAGCGGATTCTATACGGGACCGGTTACTCTGACCCTTGAGGGCGAGGGCAATCTGTATTATACGCTGGACGGTTCCAAGCCTACCAAGAATTCCACCCGCTATCAGGGCGAAACCATTACCATCGAACAGACCGCCGCACTTCGGGTGATCGCATACGGAACCGATAAAATTCCTTCTGCCGTTACCACCTACAATTATTTCATCAATGAGCCGAGTTATACCCTGCCCATCGTCAAGATTTCCATGTCGAACAGCGACTTCTATGATGATAAAACGGGTATTTACCCCAATTACAACACCGATCTGGAGAAGGAAGTGGGCTTTGCCTACTATATCGACGGCGTTGAGCAGTTCTCGGTCAACTGCGGCATCAAGGTATTCGGCGCATCCAGCCGTCAGTATGCCAAGAAGAGCTATCAGCTCAAATTCCGCTCCGATTACGGAATGTCCAAGCTGGAATACAAGATCTTTGACAATCTTGATCTGTCATCCTTCAACAATCTGGTTCTGCGTTCCGGCTCTCAGAGCATCATGAAGTACCGGACCATGATGACCGATGAGCTGATTACCTCTCTGGCGGCATATTCCGGAAATATGCCCGGCATTCTGGTTCAGGCGTATAAGCCGGTCAACCTGTATATCAACGACGAATATATGGGCATTTACTTCATCCGTGAGAAGATCGACGAGGATTTCGTCGCCAACCACTGGAATGTGTCCCCTGAAAGCGTCACCATTATCAACTGGGTCGATACCGTCAAATACGGCGCATCCGATCAGGGCTGGCATGATATCTGGGATTTTGTCTACAATCAGAAGGCGGATCTGACCGACCCCGAGAATTACAAGTGGGTCACCGACCAGCTGGATATCCAGAGTATGATGGATGTCTATATCATGCGGATCTGGGGCGGCGACCGGGACAGCGGTAACATCCGGGCGGTCAAATCACCCGAGTATGACGGCGGAAAGTGGCATTTCATGCTGTTCGACTGCGATCTCTGCTTCGATGTCCGTACCACCAAGGATGAGCTGGAGTATATCATGACCAATTCCAATCTCAACCGTCTCCATGCCATCTTCCGCGCTCTGATGAAAAATGAGGAGTTCGAGAGCCGGTTTTTGGAGCGTCTGGGTTATCATATGAACAATACCCTGACCCCCGAGCTTGCACAGGCAAGGCTGGACGCTCTGTACAATGAGATTCTGCCCGATATGCCCTACAATATAGAGCGTTGGAAGGCCAACTACCATCCGGATATGGCAACCTGGCAGGCACAGGTGAATGCCCTTCGGAAGGTGATCGGAACTCAGAGAATGCAGTATTTTGTCACCGATTCGGTGAAGACCTTCGGTCTTACCGCCGAGGATGTGAAACGGTTTTTCGGCGATTCCTTCGTAGAATATATGTAATTGTTGATTGTACGGAATCAGGGGCTGCCGCAAGGCGGCCCCTGAGATTGATATTTTGCCCCGGATTTTCATAATAAAGAAGGATTGCCCCATTGGACAAAGGAGACGGACGAAATGAAAACCAAGAATCCATTCCCGTATTCGGACAGCAATAAACGGTACTATACCTATGATTATTTCCTTCGCCAAAAATTCGGCAGGAAGATCTGTAAGATCCCCCTGGACATCGGCTGTACCTGCCCCAATGCCGACGGTACCAAAGGCGTCGGCGGCTGTACCTACTGCTCCCCCAGAGGGAGCGGCGATTTCGCCGGCTCTCCCGATCAGTCGGTTACCGATCAGATCCGGCAGGGCAGGGAGGTGATGGTTCGCAAATGGGGAAGCGGGATCGGCTGTATTCCGTACTTTCAGGCGCATACAAATACCTACGGTGATCCGGAGATCCTGATTGCCAAGTACGAAGAAGCACTGTGCTTTCCCGATGCGGTGGGCATTTCCATAGCGACCCGTGCCGACTGCCTCTCCGATTCTATGGCGGAAGCATTGCACCGATTGGGGGAAAAGACCTTCCTGACTGTGGAACTGGGTCTCCAGAGTGTCCACGACAAAACGGCAGAAAGAATCAACCGATGTCACAGCTATGCAGATTTTCTCAAAGGCTATGAAAAACTGCGAGGGCTGAATGTCTGCATTCACCTGATCAACGGACTCCCGGGCGAATCCCACGACGATATGCTGGAATCGGCAAAGGAGGTTGCGAAACTGCATCCCGCTTTTCTGAAACTGCACCTGCTCCATATTCTGGACGGAACACCTATGGGTGAGCAGTACCGTCGGGGAGAGATCACGCCCCTGTCGAGGGAGGCGTATGTGCAGACCGTCTGCGACCAGCTGGAGGTTCTGCCTCCCGATGTGGTGATCGGAAGAGTGACCGGTGACGGCGCCCCCGATCATCTGCTGGCGCCGGACTGGAGCCGGAAGAAATTCGTTGTCATGAACGAGATTGATAAGGAACTGCTCAGGCGGGGAAGTATGCAGGGAATTCGGTATACCGAATAAAAAAATCCGATCAATTCTGCGGTTTTTATGAAAAAAATGTTGACAGATACGGGAAATCATGATAAAATATAAATAAGTTTTCGGACTTGAAGGAACCCCGGAATCAGGGACCGTTTTCCGGGTGAGAAGGGAGCTAGTTCATGGATACCGTTCGTGAAATGTATCAAACGATCATCAAGGGATTTACGAATCTGTCTGTGGTTGATGTTCTGGATATTCTGGTAATCTCTCTGCTGTTTTATTGGTTTATCCGTTTTATTCGTGACAGACGGGCGGGAAAGCTGGCGTTCGGCGTGGCAGTCTTGTTTGTCGTGCAGTTCCTCGGCTCCATTCTGAACCTGAAGGCGGTCAGTTTTATTCTTCAGAACCTGTTCCAGATCGGACTGACGGCTCTGATCGTCATTTTCCAGCCCGAAATTCGGGATATGCTGGAGAAAATGGGCGGCGTCCGCAATCTGATCCCTCACAATGAGCCAAAGGGTACGGCACAGTTGAAAAACACCATCAAAAATGTCTGCGAAGCGGCGTGCGATATGTCCTCCGATCAGACCGGCGCTCTGATCGTACTGGAGCGGACCACCGGTCTTGAGGAATATGTCTGTTCCGGAACCCTCATCAATGCCGATGTCAGCAAACAGCTGATCAAAAACCTCTTTTTCAATAAGGCGCCTCTGCATGACGGCGCAGTGGTCATCAAGAACAACCGAATCCATTCGGCAGGTTGTAAACTGCCCCTTGCCACCAATGTGGTGGGAAAGGACTTCGGAACCAGACATCGGGCGGCCATCGGTATGAGCGATAAGAGCGACGCCGTGGTCGTGGTCGTCAGTGAGGAAACCGGCACCATTTCGCTTGCGCTGGACGGCGAACTCAAACGCAATTATGATTATACCCGTCTGTATACCGAGCTGATGGATCTGATGAGCCATAAGCAGATCACCGAAATTGTCACGGGAAAGATGACATGGCAGGAAAGACGGGCAGCCAAAGCGGCAAAGCGGGCGGAAGAGGCCATTGCCGTTGCCAACCGCGAGCAGGAAAAGGCAATCCGCGAAAAGCAGAAGCCGGAGGGAACCTCCCCCTCGGACCCTTCTTCCGACAAAAACCGTTAGAATGCGGATATGTGTGAACCGACAAATCAGGAAAGGCGGGGTTAAAAATGAATTCCAACCGTTCGGATAAAAATAATAAGGAATACATTGCCAATGAGGGCAGAACAGACTATGTGGTCACTCATACCCGCCGTACCAATATCATCGCCTATGTTCTCTCCCTGATTGCGGCTGTTGTGCTGTGGAGCTATGTGACCGTCAATCAGCAGGTGGATACCTCGTCGGTGGTGTTCAACTCCCTGTCATTGGAGTTTATCGGGGAAAGCGATCTGAAGAATCAGTACGGTCTGATTGTTCAGACGGTCAGCGAGGATTCGCTGTCGGTATCCATGACGGGCAAGAGCGAAGATGTGAAGAATCTGAACAGTTCGTCTATCCGGCTGTTTGTGGACCTGTCCGAGCAGAAAATCGACTCGGCGGGAACCTATGAATTCAAAATTCATTCGGAGATTCCCGAGGGATTTGACTATGTCCTGTCTGCCAATAAGGTGCAGGTCAGCGTGGATAAACCCGAAACCAAGGTGCTGGAAGTAGACCGTGAGAACATCCAGTTGAACGGCCTTGTCCGTGAGACCGGATGTACCATCGTGGACCGTTTTGTGAATATCACCAAGGTTACGCTGGAGGGCAATACCACCAATCTGAGCCGTGTGGCAGGCGTTCAGATCCGAACCGATACCATCGGCATGATTTCCAGCAGTCATGTCAGCGTTCCCGCTCATGTCTATTTGCTGGACGATACCGGAAAGGAGCTTGATCTGCCGATTTCGGTCACAACCGATGCGCCAAACCGGGAGATTGAGGTAACGCTGACCGCCTATATGGAGAAGGAAGTCGAACTGACGGTCGATCAGCTGAACGGATTCCTGAAAGGGGACGATATCATTCGAATCACCCCTTCCAAGGTTCGGGTATACGGCGAGTTGGATTTGGTCAACAACCTGCAAGGAAAGATTTCCCTGTATCTGCCGGATGAAGAATATGTGACAGATGGAAAACTCAACGAAAAGAAACTGCTTGGGGATACGACGCTGACCAATGTGGGGCTGAATCTCCCGACCGACGGGGAAAGCCTGACGGTCACCCAGATTGACGGATCCGAATACACCGGAGCAACCGTCAACATTCATGTCAGCGACCTGCGTACCGAGATTTTACAACTGTCCCGATTTGAACTGGGCGGAACCGACCGCTATGCCGTTGTCGATCCCTTCCTTTCTGTCAGCTTCCGTGCCATCGGAAGCGGGGATGAGATGGATATGCTTATCGCCGAGCAGTCGAACATCGTCCTTCATGTCAATGTCAACACCTATAATTCCGAAACGGGAAAAGCGACGGTAGTGGTGCTGATTCCGGACCAATACCGAAGTTATGTCTACGAGGTAGGCAGTTATGAGGTTCAGCTGATTCCCGTGACGCCGACAGATGCCGATGACTCCGGATCGGTGTCCGATGCGGGGGAATAAATCATGAGCAGAATTCTCCTTCATAATATAAAGGTAAGAGTCACCGACCCGGATCCCGATGAAAAAGCCCTATCTTTTGCATCCTCCCGCCTTCGGCGGGAGGGTGTTTTCCCAAAGGATTTGACGGTGGCGAAGAAATCGGTTGACGCCAGAAAAAAGGAGGATATTTTCTTCCTTTACTCGGTTTCGGCAGAAATTGAAAAAACGGTCGGGGCGAAAAAAATGACCGCCTTGGATGCGGTGGAGCTGAAAGAGAGCGATCTGAGCGTCGCCTATGGGGATCAGACCCTGGATGCGCCTCCCGTGGTGGTGGGTTTTGGGCCCTGCGGGATGTTTCATGCGCTTCTGCTTGCCGAAAACGGCTACCGTCCCACCGTTCTGGAAAGGGGCGGAAATGTCAGAGAGCGGCAGTCGGCAGTCGATGCCTTTTATCGCACCGGAGTCCTGAATCCCGAACAGAACATCCAGTTCGGCGCCGGCGGAGCGGGTACCTTCTCGGATGGGAAACTGATGACCCGCATCAACGATCCGAAATGCAGCTATGTTCTGGAGCGTCTGTGCGAGTTCGGCGCACCGAAGGAAATCCTGACCTGCGCCAAACCCCATATCGGAACCGACCTTCTTTTGGGAATTGTGGACCGTATTGCCAATCGGATCACCGAGCTCGGCGGTCGGATTGAATATCATACCAAACTCATCGGAATGTGTACCGACAGCTCCGGCAGAGTGACGGCGGCCGTTACCGATCGGGGCGAAATCCCCTGCGGTACCCTGACGCTGGCGCCCGGACACAGCAGCAGAGATACCTATCTTTGGCTGATGGATCGGGGAATTGCCGTGGAACCCAAATCCTTTTCGGTTGGGGTTCGGATTGAGCATTTGCAGGAGCGAATCAGCGAGGCGCTGTACGGAAAATACGCCCCGATTCTGCCGCCAGGCGAGTACAGCCTTTCAAAACGAATCGGAGATCGGGGGGTCTACTCCTTTTGTATGTGTCCCGGAGGCGTGGTGGTCGCCGCCACTTCCGAGGAGGGAGCGGTGGTTACCAACGGAATGAGTTATCACGCCAGGGACGGAAAAAATGCCAACTCGGCGCTGGCAGTGTCGGTGTTCCCGTCGGATGTGGGCGGGACGCCGGCGTCGGCTATCGCCTTCCAGCGTTCGCTGGAACGGGCGGCATATGGGGCAGGCGGCGGAAATTATCATGCGCCTGTGCAAACCGTGGGCGACTTTCTGACAGGAAAGTCGGGAAGCGAACCCACCGAGGTTCAGTCCACCTATATGGGCGGCGATCGTTTTGCCCTCTGTGATCTTCATGAAGTGCTTCCGCCCTTTGTATCGTCCATGCTGGAAATCGGTATACGGGATTTCGGAAGGAAAATCAACGGTTTTGACAGTCCGTCGGCTTTGCTGACAGGCGTGGAAAGCCGGACTTCCGCCCCTCTTCGGATTCTCAGAGGATCGGACGGGACGGCACTCGGTCACGAAAATCTCTATCCCGCCGGTGAGGGCGCAGGATACGCAGGCGGAATCACCTCCGCCGCTGTGGACGGAATTCACTCAGCACTGGCGATAATGGGCAAATATAAGCCGATCCGTGACTGATTATGGAATTCCATTACAATCTGAAAGGAAGAAATTCATATGAATAAGAGGTGGACGGTTCGGTCCGATTATCCCGGGATGAATCCCGAAATATGCCAAATGGGAAGCCGTTTGAATGTAACTCCCCTGACTGCGGGACTGCTTTGGAATCGGGGAATCCGGGACTATGAGTCTGCCTATCAATTCCTTTCATACGCAGACAACACCTTTCATGACCCCTACTTGCTGGCGGATATGGAGAAGGCGGTGGAACGGATAGATCGGGCGTTGGCCTCCGACGAACGGATGGCCATCTACGGCGATTATGATGTGGACGGCGTCACCTCCACATCGCTACTCTATCTCTATTTGACCTCCAGAGGCGCAAAGAATCTCTCCTATTACATTCCCGCCCGCATGGATGAGGGATACGGCGTCAATCAGGCCGCCATTGAGCGACTGTCGGCAGAGGGTGTGACTCTGCTGATTACCGTGGACACGGGCGTGACCGCCATCGAGGAAACCGGGAGGGCGAAGGAACTGGGCATGGATCTGGTTATCACCGACCATCACGAGTGCAGAGAAATTCTGCCCGATGCCGTAGCCGTGGTCAATCCCATGCGAAGCGATGGGGAAAACCGCTACCCCTTTCATCCGCTTGCCGGCGTGGGCGTGGCCTTCAAGCTGGTCACCGCCATGGAGATTCGGAGACTGGGTAGAGATGCCGATTATCTCAGCGAAATCTGCGCAAAATATATAGATCTGGTCGCCATCGGGACGATTTCCGATGTCATGCCTCTGCTGGACGAAAATCGGCTGTTCGTCAGTATGGGACTCCATCAGCTTTCGAAGAATCCCAGACCTGCCGTCAGCTGCCTTCTGGAAGAGGCCAACCGCAGAAGCGGTCGGACCGAAGCAGTCAAAAGCATCATCACCTCTTCGATGATCAGTTTTACCGTCGCTCCCCGAATCAATGCCGCAGGTCGGATGGATCGGGCAGATAAGGCGGTTCGACTTTTCCTTTCCTCCGATCCCGAAGAGATTCGGGCGGCGGCATCGGAGCTGTGCGACATCAACAAAATGCGTCAGGATGAAGAAAACCGCATCGTTGATGAGGCGGTTTCCATGATTGAAGCCCTTCCGTATGATCCCAACCGTCGGGTATTGGTGCTTTCAAGCGATCATTGGAGTTCGGGGGTTATCGGAATTGTCTCTTCCCGTATTACCGATCGGTACGGACTGCCTTCCATCCTGATTACCTTTGACGGAGAAGACGGAAAGGGCTCCGGGCGGTCGGTCAAGGGATTGAATCTGGTGGAAGCCCTCGCCGATTCCGACGATCTTCTGATAAAATTCGGCGGACATGAGCTTGCGGCGGGACTGTCAATCAAAAGAGAGAATCTGGATGCCTTTGTCAAGCGGATCAATGGCTTCGTCCTGAATAAACTTGCCGATGGGGAAAACCTGTTGCCGGCGCTGTCGGTGGAATTCCCGGTAAAAGCAGAGGATCTGACGCTTGCGCAGGCGGATCAGCTTCGGATTCTGGAACCGTTTGGCCCCGGTAATCCGATACCGCAATTCCTTTTGCAGAATGCCAGAGTGTCGGAAATCACCGATCTTTCGGGAAAACACACCAAACTCAGCGTCCGTGCAAACGGTTTGACCTTCGTCGCCCTCTTTTTCGGTTGTCCGAGAGCGTCACTCGATCTGGTTTGCGGAGACACTGTGGATCTGGTTTTCCAACTGAGCATCAACGAATTCCGCGGAAATCAAACCGTTCAGCTGATCGTCAAGGATTTCCGAACGGCAGGCGCGCAGATCCGTCCCGAAGAAATCCGGCTTGCTGCGGAGATTCTGGATGGAAAAGCCTATTGCGAGTCCGACGGAATCCTTCCTTGCCGGGACGACTTTGCCAGAATCTATCTCTATCTGCGGCATCGGAGCGTACAGGGAAGGGACAAATACATCAGCAGTCGGGAATTTCTGTCGGCTTATCCCGACATCGGTTATGTGAAACTGCACCTGATTCTTGAAGTTCTGGTGGAAACGGGGCTGATCAGCCTTGCCGGCGGCAGTATCGCTTCCGATCTTGCCATCTATCACCTGAGTCCGGTGCGCCAGAAAATTGATCTGGAAAAATCGGCGCTCTATCTGAAAATCAAGTCGGCGATGAAGGGCTGACATCTTTGCATTTGAATTGGATCAGATTGGGATCATGAGCAGGCTCATGAATCGGTCCGACGATCGGAGGGGAATCCATTGAACACGACAAATATTGATAAGCTTCTCAAAATTCTTGAGGAAACGCCCGGCATGACCTACGATTACGATAAGATCAAGGACGCATATGCTTTTGCGGAATCGTTGCATGAGGGACAGTTCCGGGTAAGCGGAGAGCCATACATTACCCATCCCGTAGCGGTTGCCGAAATCGTGGCGTCGCTGGAGCTGGATACCGATTCGGTCTGTGCCGCACTGCTCCACGATACCGTGGAGGACTGCGGCGGTAAGGTCAGCCTGGATATTATCCGGAAACGGTTCGGCCCCGATGTTGCCATTCTGGTGGACGGACTGACCAAATTGGTGCAGATTCCCTTTGAGGATAAGGAAGAGGAGCAGATGGAGAATCTGCGGAAGATGTTCCTTGCCATGTCCAAGGATGTCCGCGTGATCCTGATCAAACTTTGTGACCGTCTCCACAATATGCGGACGCTGTCGGCAAAGCAGGATGAAAAACGCCGTCTGACCGCACTCGAAACCATGCATGTCTATGCTCCCCTTGCGCACCGCCTGGGTATTCAGCGCATCAAGGCAGAACTGGAGAATCTCTCCCTGTCCTATCTGGACCCCATCGGCTATGCCGAGGTCAAGGGCGAGGTGGAGGAGCGGTACGGTCAGAACCGGGATTTTATCAGCCGGATCAAGCAGGAAATCATTGATAAGCTCGCCGAAAACGGCTTCCACTTCAAGGTGGACGGCAGAGTCAAGAGCGTTTACTCCATCTACTTCAAAATGTACAATCAGCACAAGACGCTGGACGAAATATACGATTTGTATGCGGTTCGGGTTATCACCAAGACCGAGCTTGAGTGCTATACGGTGCTGGGAATTATCCATGACACCTTCAAGTCCCTGCCGGGACGGTTCAAGGATTATATCTCCACGCCCAAACCCAATATGTATCAGTCCCTTCATACCACAGTCATCGGCAAGGAGGGCATCCCCTTTGAGGTGCAGATCCGTACCGAGAAGATGCACCAGATCGCCGAATACGGTGTCGCCGCTCACTGGAAGTATAAATCCGGCGACCGAGGAGATGACGGCATTGACAGCCGCCTTTCTTGGATTGCCAAGCTGATTGAATCGGAGGACAGCACCAGAGATCACGATGAATTCATGCGTGCACTGAAGGTCGACATTTCACACGACGAGATCTTTGTCTTCACGCCCAAGGGGGATGTGATCAATCTGCCCAGCGGAGCCACAATGATCGACTTCGCCTATGCGATCCATTCCCAGATCGGCAATCACATGGTGGGCGCAAAGGTGGACGGCAAGATCGCACCCATTGACAGCTGTCCCCAGAACGGACAGATCGTGGAGATACTGACCTCACCCGCCTCCAAGGGACCCTCCAGGGATTGGCTGAATGTGGTCAAGACCGGTGAGGCTAGAAATAAGATTCGCCAGTGGTTCAAAAAGGAAAAACGGGCTGAAAATCAGCTGGTGGGAAGGGCAGAAATCGAAAAGGAATTCTCCAAATACGGCAGACCCTTTACCACCGCCCAGATGGACGAAATTGTCGCCAATGTGGCGGGACGCATGGGATTTCATGAGTCGGAGGATTTGTACAGCACCATCGGCTACGGCGGTCTGACCGTCAGCAAGATCGGCGCAAGACTCAGGGATGAGTTCGAACGGGTTGTGAAGCCTGTGGAGCCTCCCGCACCTCTGACGGCGGAAAAGGTCGTCACCACCGGCCGTCCTCATAAGAAAAACAGCGGCGGCGTCATCGTGGACGGCGTAGACGGATGCGAGGTTAAGTTTGCCAGATGCTGCAATCCTCTGCCCGGAGATGAGATCGTAGGCTTTATTACCAAGGGCTTCGGAATTTCCATTCATAAAAAGGACTGCCCCAATGTGCTTCAGATCAAGGATCGGGAGGACGCCAAGGGTCGGTTCGTGTCCGCCTATTGGGGCGAAACCCAGATGAAATCGGTGGGGACCGGCGGTACTCCCGCCAATTTCGAGGCATATGTCCAGATTTTTGCCGAGAACGATCTGATGCTTCTTGCCAATATCACCTCGACGCTTGCCGATATGAAGGTCGCTCTGCATCAGATCAATACCCGTACCAAAGACGGAATGATGGTGGTCAATCTTGCCATCGGCTGTCGGGATACCTCCCATTTCAAGTCGATTATGGCGAAACTTGCCACCATTCCGAAGGTCAACGAAGTCAAGAGGGGGTACACATGATCGCCGTTTTACAGCGTGTCAGCCGTGCATCGGTGTCGGTGGACGGTGAAATCACCGGATCCTGCGGGCAGGGCTATGCCATCCTGCTGGGCGTTCGGGTCGGAGATACTCAGCGTGATGCCGAGCTTCTGTGCGAAAAGATTGCCAAGCTGAGGATCTTTTCCGATGAAAACGGGAAAATGAACCGCTCCGTTCTGGATGTGGGCGGATCTGCGGTGGTGGTTTCTCAGTTCACCCTGATGGCGGATTACCGTCACGGAAACCGTCCCAGCTTTCTGGACGCCGCTCCGCCGGCGGTATCGAAGCCCCTGTATGAATTCTTTGTGCAGTGCCTGTCTCAAAAACTCGGGAAGCCGGTGGGATGCGGGGTCTTCGGCGCCCATATGCTATATGAAATATCGAACGACGGTCCTGTCACCATTCTCATGGACAGCGCCGTTCTGAAAAAGGAAACCTGAACAATGAAACTGATTTGCAGCGATAATATCAGCAAATACTATTTGCAGACCCTTTGTCTGCTCTACTTTCCGGGCGCCAAATTCTCGGAGACCGAGGAAGTCACCGACGAGACTCCGGTGGTCAGCGTATTTCTGACCGAATCGGAGGGAAGCGCCACTGCGAAGGCGACCATCAAGGTCGGCGAGCAGAAGGCGGAAGCAGAGGTGACCGAAAAGTATAAATCCTCCATGACGGCAATCCGGATTCAGAAGATTGTAGTCGGGAAGGCGGTCTTTGCGGCAGGGGAGGAGTTCTTCGGATATACCCCCTCCTGGGGCATTCTGACCGGCATCCGCCCGTCCAAAATCTCAAGGCAGATCTATGCCCAGACGGGGGATGCCGCCAAGACCCGAAAGGTTTTGCGGGACGAATACTTTCTCTATCCCAAAAAGGCTGCGCTTCTGACCAATATCACCATCAATCAGGCACGGATTATCGACCGACTGGACAAGAATTCCTGCTCCATCTATATCTCGATCCCCTTTTGTCCCACCAGATGCGCCTATTGTTCCTTCGTTTCTTTTGCCACGAAGCGGCTTCTGTCGCTGATTCCGGACTATGTCAGCCGCCTGCTTCGGGATCTGGACTATATTTTCGATACCATCAAGGCCCACGGGCTTCATGTCACCACCATCTACATAGGCGGCGGCACTCCGACGACCCTGACCGCCGATCAGCTGACCCGGATTTTTGAAAAAATCGAGGAGCATCTGGATCCCTTCGCCCTGGAGGAATTCTCGCTGGAGGCAGGCAGACCCGATACCATTACCGAAGAGAAGATGAAGGTTGCCATGGCTCACGGCGTAACCCGAATCAGCATCAATCCCCAAACCCTCAACGAAGCGGTTCTGCGGGAGATCGGAAGGTACCACAGCGTTGACGACTTTTATCGGAGCTATGACATGGCAAGAGCTTCGGGAATCAAATACATCAACACCGATCTGATTGTGGGACTGCCCGGGGACAGCCACCGTTCCTTTGTTCAGACGATGGACAACATCGTAAAGCTTCACCCCGATAATATCACGGTACATACCTTCTGCGTCAAAAAAGCCGCCGATCTCGCCCATTCGACGGGAATTTTCGACTATACGGGCGGAGGCGATGTTCAGAAATCGGTGGACTATTCCCAGCTTCGGGCAAAGTCCAACGGATATATTCCATACTATCTCTACCGTCAGAAAAATTCGGTCAGCAATCTGGAAAATGTGGGATTTGCCATGCCCGGCGCAGAGGGCCTGTATAACATCTATATTATGGAAGAGATTCACCATATTTTCGCCGTAGGCGCTGGAGCGGTCAGCAAGCTGGTGGATCGGGAACACGGGCATATTTCCCGCATATTTATGGATAAGTACCCTTATGAATATCTGTCTGCCGAAGGAGAGGAAAAGTTCAGACGGGAGTTTGCCGAAAAGGTCGGCGAATTCTTCGACGGGCAGAACCAAATGTGTGCAGACAAACCTGAATAAACCAATAGGAAACGAGGTTATCGCTTGAAAACAAAATATCTGCCGGTGAAATATCAGTTCTCATCCGAGGACGAGAAGAAGGCCATGATCTATGCCAGCGAGCATTCCTTTTCAGCCGAACTGGATCGGGTGATCGGGGAGGTGCTGTCCGATCCGACCCTTCCGGTACTGACCCTTTGCGGTCCTACCTGCTCCGGTAAGACAACGCTGTGCAATCGCCTGACAAAAGCGCTCACCGATGCGGGAAGACAGGCAAAACTGATCTCCATTGACGATTTTTTCCTGGATCGGGAGGAACTGAACCGTGCGGCGGCCAATTTCGGAGGCGAAATTGATTATGACAGCGCCGCATCACTGGATTTTCCCGCTCTGGAAAAATGTATTTCAGAGTTGGATCGGACAGGGAAGACCGAGATTCCCCACTACAATCTCCATACCGGAAAGCGGGACTCCTATCGCACTGTGGTGCGGAACGAAGGCGATCTGCTGATTTATGAAGGAATTCAGACCCTTTATCCCCAGTTTACTGTGCTGGTTGATTCGGTGCGTCACCTGTCGGTTTTTACCAGCGTGGAGAACGGCTATACGGCGGCGGGAAACCGTTTCTCACCCCGTGAGATTCGTTTCATCCGACGGCTCGTGCGGGATAACCGTTTCCGTAACGCTCCCCCGCAGTTTACCTACTATCTTTGGAAGAGCGTGTGTGAAAACGAGAATCGGAACATCATTCCCCACTCGGGCAAGGCTGATCTGACGGTCAATACGGCGCTGACATATGAGCTGTCCGCCGTCAAAAACGAGCTTACGGCGGTTCTGAATCTGGTTCCGTCCGAAAGCGAGTACTTTGAGGCAAGTCGGGAACTTTTGGCTAAATTTGAGAAAATTCAGCCCATTGATCCCTCCTATATTCCCGCAGATTCCATTTTCAGGGAGTTCATCGGCTGACCCTTCGGGGATAAATTCGGGAATCTCTGCATAAAATGCTATCACAAATTAGAATGGAGATCTGTTTGTGAAGCGAAAAGAGAAAAGCGGCGTGCTGTCGGGGGTTCTGATCCTTTCGGCGGCGGGAATACTGGTCAAGATCCTGGGTGTTTTCTATAAAATCCCGCTGACCACCCTGTTGGGGGACGATGGAATGGGCTATTTTTCGGGAGCCTATACCATTTACCTCTTCTTTTACCTGTTGGCGACGGCAGGTCTGCCTATCGCACTGTCCATGATGGTCGCCAAGGCAAGGGTGTCGGGGGGAGCGGAAGCGGTGCGCTCTATTGATCGGGTGGCGAGCCGCCTGTTCTGGACCCTGGGGATTGTCTTTTCCGCTCTGCTGTTTTTCTGCGCCCCTCTCTTTGCCCGGATCATCGGAAACCCGGGGGCGGCATTGCCTATTGCGGCAATCGCACCCTCTTTGCTGTTCACCTCGGTTATGGGCGAGGTGCGGGGCTACTTTCAGGGCTTTCAGTTCATGCTTCCCACGGCACTCTCACAGATCACGGAGGCGGTGGGAAAGGTGATCCTTGGCGTATTTCTTGCAAATCTGGCACTCAGACGGGGCTATCCCGCAGAAAATGTCGCCGCATTTGCGATTCTCGGCATCACCGTCAGTTCCGGATTTTCCATGCTGATGCTGTTGATGATGAAGGCGAAGTATTCCCGCCGCAGTCTGGTCAAACGGGGTCGGCGGCTTCGGGATTTCAACTCATTGCGGGGAATCTTGTCCGAGCTGGTCCGGATTGCTCTCCCCATCACGCTGAGCAGTTCGGTCATCAGCCTGTCCGGAGTGCTGGATCTGGTGACGGTGATGCACCGACTTCAGTCGGTGGGCTATTCGGCGGAAATCGCCAACGCCATCTACGGCAACTATACCGCACTGGCAGGCTCCATGGTCAATATGCCCATCGTGTTGATCGTTCCCATTTCCACCGGTCTGGTTCCCTATATTACCGCATCGCTGGCGGAAGGCAGACGGGATCGGGTCCGCACCACGGTGGAAACCGCTCTGCGCTCCACCCTGCTTATCGCCATGCCCGCCGCTTTCGGAATGAGCGCACTGGCAAAGCCGATCCTTTGCCTCTTGTTTGAGGACGGAGCGGCACAGTCTGCGGCGCCCCTGCTGGCGATTCTTGCCCCCTCCCTGATCTTCACCGCACTTGCCAATGTGACCGGCTCCATCCTTCAATCGGTGGGCGGCGTGACCATACCGGTGCTGTCCATGACGGCAGGGGGATGCGTCAAGCTGGTTTTGTCCTGGTTTCTGATCGGGAAAATCGGCATCTACGGAACGCCGATCGGCACCTTTTTCTGCTATTTTGTCATCTGCCTGATCAATTTCGGCTTTCTCACCGCCAAAACAGGGGTTCGGATCCGATTCTTTTCCACCTTTTTCAAACCCCTGATTGCCGCATTGGTCTGCGGGGCAGTGGCGGGATTGTGCTATCCCCTGTTCTGCCGTTGGATTCCGGATGCCATTGCTACGCTTGCCGCCATCTTGGCAGGTGGCATCGTATATCTGGTTACGCTTCTGCTGATCGGAGGTGTCGAGGACGATGATCTGGCGGTATTGCCCGGCGGAAAGCGCCTGCTTCGGAAAATGGGCAGAAATATCTGAAAAACAAAGGACGAATCAAAAATGGACGAACCAAAAGAGATCGAACGAATCCGAAATCAAAAAAGCTACGGTATGAGCGATCTGCTGAGCATTATGGAGCTTCTGCGATCCCCCGTGGGATGCCCGTGGGATCGGGAGCAGACTCATGCTTCCATCCGCAAATGCCTGATCGAAGAAACCTATGAAGTCTGTGAGGCCATTGATCGGGACGATGCCGCCCTGCTTCGGGAGGAACTGGGGGATCTGCTGTTGCAGGTGGTCTTTCATGCCAGACTTGCCGAAGAAGAGGGACTGTTTTCCTTTTCGGATGTGGTCAACGACATTTCGGCAAAAATGGTGATCCGCCATCCCCATGTATTCGGGGATGTGAAGGTATCGGATACCGACGGGGTTCTGACCAATTGGGACAATATCAAGATGGAAACCAAGCATCAGGAAACGCCTGCTCAGGTGCTGGACAGCGTGGCAAGAACCCTGCCGTCCCTGATGCGTGCCCAGAAGCTCGCCCATAAGATCCGCAAATATCATCTGGATGCGTCGTCCGACGAACTTGCCGATCTGCTTCATGCCTCCGATAGACCCGATTGCCCCGAAACGCCGGGCAAAAAGCTGTTTGCCCTGGCGGCGGAATGCGACCTTGCGGGAGTGGACGCCGAAGAACAGCTGTATGCAGTATGCGAGTCGGCGGTCGAGATCGCCAAAAAGGATGAAAATCGTTCATAAAAACTTTACAATATGAAATCTTGCCAATGGGGGGAAAGTGTGATATAGTATAAATAATACCCCTGTTTGGATTCAGAAAGGAAACATCATGCGACTGGATAAATATCTGAAGGTTTCCCGCATTATCAAGCGGAGAACGGTTGCCAACGACGCCTGTGACGACGCTCATGTCAGCGTCAACGGCCGCCCCGCAAAGGCGTCCTATCAGGTGAAGGAGGGCGACATTGTGGAGATCTCGTTCGGATCCCGTACCATGAAAATCCGTGTGCTGAATGTGGCGGAGCATGCCCAGAAATCGGACGCATCCTCCCTCTACGAGGTGTTGACCGAGGAATAGACCCCCTCCCCTTTGCATAGAATGGTGCAGAGGGTATAAACGGTAGATTTTTCCCATCGGCACGGCAATCAAATCAGCTGAAACCGTTGACCTCAAAGAAAATTGAGAGGGGTTTCGCATACATGAATCAAAATATTTCTGATAAGGCGGCATCAAAGCATCGGCTGGAACTGGAAGGCAGGAAGGTGCTGACCCTTTCCGGAGTAGAGGATGTGCTGGGATTTGAAGAAACCTCGGTGATCCTGTCCACGACCATGGGAATCCTGACTGTGGAGGGCGAGGAACTGCATATCCGCCATATGTCCATGGAGGACGGAAATCTGGTTATCGACGGGAAGATCGGCGGCATTCTGTATGTGGACAAATCCACCCGAAAAAGCGGACTTTGGGGCAAGAAAAGCAAGAAATGACCCAGTATCTATCGCAGAAAGCACTGTTTTCTCTGCTTTTGATCTCTTTTCCCATGGGTTTTGGTCTTTCCGCCTTTTACGATCTGTTCCGGATCCGCAGACGCCTGATTCCCGGCCCCTCCGGCTTTGTTTCCAACCTCTGGACGGCGGTGGAAGATGTGATCTTCTTTTTGAGCGCCGGGGTTTGCACGGTGCTGATGTTCTATCTGCTCAACAACGGGCAGATCCGTGTACTGGGGCTGATCGGGCTGATTCCCGGCTTTTTTCTCTGGAGACTGACCTTCAGCCGTCTGCTCTTTTGGGCGGTGGACGGACTCCTTTGGTTGCTTCGGACAGTGGGAAAGTTTTTGTATCAAAGGATATGGCTTCCGCCGGTGCGGTTTTGTACCGGTGCGGTGAAGCGATTGATTCATAGAATCTCGGTCTCTGCAAAAGAAAACAGACAAAGACGCAATACCCGGCGCATCTGCCGGAGGGCGATCCGAGACGCATCGGCGGGTTTCGGAGAGGAAAGGACGAGAATACGAAATGAAAAAAAGAGGAAATCTTCTGATTAAGGTGGCGGCGTGTGCGGGATTTGTCATCGCACTTTACAGCATCATCAGCCAGCAGCTGGAGACGAACAAGCTGCAAGCCGAGCTTGAACAGCTGGAGGCGCAGGTGGAGGCCAACTCCGACGCCAACGATGAACTGGCATATATGCTGACCATCGTAGGCACTGACGAATATTATCAGCGTGTTGCGAGGGATAAGTTGGGCTATCATCAGTACGGAGAGACGGTTTTTGTCAACGATCAGAAGAGCTGATCGGGGCGGAATATTTGTAAGTTATGGGTTCCCATTGGGAATCGGGAAAGGTATGGTCAAAAAAGAAGTATGCAGACCGAAATCATTGAAGTCGGACAGATTCTGGACGGAACGGTGACGAAAATCATGCCTTACGGAGCCTTTGTTGCTCTTCCGGGAGGCAAAAACGGAATGATCCACATCTCGCAGGCGGCAAACGGCTATGTGAAGGATATTCACGATGTCCTGTCGGAAAAGCAGGCGGTAAGGGTCAAGGTTCTAAGCATTGAGAACGGGAAAATCGCCCTGACTCTGCGGTTTACCGAGGAAAAGAAACCGTCCTTTGAGGATATGATGGCGTCCTTTATGAAGACCTCCGGTGAAAAAATTTCCGAAATGGGAACCAAAAACGAGACCCGCCGCAGATCGGGCGGGGGAGGCAATCGCAGACGCTGAAATCCGGTCTGCATCGGTGAAAACCGATATAAAAAATTCGGGGACTTTTTGCGACATATGCCGTTCGGTCCCCGATTTTTTCAGTATATTATAGAAAAAGTGAGGATGTGTAAAGATGAGAACCGTTTCGTCCGAACAGATCCGGACCGCAGTCCGGGATCTGTTTTTGTCAGCCAACCAGATTCTTCCCGATGACGCCGAAAAACGGATTCATGAGTATACCGAAAAGGAGACAAGCCCCATCGGAAAGGCGGTTCTGTGCCGCATCTGCGACAATCTGGATGCCGCCAGAGCCTTCGGGGTTCCGATCTGCCAGGATACCGGTATGGCGGTGCTGTTTGCAGAGGTGGGTACCGATGTTCACATCGAGGGCGACTTCGAAAATGCGGTCAATGCAGGCGTTGCCGATGCCTATCTGGACGGAAAACTTCGGTGCAGTGTGGTGGCGGAGCCCTTTTTCAACCGCAAAAACACAGGGAACAACACCCCTGCGATCCTGTATACCCGATTGGTTCCCGGCGATCGGATTCACCTGCTTGCCGAACCCAAGGGGTTCGGAAGCGAGAATATGAGCGCCATCCGGATGTTCACCCCCAGCGCCACCCGTGAGGATATTATCGCATTCGTGGTGGAGACGGTCAAAAAGGCGGGGAGCAATCCCTGTCCGCCCATTCTGGTGGGCGTTGGCATCGGCGGAACCTTTGATTATTCGGCTGTGCTTGCCAAGAAGGCGCTTGCCAGAAGCGTTTCAAAGCGCAATGTCAACCCCGACTATGCCAAGCTGGAGGAGGACCTGCTGGAGCGCATCAATCGGCTGGGCATCGGTCCCCAGGGATTTGGCGGCGATGTTACCGCCCTTGGGGTCAATGTGGAGTATTATCCCACCCATATTGCGGGGCTTCCCGTGGCGGTCAACATTAACTGCCATGTGATGCGCCATGCAGAAACAGTGATCTGAGAGGAAGTGTACGGTGTTGATAAACAGGATTGATTTGTTGCTCCTTTCGATTTTGAATGAAATCGGCTCCTATGTGTTATTGATAGGGACTTTCGTTGCCCTGAATCTTCTCCCTGCGCTCGGGCTGATCTGGATCATCCGGTCTGTTGTGAATTATTTCAGAACCCCGAAGACCGATTCGGACAGGCGGCGCATTTGCAGGAATCGGATTCTGATATCGGTTGCCGTAACGGTGATCTATCTGATCGTCCTTTCCGTTCTGATTTATGTTCTGCTTACCGCCGCCGTCTCCCATATGTAAAGAGAAAACAGAAAGGATGATTTGAATGAGCGATAAACTTTTTCGGCGACTGATTCTGACTGTTGTCGCCATCGGCATTGCGGTCACTTTGGCCCTGCTGATCTACACGGTTTACCTTTACATGAACTGCTCCATCCTGACCTTCATTGCCAGCGGGAGGTGACGGGCGATGAAAACCAAACGAATTCTGATTCTGATTGCCGTCGCCCTCTGCTTTGTTCTCACCGATCTTGCCATTTGGATGACCTTCACCAAACGCTGTCTGCCCGACACCAGTGAGGGAATGCAGGCAAAATCCATCGAACTGGATAAATATCTGCCCTTTGAGGAGGATTCGGAGATTGTCCGTGCCAAAGCCGATCTTCCTCTGACCGGTGATCTGCCTGTCATCGACGGTGCGGCGGCGCTCTATCCCGTGTTCTCCGCCTTTGTGAATGCCTGCTATCCTGCCGATTCGGTATCCTTCGACGGCACCGATTTCACATCGGAAAGCAAGCTGAAAATGAACAACACCAGAGGTGCCTATCAAGCGGTGGTGGACGGCGATTCAGACATTGTGATCTGTGCCAAGCCCTCCGCAGAGCAGCTTCAGTATGCCGCCGATCACGGAGCAGAGCTGGAACTGGTCCCCATCGGAAGGGAAGCCTTCGTTTTTCTGGTCAATGCGGAAAATCCCGTGGACAATCTGAGCATTGAGCAGATTCGGGGCATCTACACCGGAACCTATTCCAATTGGTCAGAACTGGGCGGCAAAAATATCCCGATCTCGCCACTCCAGCGAAATGAGGGCAGCGGAAGTCAGACGGCATTTCTCTCCTTTATGGGGGACGCCGATCCGAAGAAACCCAACAATAACTTTTTCGGTTCCGCCATCGGCTTTTCGTTCCGCTATTATGTGGAGGATGTGGTGGAAAGCGGAAATATCAAAATGCTGTCGGTGAACGGGGTCTATCCCGATAAGGAAAACATCGCAAGCGAAAACTATCCTGTTGTCAGTAACTTCTATGCAGTCTACCGAAAAGACAACGCCAATCCCAATATTCCCATTCTGATCGAGTGGATGCTGTCGGAGGAAGGACAGCGTATCATCGAAGAAACCGGATATGCGGCAGTTGGTAAATAAATCCGAATCCTCGGGTTCCTTTTATTAGGTTAAGATGATTCAAGGGGGCTTTTCATATAAAGTCCCCTTCAGTCTGTCGAGGAAGTATCAATTAAGAATGCCGCCAGCCAAGGAATGGGGTTGGAGGTCTGGAGGAAGGGGAAA
>JBJDZJ010000010.1:0-4712 GCA_051867915.1 Eubacteriales bacterium
GACTGATTCCGTTGATCTTGCAAAACGCCCGATTGAAACTCCGGATGGTGGAAAAACCGCAACGGTCCGCAATCCCGGTAATCGGAAGATCGGTGGTACGCAAAAGGGTCATTGCATAATCAATACGGTAGCTGTTCAGCAGTGTCCGGAAATGCGTACCGAAGTTTTTATTGATGAAATCGGACAGATAACAGGTATTGTAGCCCAGATCCTTTGCCATGCCGCAAAGGCTCATATCCGATTGAAAGTGATCGCGGATATAGTCTGCAACCCTGCTCATCAGCAGGTCATCCCTCTTTTCGGAGACCTCCGGCATACAGGCATCATAAGCCGCTGCGCAAATGCCGTACAGAATACCCATACAATGAAAGATGTTTTCAGGATCAAGGGTCAAAATGCGATCCGTGTCCGAATACTCAAATACCGGATTTCTGAAGTCACAGCTGCGGACTGCCGCATAAAATTCGCTGACATAGTCGGGGGAAAAGATCACCGTCAGATTTTCCGATCCCTCCGGACTTGAAAAATGATGGACCCGGTTGGGCAGAATCAGAAGAGCCTGCCCCGCCCGAAGGGTATAAGGCTTGCCCAAAAGGGATGCGTGCAGGATTCCGTCCGTGACCAATATGAATTCAAAGCTGGAGTGCATATGATCCCCGAAGGTCAGATCCTTGGATCGGCTGACATACAGATAGTGTTGCGTCCCCGAACGGGATTGCTCGTACAGCATCGCACACCTCCCGAAAATCCAAACTTTTGTCCAATATTATAAAACATTTTACTTGTAATGTCAAGCCCTTTTCTGATAGAATACAGACAGATATTCAAAAGCAGGAGGTTTGGGTATGTCCGATCTGTACAAAAGGCTTTTGTCCGTGTTCATGGCGCTGACGACCGCTGTCGCTGTTCTCGGCGGTACACTGCCCGGGACATCGGCAATGCCAAAAGCAAATGAAAACAACGGTGAAAGTGAGGAGACGAGCTATATGAAAATCAAAAATTTGTCGGGTCCTTCGGGTGTGGCTCTGGGAGGCGCAGGCGTCGGTTATTACGAAATCGACCCCACCGGCCGTGTCACCCGAAACTGCATCAACAACATTCACAAATCCTTTGCAGATTCTCCCGACGGCTTTCTGGTAGCCGCCTATGACGGCTCCACCGCCGTCCGCCTCCAGCGGGACGGAGACACGGTCTACGGCATGAAGGGCTATACCGACAGCATCTACACCGGTCTTTGGCCGACTGTCTCCATTGATTTTGAAAACAGTACCGCCGGGGCTCCTGACATGGGATTTTCGGCCTATTCCGGCGTGGTTGCGCAGAATGTGAAGGATTCCTCCCTTCCCGTGGTTTTCTACGAAGTGGTGCTGACCAACAACAGTGACAGTGCAAAGGAAATGAGCGCTCTCCTGACCTGGGGAGACATCATAGGCAGGGGGATCCGGGACACCCCGGTGCAAAATCCCACCAACTATGACGGCGAATCCTCCGAGTGGCACGATATGGATGTGCCCGCCACCTATGCCAAAGGAGTAACCGTCGAAAGCAGCGGCATCACCTATTCCGGCGTTCTTCAGTATGCAAAAGACCCTATTCTTCCGGAAAAGGCAACCTTCCAGAATTACAATAACAGCTTCATGATTCTGGCGGAAACATCCGACGACTGCGCCGTTTCGATTCTGAAGCAGTTCGATGTCACCGACAAGTCCGCTCTGTCGGATTATACCCAAAGCGGCAGGCTGTCGGAATACGATGAAGACGAGGTTCCGCTCTCTCCTGCCGTCAAGGGCGGAAGCCGCAAAACATCAAACGGCAGTGCCGTGTCGGTTCTGACCACGGTAGAGGCAAACAGCTCTCGGACCCTTCGGTTCATGGTATCCTGGTTCATGCCCGAAATCACGGAGGAACAGTACGCCTCCATGAACAAAATGCCGGGCTGTGACTATAACAAGTATTACCACAACAGTTTTTCCACCATTGAAGAGCTGACCGCCTATGCCATCGGCGCCAGAGACGGCATCCGAGACGGAATTGCCCAGTGGCAGCAGCCGCTTCTGGACAGTTCTCTGCCCGATTGGCTGATCTTCAAGGAGATCAACAGCGGCTACACCCTTTACACCAACGGCGTGCTGAACAAGCGGGGAAATTTCTCCGTATTAGAGGGAGAAATGGGCGGATACGGCGGAACCATGGACCAGAAAATGAGTTCCCATCCCTTTTATGAGAAGCTCTTCCCCTCCCTGAATCTGCAGGAAAATCTCCAGTTTGCCAATGTGACCGGGTCCAACGGCGAAATTCAGCACTTCGATGTTCATTATTATCACGGAATTTCCGATTCCGATCCCGAAAACACGGTCAATCCCACGCCTGCCGGCAGTATGATCGACAATACCGGAGCATGGATGGTACAGATGTGGAACGAATATGCGCAAACCGGAGACCCTTCCTATCTGAATGCCTATTACGATCTCATGAAGACCTCCATGGCCTTTCTCAAAACCAAATACGCCCCCGGAACCCACATTCCCAACTACAACACCACCTATGACGATTATTCCCACCCCGAAATTCTGATCTTCTCGGGAACCGTATGGCTGAATATGCTGGACATCGGGGCGGATTGGGCTGTCCTCGTCGGGGACACGGCGCAGGCCGAGGAATACAGAAGCGAATTTGCCTTGAGCTATACCGATGTCAACAAGCTGTACGGCGAGCATTCGTTGTCACTCGGTCTGGGCGGCTACTATGCCTTCGGCAGTGATGCCAAATATATTGCCACAGACGGTGAAAGCGGTACCATTCGGTCAGAGGTTCTGTTCTCGGGTGCTATGGCGGGGCAATTTATCAGCCGATACAGCGGCAGAGGCGATCTTCTTCCCTTTGACTCCTTCGTATCGCATATGAACACCTTCCTGCGTACCTCTATTCAGGGAAGCAACGACTACTTTGCACCCAAGGTGTACAATCTGCGTACCGGGCAGGATATGGACAATGCCGGATCCCGTTGCTGGCCCTTCTATCTGGACAGCTACGGCGGAATGGCCGCCATTCAGGCGGGGTATCTGGAAGACGGGCTGGAGGTTCTGCTGCACACCATGCTGGTGGAGTTGCGGCAGGGCTATATGTGGACGCAAAACCTATGGAATCCCGGTTATTCGACCTACATGACCGCTCCGGTCAGCTGGTTTGTCAACGATATTCTGGCAGGTTCCGCTCTGAATGTGCCGGAGAAAACGATCACACTGGGGCCGTCCTGCCCTGCGGAAAGCGGTGTGGGAATCGGCGATCGCCTGAAGGTGACCCTCTATTATCCCAAATACTGGGCAGAGGTGAACTACCGTCCCGCCGACGGCGTGCTGACCTATACCGTTCTCAAGACCTTCTATGAAGAGGACGAGACCCCGATTGCAATTGATACCGTGATTGCCTCCCCTGTGGGAAAGGCAAGTCAAGAGGCAAAGGTTCTGTCACTGGAGAAGGATTTTATCATAACAGCAGGGGCTGTTCTCGATCTGTCTGCACATACAGACGACTTTACAGGCAACATCCGTGAAAAACTGCTGACACCTGTGGACGAATATGTAACCCCCACTCCGGGGAAAATCGCCAACGGCAGCGGCCTTCAGGCAACGGTCAACTACGGGGACAGCCAAACCCAATCCTTCACGGCAGAAGAGGTCAACTTCCGATTTAGCAATGAGAATCCTCCCGCCGACGGCGTGGAAGGCAGTTACACCCTGTCCCTGAGCGGTCGGATCCTGCCTCATTACAGTCAAAAATACCAGCTGATCTTTGAATACACCGGAGATGAAGGTGATCTGACCGTTACCTTCAATCAAAAGAAGGTCACCGACTATTCCTCCGATCCCGATGCGGTGGAATCCAAACAGTTTACCCCCACCGGGGGCTGCCGTCTGATGGTTTATACGGTAGAGCTGACAGCCGATACATTTTACAGCATTCAGATCGAATACAAGGGCGATCTATCGGACGGCGAGGATGTCCTTCGTTTTCTCTGGTGGTCCACAACGCAAACCATGGGCGTGGTCATCAAAGAACGGCTGTATCCGCCTATGCAGGCCTCCCAATGGATGAGCGGACTGGACTTCAGTGCGACCACGGCTCGGGTGGAGGACGATCACATGGCGTACACCGAAATGAACTGCTACGCAATTTACGAGGATATTGACTTCGGAAGCGAAGGAGGCCGCCGCTTCACCCTGCAAATCAAGGCCGGCGCCCCCGACAACAATGTATCGAGCGGCGGAACCATGGAAATTCGCCTGGGCAGACCCCGGGGCACATTGCTGGGAACACTGGAATTCACGCCTACCGGCGATTGGAGACGGTACAAGACCTTCTCGGCCGATATCGTAAGCGAAACTCCTCTTACAGGTCTTCAGGACATCTGCTTTGTCTTCAAGCCCACCTCCACTTTTCTCTTTAACTATACCGATTTCCGCTTTGTGGCAGTTGAGGACGAGAAAGAACCGCCGATCGTCACCGATACGGGAGCAGAACCGGAGGTCCCCCTCACCACAACCTCGGAAAGTACCGTTACTCCGTCGAAAAAGCCATTTCCCGTTGCAGTCGGAATTGCCGCCGCAGGGGCAGTCGCTCTCATCGGGATTGTTGCGGGTGTAATCCTGGCAAGGAAGTAACCGCCCAATCTTCCCGCGTCTTGCCCTCCTCACACCACCGCAGTATAATAT
>JBJDZJ010000011.1:0-24125 GCA_051867915.1 Eubacteriales bacterium
CGCTTCAATGACATCAAGGAAGGCGACATTCTGGAAGCCTTCGAGATGGTTCAGGTGTAAATGAACGCAAACAGCGGGGACTGCAAAATGAAGTCCCCGCTGTCTGAAAAGTGTGAAAAGATGCATATTGCCTGCATTTTATGGTAAAAAACGGATTTTTTCGGTTGTTGTAGATTGACAAATCCGGAGAAATGTGCTACAATAGATCGAATGAGACAAAGGATGTAGTCGCACCATGAAGTATATTTTTTTTGACATTGAATGTGCCAACTGTTACCAGGGAAAGGGAAAAATCTGTTCCTTCGGATATGTCATCACCGACGAAAACTTCAACATCACCGAACAGCACGATATGGTGATGAATCCCGCCGCAAAATTCAATCTGGGTCCCGATATCAAACTTGCATATTCCAAGAGCGAGTTCAAACAGTCCCCCCTGTTTCCCATGTTTTATGATGAAATCGAGGCACTTCTGACCGATCCCGACGGTTTGGTTTTCGGATTTTCGGTCACCAACGATGCCCGCTATGTCCGGGATGAGTGCAAGAGATATAATCTTCCTCCGATTGACTATCGGTTTTACGATGTCCAGCAGATGTTCATGGGCTTCGAGGGAGTCAAAAATCAGCCCTCCCTTGCCAAAATCTGCGAGCAGTACAGCGTTCCCGAATCTCAGGAGATACACAAAAGCGATCTGGATTCCAAGATGACCATGGAGGTTCTGGAGGCACTTTGTAAGGCAACCGGAAAGAGCGTTCCCGAACTGATTGAGGAATATCCCCGTGCCGTCGGCGAGTCGTTGGACGGAGAGGTTCGCTGGCTGCACCCTCCTGTGAAGGAAAGTCATGATGCATCGACCGTACAAAATCCGTCGGGCAGCCGCAAGAAGAACACCATGTCCCTCTATTCGCCCGCCTATAAGCGATTCTGCCGCTATGTAAAAGGCCTTGCCGTGAATGACGATCCCGATGCCCCTCTACACGGTCAGAAGATCTGCATCAGCGCCAACTATGAGGAGCGGCACTGCGTACAGATGAGGGAAATTGCCGCACGGATTGCCGATCGGGGCGGACGCTACTGGGCGTATGCCTCTGAGTGTGATCTGTTTGTTTCCTATGATTACATCAAGGCAGACGGCACGGTTAAGAAATGCGCAAGACTTGCCCATGTTCATGAAGCCATCGAGAAGGGAAAGGAGATAAAAATCCTTCCTCTTTCCGAGTTTCTGGAGATACTGGACACCGACGAAGCACAATTGGACGCCCTTCTGCTTCCCGAAGCCGATGAGACAGATTCCGATGAAACGGAGACCGTTGATAGCGAGATTCCGATCGCCGTTAATTCCTGATTCGATTCCCCCGGATAAAACCGGGGGATGTTTTTTGACTGATAAGAAAAACCGAACCCGTTTGAAACTTCAAACGGGTTCGGTTTGCAGTTGTACTGTCGGATTTTAAGCCTTGCCGACCGAGCCGAACAGCTCCATCTTTTCCTTGACGGTAGCTTTGATTGCCTCAAAGCCGGGAGCCAGGAGCTTTCTGGGGTCAAAGCCCTTGCCGGAAAGATCCTTGCCTGCCTCGATGTAGCTGCGGGTTGCAGCTGCAAAGGAAAGCTGGCACTCGGTATTGACATTGATCTTGGAAACGCCAAGAGAAATGGCCTTCTTGATCATATCGGCAGGGATGCCTGTACCGCCGTGAAGAACCAGGGGCATTGCGCCGACCTTTTCGGAAACGGCAGCCAGAGTCTCGAAGGACAGACCGGGCCAGTTAGCGGGATACTTGCCGTGGATGTTGCCGATTCCGGCAGCCAGCATGGTAACGCCCAGATCGGCGATCATCTTGCACTCGTTGGGATCTGCACACTCGCCCATACCGACAACGCCGTCCTCTTCGCCGCCAATGGATCCGACCTCTGCCTCAATGGAGAGACCCAGCGCATCGGCAACATGAACCAGCTCGGTGGTCTTTGCGACATTCTCTTCGATGGGATAGTGAGAACCGTCAAACATGATAGAAGTAAAGCCTGCCTTTACACACTTGTAGCAGCCTTCATAGGTACCGTGGTCCAGATGAAGCGCAACGGGAACGGTAATGCCAAGGCTCTTGTCCATTGCCTTAACCATGGCTGCAACGGTTTCGAAGCCTGCCATGTACTTGCCTGCACCCTCGGATACACCAAGGATAACGGGGCTGTTTAACTCCTGTGCGGTCAGCAGAACGGCCTTGGTCCACTCAAGGTTGTTGATGTTGAACTGTCCGACAGCATAGTGACCTTCTTTTGCTTTGGTAAGCATTTCTTTTGCATTTACTAACATTTCTTCATTGCTCCTTTATTTGCATCAGTGCTTCCATTATACACCATATTTTCCGAAAAATAAATAGGTTTTTCAAAAAAAGTTGAAAATTTTTTAAAAATATGATTGAGCTGTTCCTGATCTGCGGAATCGGGGGAAAGTATAAACATCTTATATGTGAATGACTTTCCATGTAATCATTCTGAATTTGGATTTACGGAAAAGTACAGACTTGTTAACAAAATATTTACAGTCAAACGATCAATTTGTTCTGCCAAATCATTGATTTCACAAAGGACTTGTGTTAAAATAAACAGGTTATGAAAAAACAGGAGAATAAAATGGAAAACATCCAATCAAGTGAAAATAAAATGGGAACGGTGCCGGTACTCAGATTGCTGGTCACGATGTCCCTTCCTATGATCGTCGCTATGCTTGTACAAGCGATGTACAATGTGGTAGACACGCTGTTCCTTTCCCGTTACAGCAGTGATGCGTTGACGGCAGTATCCGGCGCATTTGCGGCGCAGAACCTGATGATCGGTATCGCAACGGGAACAGGTGTAGGTATTAACGCCCTGCTGTCCCGATACCTGGGTGAAAAAAACAGTGAAAAGGCCAACCGTGTGGCGGGCAACGGCGTACTGTTGGGGCTGGTCGGGTATTTGATCGTTCTGATTTTCGGTCTGTTTTTTACGGGATTCTATTATGATAAGATTTCCAATATTGATGAAATTCGCCGGATGGGGAAAGAGTATCTGCAGATAGTATGCATAGGGTCCTTCGGTCTGTTTGTGGAAGTGACTTTTGAGCGGATCATGCAGTCCACCGGAAAAACCCTGTATACCATGTTCACACAGGGGATCGGAGCGATCATCAATATCATTTTGGATCCCATTTTGATTTTCGGAATCGGTCCGTTCCCGAAAATGGGAATCAGCGGAGCGGCATACGCAACCGTGATCGGTCAGATTACAGCCGCTGTCATCGCACTTTGCCTCAATCAAATCAAAAATACCGAAATCAGGCTGTCGCCTTCCACTTTGAAGCCCGATTTCGGAATGATCGGTAACATTTATGCTGTTGGAATTCCTTCCATAATCATGGTAGGCATCGGGTCGGTGATGAATTTTGGGCTGAATCTGATTCTGAAGTCGATTGATCCCACAGAAATTGCCATTGCGGTATTCGGAATTTATTTTAAACTCCAGTCCTTCATCTTCATGCCGGTCTTCGGATTAAACAACGGCTTAATACCGATTATGGCTTTCAACTACGGAGCAAGAAGCCGTCGAAGAATGATGGACTCTCTGAAATATGCTGCAATTATTGCTTTTTCTATTATGATGGTCGGTTTTCTACTTTTCCAGCTTTTGCCGGACCCCCTTCTGCGTTTGTTTGTCTCCGATGAGCCGAACAGCGTTGCCATCCTCAACATGGGAATCCCCGCCCTTCGGATTATCAGTCTTTGTTTTATTTTTGCCGGTGTCTGCATTGTTATCAGTGCCGTCTTTCAGGCACTGGGTAAAGGAATGCTTTCCATGTTTGTCGCTATGTCGAGACAACTGGTCGTTCTCCTGCCCGTGGCATATCTCCTTGCGCAAACCGGAGAAGTCAGTGCCGTTTGGTTTGCATTTCCAATCGCAGAGGTTGCCTCTCTTATCGTCAGTCTGATTTGTTTTGTTCGTCTGTACCGTAAAATTATCCGCCATATTCCCGAATCATCGGAAAAAGGAAAGGAAATCACCCTATGAATTTTGCAGTAATCGGAACCTTTTGGCTGACCGAAAATATGATCGAAGCAATGGGTCAAACCGACAAGATCAGATATTTTGCTCAGTATTCCAGAAGTATGGAGCGTGCAAAGGAGTTTGCAGAGAAACAGGGACACGGTGAATATGTCCGCCTGTATGACGATCTGAATGCGCTTGCAGCCGATCCTGACATTGACGCCGTTTATATTGCTTCTCCCAATTATGCCCATTATGAGCAGGCAAGACTGATGCTGGAAGCAGGAAAGAGTGTTCTCTGCGAAAAGCCTGTCTGCTACCGTCTTTCGGAGTATAAGGAACTTTGCGAACTGGCGGATCGGAAGGGGATCGTCTTCATGGAAGCGATCATGAACATTCATCTTCCGTGGGCAAACGATCTTTGTCGGGAAGTGAAGAATCACGGCAAGGTGATTTCGGCAAGGCTGGATTTCAGTCAGAGATCCTCCAAGTTGGATCGGGTCAAAACCGGTCAGTTCTTTTCAACCTTTGAAAAATCAACCGGAGGCGGTGCGCTGATGGATCTCGGCGTGTACGCCGTCTATCTGGCGATTTTCCTCTTCGGAATGCCCAAACAAATCCGCTCTGACGCACGATTCTTTCGGACGGGTGTAGACATACAGGATGTGGTTTTGTTTGTCTATGACGATTTTACGGCGGTTCTCACCTTTACAAAACTGGTCGAAAGCAGAATCCACAGCGAGATCCTCTGTGAAAACGGATCCGTAACAATTCAGAATCTTTCCAGACTTCAGAATGTGTATTCCTATCCGTCAGACGGCAGCGAGCATTGTCTCCATAGAGAGACGACTTTCCCGCAGGGTATGTGTTGTGAGCTTTCGGACTTTCTGTCCTGCCGTCAGGAGGCGGGCAGGGAGGGATACAGACGCTCCCGGGAGCTTGCAGAGATGGTTCTCAGATGTATGGAAGAGATTCGCAGGCAGATCGGTTATAATCTGTAATGTCAGATGCCCCATTATCCCCCAAAAAGGGGGATAATGGGGCGTCTTTTTTGAGTTGGAAAAACAAATCGGGATGGCGTAAACACCATCCCGTTGTTTTGCAACCGTAAGTAACAGAAATTACTTAAACTTGCGTTTTCTAGCTGCCTCAGACTTCTTCTTGCGCTTTACGCTGGGCTTATCGTACTGCTCTCTCTTCTTGAGTTCAGTAAGAACGCCGGAGCGCTGGCACTGTCTCTTAAATCTGCGCAGTGCGCTGTCAAGAGACTCGTTTTCTTTTACTCTGACTTCTGCCATTCAACATTCCCTCCCCTCGCATCTGCAAGAGAATCATTTTGCCGTCCACTATTATACAACAAAAAATTCCCGTTGTCAATAGTTTTCCGATAAAAAATGAACTTTTTTTGAAAATTATTTTACGACGATGTTGACAAGTTTGCCGGGAACGCAGATTTCCTTGACAATAGTCTTACCTTCAAAGTAAACGGCCATCTTCGGATTGTTCTTTACGGCGGCGATCAATTCTTCCTTGGAGGCATCCTTGGGCATCAGGAAGGTGCCCTTGAATTTGCCGTTGAACTGAATAGCAATCTCAACGGTTGCGTCAATCGTCTTCGCTTCATCATAGTCGGGCCATGCGGAAAGGGACAGAAGATCGGTGTGTCCGAGCTTTTCCCAGATTTCTTCGGTCAGGTGAGGAGCGAAGGGGCAGAGAAGTTTGATGAAAACGGCAAGTTCGTCTTCAGTCAAAGTTCCGACATCGTCAATGGTGTTGATCAGCGTCATCAGTGCGGCGATGGCGGTGTTGAACTTCATTTCCTCGATGTCCTCAGACACCTTCTTGACGGTCTTGTGGAAGGCAGACTCCAGAGCAGGGGTCACGCCTTTTCCTTTTGCCTTCTCGGGAAGATCGGCTACACGCTCCAGGAATCTCTTGCATCCCTTCACACTGGACTCAGACCAGGGTGCGGCTGAGGAATAATCACCCATAAAGAGGACATAGGTTCGGAGCGTATCGGCACCGTACTGATCTACAACATCGTTTGGATCCACAACATTGCCTCTGGATTTGGACATCTTGACGCCGTCAGCGCCCAGAATCATGCCCTGAGCGGTACGTTTGGCATAGGGTTCAGAGGTGGGAACAACGCCGATGTCGTACAGGAATTTGTGCCAGAAACGGGAGTAGATCAGGTGACGGGTCACATGCTCCATACCGCCGTTGTACCAGTCTACGGGGAGCCAATACTTCATTTTTTCGGGATCGGCAAGGGCATTTGCATTGTGGGGATCAATATAACGCAGGAAATACCAGGAGGAACCTGCCCATTGAGGCATGGTGTCGGTTTCACGCTTGGCGTCACCGCCGCAGCGGGGACATTTGCAGTTTACGAAGGAATCAATCTTGGCAAGAGGGCTTTCGCCGCCTTCTCCGGGTAGGAAATTGTCAACCTTGGGAAGCCGGAGGGGAAGCTCGTCGTAGGGAATGGTGACCATGCCGCAGGAAGGGCAGTGTACGATCGGAATCGGCTCACCCCAATATCTCTGACGGTTGAATGCCCAATCCTTCATCTTGTACTGGATGCCCTTTTCTCCGATTCCTTTTTCGCAAAGGTAGTCAAGAACCTTGGCAATGGCGTCCTTCTTGTTGGTAATGCCGTTCAGGAATCCGGAGTTGATCATTTCACCGTCGCCGGTATAGGCTTCCTTCGAAATATCACCGCCTTTGATGACCTGAACGATGTCGATACCGAACTTTATGGCGAAAGCGTAGTCACGCTCATCGTGAGCGGGAACTGCCATAATTGCACCGGTACCGTAGCCCATCATAACATAGTCGGAAATATAGATGGGAATTTCCTTTCCGGTGATGGGGTTGATGGCTGCAAGACCTTCAATGCGAACACCGGTCTTGTCTTTGACCAACTGGGTTCGTTCAAATTCGGTCTTTTTGGCGCAGATGTTCTTGTAATCGGTCAACTCGGTAAGATTGGTGATGCGATCGGCATATTTGTCGATGATGGGATGCTCGGGAGCGATTACCATGAAGGTGACGCCGAACATGGTGTCGGGACGGGTGGTATAAATGCGCAAGGACTCGTCGGTGCCGCTGATGGGGAAGTTTGCGAAAGCACCGGTAGATCTGCCGATCCAGTTTTCCTGCTGCATTTTTATATTGGGAAGGTAGTCCACATCCTTCAGACCGTCCAGGAGCTTGTCTGCGTATTCGGTGATTCGAAGATACCAGACATCCTTGGATTTCTGTACCACATCGCTGTGGCAGATGTCGCATTTGCCGCCCTGAGAGTCCTCATTGGAGAGAACAACACGGCAGGAAGGGCAGTAGTTGACCAGCGTCTTGTCACGGAAAACCAGACCGTTTTCAAACATTTTGCAGAAGATCCACTGAGTCCACTTGTAGTAGTCCTCGTCGGTGGTATCAACCGTGCGGCTCCAGTCGAAGGAGAATCCGACACGCTTGAGCTGAGAGGTGAATTTTGCGATGTTCTTGTCGGTGACGGTGCGGGGATGCATTCCCGTCTTGATGGCATAGTTCTCGGTAGGCAGACCGAAAGCATCAAATCCGATGGGGAAGAGGACATTGTAGCCCTGCATCCGTCTTTTGCGGGAGATGACCTCCAGACCGGAGTACGCCTTGATGTGTCCGACATGCATTCCTGCTCCTGACGGATAGGGAAATTCAACCAGACCGTAGAATTTGGGCTTGTCGGTATTGTCCGATGCCCGGAAGGCCTGTTCGCTTTCCCATCTTTTTTGCCATTTTTCCTCAATAGACTGAAAATCGTATTTCATTTTTGCTTGTACCTTTTCTTGATTGGGCTTAACAAAGCCCGAACGGAAAACCGTTCAAAATCAGATCCTTCCTTTATCTATCGTGTATCTGTTATGCCCGTAGGCATCCTTTATTCGGGGTCCTTCAGCAGTGCGGTGATGTCCACTTCCGTGGTATCGCCCCACAGCTTTTCCAGCTTGTAGAAATCTCTGGTTTCCTTGAAGAAGACATGGACCATGACGCACCCGAAATCCAGAACAATCCAGTCAGCTTCGCTGTAACCGTCGATATTCCAGCATTTGAGGCCGCACAGCCCCATCTTGTACTCGATTTCGCCTGCCAGAGAGCGCACCTGCGTTGAGGAATTACCGGTACACAGGACAAGATAATCGGTCAGAACCGTTTTTTCCTCAACATGAAGCAGTTTGATATTGTGAGATTTTTTTTCGTTTAGGATTTTGATGACGGTATCGGCTACCGTTCTCGAATCGGCATCCCGAAGATCGGGGAGCTTCTGAATATCCTCCATTAGCATCGTTTCCTTTCCTTGTTACCCTGAATGGGAAACTTCGTTCATTATAGCACAGTTTTTTTGAGAAATCAAGATATTTACAGAAGAAAGTTGCGGGATAGGATGGTTTTCGGATGAATTTTCTGTTTCTCGTCCAAAAGCCCCCGAACGGTCAAATCAAAGGCTAAGATGAGCGTTTGATCCAGATGCTTCCTTTTCAGTCGGATATCCTCTGTATCCATACCCTTGTAGAAAAAAGCCCGAACCTGTAAACAGTCGTCAAAAGTGCGGCGGGGTTCGATATAGTCTGCAAGAAACAGCAGTTTGTCCATAAGGCTCATATTTTCTTTTCCCGTTGTGTGAACGGCGATGGCCTCGCAGATCTCATTGTTTACATAGTCGGAAAATTCCTGCCTTGCCATTTCAGCCCCGGTCAGAGAGTGCAGAACGGCAGGACTGTCCAGATCGTCCCGGGTCAGAGGTACGCCGAGTTTTTCTGCCAGCCGGATCTGTTCCGCCCCTTTCTGATTTTTGGTAATATCATGCAGAAGAGCGGCAATACACAAGGCTTCTTTCTCTTCATCCGACATCAGAAACAGGTCTGCAAGCCTTGCACATTCATCCCGAACCGACAATATGTGGTCAAGACGGTATCCCGTTATCCTGGAGGATACGATTTCTTCCAGTTTTTTTATATCTTTCATTTCAGTTCCCCCGTTCCGTACAGCTTCTTTTCATAGATATAGTCCCGCACCGGATCGGGAACCAGATCGGAGATGTCCTGTCCTTGCCGCAGACGATCCCGGATCATGGTGGACGAGATTTCGAGGGGCGAAAGACGGATCTCCGCGATTCTGGCGTTGAAGTTCTCTTTGAGTTTTTGAACGGTCGTTCGGATATGCCCGTCAAGCGCTTTGTCGCTTTCCCTTCGCATAAGAACCACACAGGCATATTGACAGATCAGATCGGGACGGTACCAATCGAAGAGGGTCAGGAACATATCGGTTCCGCAGAGAAAGTAGAGGTCGTCTCCGTCTTTGGCAAAATGCGCAAGGGTTTCCGCCGTATAGCTTTTCCCGCTTTTTCGGATTTCATAATCGTCTACCCGAATCCGGTCGGGATACTCGGGGCAGAGGGAAAAGGCCAGTTTGGCCATTTCAAAACGGTCAGCGGCAGAGACCGAAGCATTTGCCTTATGGGGCGGAATGTTGGTCGGCATGATCAGGAGAAGATCGGGGTTTATCTGTTGTAAAAAAGCCCGGGCGGCATGAATATGCCCGTTGTGCGGCGGTGAAAAGGTACCGCCGTAGATCCCCAGTTTCATCTGAATTTCCCCTTTCATTCTTCTGATTTTAATACTTATAACCCGGAATCAGATGGCGGACAGATCAATTTTTTTGTGTTTTTTGGAGGGTCTGTACAGCACGAACTTTGTTCCGATCACCGTTACCACTTCGGCACTGTTTTGCTCGGCAAGGATTTGGGCGGCTTCGGCAGGGGAGTAGGAACTGTTGTCCAGCACCTTGACCTTAATCAGTTCTCTGGCTTCCAGTGCATTTCCGATCTGTTCGGACATATTGTCGGATATTTCGCCCTTTCCGATCTGAAAGATCGCAGGCAGTTCGGTAGCAAGACTGCGAAGATAGGCTCTTTGTTTGCTTGTCATGTTTGGTCCAACTTTCTTCTATGAATTTGTCCCGTATTTTTCCATGAATCTGACAAATTCGGCGGCGAAGCCTTTCATGGCGACAGCCCGATGGCTGACGGTATTCTTCTCGGATGCCGACAGTTCGGCAAAGGTCTTTCCGGCAGGGGGATAGTAGAAAAGGGGATCGTATCCGAACCCGCCGTCCCCGTGAAGCTCGGTCAGAATTTCGCCGGGACACTCTCCTCTGACCACCATCTGTTCTCCGCTGGGAGATACTGCGGCAATGACACAGACGAACTTGGCTGTCCGCTCCTCTTTCGGGACATTTTTGAGGTTTTCCAGCAGTTTTTCATTGTTGCGGGCATTGTCACAGGGTTCGCCTGCATATCGTGCAGAATAGATGCCCGGAGCACCGTCGAGAGCATCTACGGAAAGCCCGCTGTCATCGGCAATTCCCATATAACCCAGCGATGCGGGAACGCCCGCCTTAATCAGGGCGTTCTCTTCAAAACTGCTTCCGTTTTCCTCAATTTCACCTGTATATCCGATGTCGTCAAGGGATAAAATCTCAAGCTCTTTTCCGGTCAGCTGTGTGAGAAGATCCCTCAGCTCGGCAATTTTATGGGCGTTTCTGGATGCAAGTACGATTTTCATATAACCTGCCTCCTTGTCAGTCGAACAGTGCATTGACAAAGTCATTGGGATCAAAGGGCTGAAGATCGTCGATTTTCTCGCCTACTCCGATATATTTCACGGGAATGCCCAGAACCTTTCGGATGGAGAAGACCACGCCGCCCTTTGCCGTTCCGTCCAGTTTGGTCAGAACCAATCCGGTGATGTCGGCGGCATTCTTGAATTCCTTCGCCTGATTGACGGCATTCTGACCGGTCGTAGCGTCCAGAACCAACAGGGTTTCTCTTGCGCATCCGGGAAGTTCACGGTCAATGACACGGTTGATTTTGGCAAGCTCTGCCATCAGATTTTTCTTGTTGTGAAGCCTTCCTGCGGTGTCTACGATCAGAACATCGGCGTTTCGCTTCTTTGCGGCACTGATGGCATCGAAGACGACGGCGGCAGGATCACTGCCCTCGCTCTGACGGATCAGATCAACCTCTGCACGGTCGGCCCAGACTTGCAGCTGATCAATGGCACCGGCACGGAAGGTGTCGGCAGCGGCAAGGATGACTTTTTTGCCGTCCTGTTTCAGACCGTTGGCAATCTTTCCGATGGAAGTGGTTTTGCCAACTCCGTTGACGCCGATGACCAGAATCACAGAAGGCGTGGTGGACAGATTGACCGGTTCTTCCTTTCCAATCATGTCGACAAGGATCTCTTTCAGTGCCGCCGTGGCGGTCTCACCGTCACGGATTTTGTCTTCTTTGATTTTCTCCCGAAGCAGGTCGAGGATTTCTTCGGTTGTCGAAATACCTACATCGGCGGAGATCAGAATCTCCTCCAGCTCGTCCAGCGTGTCTTCGTCCACTCCCCGTTTGAACAGGGAAGCGATCCGCCCGAAGAAAGAGGTTTTGGATTTGAACAGCCCGTTTTTCAGCTTCTCAAAAAATCCCATAAGGTTGTTTTCCTTTCGATTGTTGCTTATTTTCCATGAAATTCTTCGATTTCAAAGACAGGAATGCCGTTGTGTTTACAGTTTTACGCCCAGCTTTTGTTCCACTTCGTTTACGCTGATGGAGAGAATACGGGAGATTCCTTTCTCCTGCATAGTGACACCGTACAGTGTGTCCGCTTCTTCCATGGTTCCGCGGCGGTGGGTAATGATAATGAATTGCGTATTCCCCGTGAACGCCTTGGCATAGGCGGCAAAACGGTCAACATTGACTTCATCCAGCGCCGACTCAATCTCGTCCAGCAGACAGAAGGGAGAGGGATTGACCTTCAGAATGGCGAAGAAAATGCCGATGGCGACAAAAACCTGCTCACCTCCCGACAGCTGAATCAGATTGCGAATGATCTTACCGGGAGGCGATACATTGATTTCGATTCCGCTGGTCAGAACATTTTCGGGATCGGTCAGCGTCAGCGATCCGCTGCCGCCGCCGAAAAGCTCACGGAAGACAACTTTGAAATTCTCGTTGACCTTCTCGAAGGTTTCGCTGAAGCGGGTACACATTTCGCTTTCCAGTTTTGTGATGATTTCGGTGAATTCCTTTTTGGATTTGTTCAGATCCTCTACCTGTCCCGAAAGGAACTCGTACCTTTCCTTTACCTGGGCGTATTCATCAATGGCGCCCACATTGACCGCTCCCAACTCCCGGATCTTCGAGCGGAGCTTGGTCTGTTCTCCGACCTTTTTCCCTCGGGTTTCCTCAGTAACCGGCTCAAAGGGAATGTTTCTTGCGTCGGCATAGGAAAGCTCGTATTCCTCCCAGATTTTGTCGGTCAGCTTGGTTTTTTCGGCGGAAGCAGACTCCATCTTGGAGGACAGAGCGGTATAACGGGTGAAAATCAATTCTCTTTGATGGCTCTCGTTCTTGGATTTTTGCCTCAAATCGTTGATTTCTTTCTCGATTTCCAGGGATTTTTCCGTAAGCTCCTGCTCACGGCCTTTGGTTTCGCCGATCTGCTTTGACAGCTCGGTCAAGGACCCTTCATCCAAATCAATCTGTTCGGTCAGACGCTTTACCGCAAGGCGGCTTTGCTCAAGCTGATTCTCATATTCCGCAATTTGGTCACGGATGATGTTCAGCTCACCGGCAATGGATTCACAGCGGGATCGCTGTACTTCGACTTCCTTCTTTTGAACGGAAATCGAAACAATCGCATCGTTTTTCTCGGAAATCAGACGGTTCAGTTCCCGATCTGCGGCATTTTTTTCATTCAGCGCATTCTGCATTTCAGTCTGAATGGCATCTGCCGTCTCATCATATATTTTGCAACTGTCGCTGAGTTTTGTACGCTGATCGGCTTTTTCGCTCTCTTTTGCTTCCAGATTCTTTATGGAAAGAAGGATGCCGTTGCGCTCTTCCGTTTGCTCGGAAAGACGGCTGGTCTGCATGGACAGTGCGGTCTGCTCGGCCTTGCAGAGAGCGGAAATCAGCGAATAATCCTCTCCGATCCGTTCCATTTCTTCCCGATCGCCGTCGGATACGGCAGTGCCGGCTTCGATTTTGCGCTTCAGATCTGCGGCTGCCTTCTCGCTTTCCGCCTTCGCCGCAAGAATTTCTTCAATCTCCACGCTTCGGGTCAGGATGCCGCTGTCCCGCTTCACCGAACCGCCTGTAAACGAACCGCCGGCATTGATGATCTGACCGTCCAGCGTAACAATCCGATAGCTGTATCCGCTGGCTTTTGCCACGGTTGCGGCATTGTCCAGATTGTCGAAGACCAGGGTTCTGCCGAGCAGGGAAGACAGCACCGGATAATATTTCGGATCAAAACTGATCAGTTCTGCGGCGATACCGATGTATCCTTTTCCGTTTCGAACCGATGAGGGGAGATTGAAGTTGGCGGGGCGCATGGATGTAATGGGGTAAAAGGTGGAACGCCCCTGATTTTCCCGTTTGAGCAGAGCAATCGCCGCCTTCGCCGCAGATTCGTTTTCGACAACGATGTTTTGAAGATTGGCGCCCAATGCGGTCTCGATGGCGATGCTGTATTTGCGGTCTACCGAAATCAGTTGGGAAACAGGTCCGCAGATTCCCGTGATTCTCCCTGCCTGAGCGGCGTCAGCCACGAATTTGACGCTTCTGGAGTAGCCTTCAAAATGCTCCTCCATCCGCTTCAGGGTCAAGGCGCGCTGTTCCTTTGAGGAAATATCGGCAAGCAGGGATTGATAGCGACTCTCCATTTCGGACAGCGTGCGGATTCGTTCCTCGTTTTTGGCAGTCAAACGGTTTCTTTGCTCGTTTAGCGCCGTTTGCTTTTCGTTGTATTCGGACAGCGTATTCCGAGATTTCTCAATGTTTTGCCGTGTCTGTGCGATTCGTTTGTCTAATGCGGTCAGATTCTCCGACAGCTCTTCCTTTCTTGCCTCCATGGTGAGTCTGGACTCATCCAGTGCAGACAGGGAAATCCTTGCCTCGGTGTGCTGGCGGAGAATCTCTGCTTTTTGCGCCTCCAGACGCTCAAGTGCCTGCTCTGCGGACTGATAACGGTCTCGGGCCTCTTCAAGACGGACCGTCAATGCCTCATATTCCTGTTCCAGTTCGGCTTGCCGACTGCTTTCCTCGTCAAAACGGTGCCGGGTACTTTCAAGTTCGGTTGACTGCCGTTCCCGATCTTTCTTTCTCATTTCAAGAGAGGCATTCAAACTCTGAAGCTGTTGTTCATAATGGGACAAATCATTTTTGGCGACCATCAATCTGCTTTCCAGGCTGTGAAGACTTTGGGTCAGCTCATCTGACTTTGCGGATGCCTGTTCATGTGCGGTTCGGTTTTCCAGTTGAAGTCCCGAAAGGGTTTCCAAACGGGTGTCATAAGATGCAAGCGCATCGTCGGCAAGCTCCAGCTCCTGTTTTGCTACCAGATAGTCGTGTTCGACCAGTTTTGCGGCGTCATTGATCCGCTCAATGTCGTAGACGGCAAGGGAAATGTCCAACGCCTTTTTCTTTTCGTACAGATCCAGATAGATCCGTGCCTTTGCGGCGTCCTTCTCCAAAGGACCGATGCGTCCGGACAGCTCGTTTACGATATCGGTAATCCGAACCAGATTATCCTCGGTTTCGGTAAGCCTTCGCTCGGCATCCTGCTTCTTGAACCGGTATTTGGAAATTCCGGCGGCTTCCTCAAAAATGATTCGTCTTTCTTCGCTTTTTTGGGATATGATCTCCGATACCCGACCCTGTCCGACGATGGAATAGCCGGTTTTTCCGATTCCGGTGTTGAGGAACATTTCGGTAATGTCCCGAAGACGGGAGGGCTTGTTGTTGATCAGATATTCGCTGTCTCCCGAACGATAATAGCGTCTTGTGACGGTGATTTCGTCAAAATCGCTGTCGATGCGGTTTTCACCGCTGTTTTCGATGGTCAGGGATACCTCGGCGAAGGACATGGGCGATCTGCCGTTGGTTCCGCCGAAGATGACATCCTCCATTTTGTTGCCGCGGATGCTTTTGGTGGACAGTTCACCCAAAACCCACCGTATGGCGTCGGATATATTCGATTTGCCGCTTCCGTTGGGGCCGACGATGACGGTCATTCCTTCGGAAAAACGGATTTTGGTGCGGTCGGGAAAAGACTTGAAGCCGTGAATCTCCAATGATTTGAGTCGCATGGTTCAGATTGCCTTTCTGTCAAAATCTTGCTTGGATCAGAGAATTTCGGCTCTGACCTGATATTCGGAAAATCCCGCTGTTTCTGCAAATTGCAGAGACTGTGGGGCATATTTTTTCATAATTCTGTCTCTGTTGCACCCTTTTTGCCCGATTACCTTGGACAGGGCGCCGACAGGGATCGCAATCCGGAGCTTCATCCCCCGAGGATCGGGGAGAGACAAAAGCGCAGTTTCAATTCTCCGGTAATACACCTCGGATGAGCAAAGCTCCCCGATGGCGGGATGATAGCCGCCGGCAACGATTCCGCCGCTGCCATGCAGCGATTCGGTTTCACAGAGTCCCACACGGAGAAGCCGGACGCCGGCGTTTATAAACACCTCCATAACAGAGGCGCATCTTTGCAGTGTTTCGTCTAGGGTCAGGGGACGGTAGCTTCCCTGAAGCATCATGGCATGCAGAGCGGTTCCCTCAAAGACGGCTGTGGGATAGATTCTGGCGCCGACGGCGCCGTGACGGCAGATTTCCTCTGCACATATAATCTCATCCTCCAAGGTGGAGCCGGGAAGCCCCAGCATCATTTGTCCCACCAGATCGAATCCTGCCTTTGTGATCTTGTCCATCGCCTGAATTGTACAGGCGGCGGTGTGTCCTCTGGCGGAGGCGTAGAGGACCGAGTCGTTGAGGCTCTGCACACCGATTTCAATGGTACCGAGACGGTAAGTGTGCAGGATTTCAAGAATTTCGTCGTTTATGTAGTCGGGTCTTGTGGAGCATCGGATTCCGTTGATCCTGCCCGATTTCAGGTAACCGTCGGCAATTTTCAACAGGTCAACCATGAGAGTGCGGTCGATTCCGGTGAAGGATCCGCCGAAAAAGGCGATCTCCGCGATTGTGTCGGGGGCGGCAGATGAAAGATACCGCTCAACCGTTTTTTCGACCGTGGAAAGGTCGAAATCCGATTGCCCGGTGATCTTCCTCTGATTGCAGAAAACGCAGTCGTGGGGGCATCCCAGATGGGGGACGAATATTGGGATTGTCAGATGTCTCTTTGCCATGGGTTACGGCTTTTCGCCGAAGAGGGTCAGCGCCTCTTTGGCGGCATTTTGTTCTGCCTCCCGTTTGCTTTTTCCGGTTCCGACGCCGATGATGTTGTTGTTGAGCCTTGCCTCAATCCGGAAGGTGCGGTCATGGGCAGGACCGGTTTCGGACAGAAGAATATATTCCAGCAGTGCGCCCGACTCCCGCTCGACAATTTGTTTCAGCTCCGACTTGTAATCGTTGACCCTGTGGGTCGCTTCAATGGTGCTGATCTTTTTGACTGCAAAGGGAAGGACGAATTCTTTGGCCTCTTCATAGGAACTGTCCAGATAGATGGCGGCAATCAGTGCCTCAAAGGCGTCCGATGTAATGGAGGGACGGTTTCTGCTTTCGTTGTTGTCCTCACCGTGACCCATCCGAAGGTACAGTCCGAGTTCCAGTTCCGAGGCGTATTCTGCCAACGCCTTCTCGCATACGGTAGTGGCGCGGATTTTGGAAAGTTCGCCCTCATGCAGTCCGGGAAAGGTTTCAAAAAGGTATGTGCTGACGATCAGTGAAAGAACGCTGTCTCCCAGAAACTCCAGTCTTTCATTGCATCTCAGCGCCGCCCCTTTCGGGGATTCCTCGTTGGAATAGGAAGAGTGGGTCAGCGCAAGAGTCAGATATTTTTTATTCTTAAAGGAGTATCCGATTCTCTTTTCCAGAAGCTTACTGTCCCTGTACATACAAAATCACAATCCTTTTTCTGTGCTTGCAGATTCATCGGCATCAGCCGAGAGTTCCGAAAGTCTGTTGATAATTTCATCATTGACTCCGTATTCGACAAAACGGATGGCCTGTCGGATGGCATTGCGGATGGCAATTGCATCCGAATTGCCGTGAGCCTTGATGACCGGTTTCGAGATTCCCAGAATGGGTGCGCCGCCGTAGGTTCGGGCATCCATCTTGGTTTTCATGCCGCTAAGCTGTTTTTTGACAAGCAGAGCGCCGATTTTGGTTTTGGTATTGGCATAGAACAGTTCTTTGAGCATTTTAATCATATAACCGCCCATACCTTCAACCACCTTCAGAAGGACATTTCCGGTAAATCCGTCGGTGACCACAAGATCGCACTTGTTGATAGGGATGTCCTTGCCTTCGATATTGCCGACAAATCGGATGTTGGCGTTTTTCAGAAGCGGATAGGAGTCAACCTGCAAGGGATTTCCTTTTTTCTCTTCCGCACCGATGTTCAGAAGTCCCACTCTTGCACGGTCAAGGTCGAACAGCTTCTCCATATAGACCGAACCCATGATGGCAAACTGGACCAGATATTCGGGGGTCACGGTCAGATTGGCGCCGCTGTCCAGAACCAGAAGGGGTTTCTCCATGGGAAGAATGGCACCGATGGCGGCACGGTGAATGCCTTTGATTCGCTTGACATAAAGAGTCGCACCGGTCTGGAGAGCACCGGTATTGCCGCAGCTGACCAGCGCATCGCCTTCTCCGTCGGCAAGCAGGCGCAGAGCGACCCGCATGGAACTGTCCGATTTGTTTCGAACCGACATGGGATCGTCGGTCATCCGGATGATGTCGGACGCATGGACGATCTGTATACCGTCAAGGCTTAGGTTGCAGGAAGCGGCAGCCTTGCGGATGACTTCTTCGTCTCCGACAAAGGTCAGATCGTTTCCGAATTCTTCTTTTGCAACCATGGCACCCTTTAATATCGGAGCAGGACCCAGATCGCTGCCCATCACATCAACAATAATTCTCATAACACAACAAGCCTTTCTCTGAAGGATAAAACATTCCGTAGCTTTACGGCAGGAAAGAATCGGAAGAGATCATAGCACAGAGGATCTCCAGCGAATGAGCGGAAATGGCCTCGTTCCGCGCACTTTTTCCGCCCTTGATCTTTTCCTTTGGCAGATCAATAATGCCGAAATTCACATTCATCGGCTGGAAGGATGCGGGATTTGCCGATGAGATATATCCGGCAAGCGCACCGATTGCGGTTGCGGTGGGGAATACAATCGGATCAAGCCCCAGAGCAAGCCGTGCGGCATTGAGTCCGGCGACATAACCGGATGCCGTAGACTCCAGATAGCCCTCGACACCGGTCATCTGCCCGGCAAAGAAAACATCCGGATTCTTTTTCAGACGGTAGGTGGAGTCCAGAAGCTCGGGAGAGTTCAGATAGGTATTTCGGTGCATTACCCCGTACCGCAGGAAAGAGGCATTCTCCAGTCCGGGAATCAGGGAAAAGACCCTTCGCTGTTCCTCAAAGGTCAGATGTGTCTGAAAACCCACCAGATTGTACATGGTTTTGTCCAGATTTTCCTGACGGAGCTGTACCACCGCATAAGGATCCCGACCGGTCTTGGGATCGGGCAGTCCTACCGGCTTTAAGGGTCCGTACAGAAGCGTATCGGGACCCCTTTTGGCCATGACTTCCACGGGCATACATCCTTCAAATACGGTCAGATCCTCCTGAAGCTCCCGATCAAATGCTTTCAGGGGAGCCTCTTTGGCGGAAATCAAAGCATTGTAGAAGGTCTCGTACTCCTCTTTGTTCATCGGACAGTTGAGATAGCAAGCTTCTCCTTTTCCGTAACGGGAGGCAAGATAAACCTTGTCATAGTCGATGGTGGAAGCATCTACAATCGGCGCCGCGGCATCAAAAAAGTGAAGCTGTTTTCCTCCCAGATAGTCCGAAAGATAGTTTGCAAAGGGTTCTGAAGTCAAAGGACCGGTGGCGACGACGGTGATCTCGCCGTCCGGTATTTCGGTTTTCTCTTCTTCGTGAATGCGGATCAAGGGATGATTTCGCACGGCATCGGTGATCCGATCGGAAAAACGGAAACGGTCAACCGCCAGAGCCGCTCCTGCGGGAACCTCGGAGGCATAAGCCGATTCCATAATCAGACTGCCCAGTGTTGACAGCTCTGCTTTGAGCAGTCCCACCGCATTGGAAAGCTGTCTTGATCTCAAAGAGTTGGAGCAGACCAGCTCGGCAAAGCCCGGATAGTGGTGAGCGGGGGAGTATTTCGCCGGTTTCATCTCGTAAAGATCCACCGAAACGCCTTGGCGTGCCGCCTGCCATGCCGCTTCGCATCCGGCAAGACCGGCGCCGAAAACATTAATTCGTGCCGCCATCTTGATCTACCGTCCCTTCTGCGGGGAGTTCTTTGACATATTTGCAGCCGTCCTTTTTGCAGACAAGCTGAGGTTTGCCCTTCTTGTGATAGAGCATGGAGCCGCAAACGGGACACTTTTCGTTTGACGGCTTATCCCATGAGGAAAACTGGCATTCCGGATAGCCCGAACAGCTGTAGAACACCGTTTTGCCCTTGGCGCGCTTGCTGACCAGCGGCTTGCCGCACAGAGGGCAGGGTACACCGATCTCATTCTGCATTCTCAGTGTGGTTTTGCACTCGGGATAGCGGGAGCAGGCATAGAAACTGCCGTACCGACCGTTTCGCAGTACCATCGGAGATCCGCATTTTTCGCATTTCGGCAGCTCCGTAGGATCAAGGGTAGGTTCGGGAAGCGATTTCGGAGATACCAGCGGTTTGGTGTTTTTGCATTTGGGGTAATTGGGACAGGCGGCAAACTTCCCGAACCGTCCCGATTTCACAATCATTCGGGCGCCGCATTTTTCGCAGATCTGATCGGTTTCTTCCGGCGGCAGATTCACTTCATCTTTGGTTACATGAAGATCGGCATTTTCCAAGCTGATCTTGAAACGGTCGTAGAATCGGGTCAAAACTTCCAGCGAAGATTCTTCTCCGGCGGAGATGGCGTCCAGATCGTCCTCCATCTGAGCGGTAAAACGATAATCCACGATTTCGGGGAAATTTTCGATCATCAGCTTTGTGGTGGTTTCCCCAAGTGCCGTTGGAGCCAATGCCTTGCCTTCCCGGTTGACATATCCTCTGGAGATGATGGTGGAAATGATGGTCGCATAGGTGGAAGGACGGCCGATTCCTTTTTCCTCAAGGAATTTTACCAGCGTTGCCTCGGTGAAGCGGGGAGGCGGATCGGTATAATGCTGTTCGGGAGTGATCCGGGTTGTTTTCAACAGATCACCCGTTGTCAGCGGAGGAAGTTTGTCGCTGCTTTCCTCATCGGAGGATTTGTCTCCCGCTTTTTCGGTTACCTCTTCGTAGACCTTACGGTAGCCGTCAAAACGGACGGTGGAACCGTTTGCACGGAAGAGACAGTTGCCGCAGGTGATGTCGGCGGTTACGGTATCAATTTCAGCCGATGCCATTTGGCTGGCAAGGAAGCGTTCCCAGATCAGCTTATACAGACGGTACTGATCCATTGACAGATAGGAACGGATGGCAGACGGCTCAAATTTCATGTTGGAAGGACGGATGGCCTCGTGAGCATCCTGAGCATCCGCCTTGGATTTATAGATTCTGGGTGACGAAGGGTAGTATCTGTCGCCGAACTTCCCGAGGATATATTCCCTTGCGGCAGACTGCGCATCTGAGGAGATTCGCAGAGAATCGGTACGCATATAGGTAATCAGACCTTGAATGCCGCCGTTCTCCGATCCGATGTTGATTCCTTCGTAAAGTTCCTGAGCCACACGCATGGTACGGTCGGTACGGAATCCCAATTTACGGGAGGCGTCCTGCTGGAGGGTGGAGGTTGTAAACGGGGGAAGGGGATTCTTCTTTTTCAATGCCTTCCGGATGTCGGATACCCGGAAATCCTTTCCCTTGATTTCCGCCAGAACCCGATCTACATCCTCCTTGGTGTGCAGTTCGGTTTTCCTGCCGTCCCATCCGTAAAATTTGGATTTGAAGGCTCCGCCGTCGGGGCTGATATGATCGGCGGTCACGGTCCAGTACTCGACGGGAACGAAATCCCGGATTTCCTGCTCCCGTTCCACGATGATTCGGGTGGCAACCGATTGAACACGACCGGCAGAAAGACCGCTTCTGACCTTCGCCCAAAGGAAGGGGGAGAGCTTATAGCCTACGATGCGGTCGAGAATCCGCCTTGTCTGCTGGGAGTCAACCAGATTCATATCAATGGTTCGGGGATTCTTAATGGCTTCCCGGACGGCGTTTTTGGTGATCTCATTGAAGGTTATCCGCTGACTTTTGTCAACGGGAATGCTCAGTACGGTGGCAAGATGCCAGGAAATGGCCTCGCCTTCCCGGTCTGCGTCGGTTGCCAGATAGACTTTCGTCGATGCCTTGGCATCCTTTTTCAGTTCCTTTATCAGATCGCCCTTGCCTCGGATGTTGATATAGTGCGGCTCAAAATTGTTTTCAATGTCCACGGACAGGGTGCTTTTGGCAAGATCGCGGACATGCCCTTTGGATGCAACGACCTTGTAGTTTGAGCCTAGATAGCCTTTGATGGTGTTGGCCTTAGACGGCGACTCCACGATTACAAGAATTGACAATGTGATGACCTCTCTAACTGTGTCGGATATAGTAAGAAACGGACTGTTTCAGGATTTATTTCAGTTTGACGAATTTGTTCCCCGGCAGTTTCTGAACAAGCCCTTTGATTTCCAGTACCGTCAGCGCACTGAGAATACGGGAAACAGGCAGAGCGTCGCTTGCAAGGCTGTCCGGTGTGATCGAAGTCTCGAAAGACATGGCATTCAGAATCGCCTGCTGATCTGTGCTGAGCCGATAGGAGGAATAATCGGTCGGAGCCGTATCCTTCTCATCGGGTTTCGGAGTGGGAACGACCAATGCGGTGTTTGTGGTCTGTTTCGGAGTGTCGGCAGCTTTTTCAACTGCCTGTTTTTCGGCGGCTTTGCGCTGTTCGTCCTTCTTTTTCCAAATGGAATTCAAATGAAATCTGGAAAACTTCGGAAGTTTGTCGATGGAAATACGGTGAGGATAGAAAAATTCGTATTCACCCAGAATGTCCTCGGCTCCCTGAACCATTTTGGCGCCCTTTTGGATCAGTTCATTGGTTCCCTGACTGTTGGCATCTCCGATCTTGCCGGGAAGTGCAAAGATATCTCTGCCCTGTCTTAATGCGTATTTGGCGGTAATCAGCGCGCCGCTTTTCCGATCGGCTTCAATGACCAGCGTTCCCAGAGACAGACCGCTGATGATACGGTTCCGGATGGGAAAATTGGATCCGATGGGATCGGTAAAGGGACGGTATTCGGAAAAAACGGTGCCGTGTTCGATGATTTCATTCATTAGCTTGTCGTGCTCGGGCGGATAGACCTTGTTGATTCCGCATCCCAGAACGGCAATCGTATGGGCTCCCACATCCAGGGCGCCCCGATGGCAGAAGCTGTCGATTCCTCGTGCCATGCCGCTGACAATAACGGCACCGCCAAGCGCCATATCACGGCAGATTCGGTAGGCCTCGCGGCGACCGTATTCGGTGAAGGTTCGGGTTCCGACGGCGGCAATTTCCACCTGATCGTCGAAGTCGATGAGTCTGCCCCGATAGTAGAGCAGGACGGGCGCACGCTCGATTCTGCGCAGACGGGAAGGATAGTGGGGACTGTCATAGGGAAGAATCCCGATGTTGTTCACCATGCAGTATTCTATGATTTTTTCACTTTCATCCAGACTTTTGTCCAGAAGTGCCGGAATCACCTGGGGATCCAGACCGTCAACCGATCGAAGGGATTCCTCATCCGCCTCGTATATTTTCATTGCATCGGCGGAGTAGGCAAGGAGAAGCTGATCCCCGACCTTTGATCCGGGCTGTACACAAAGACTGAGCCAGACCCAGTATTTTATATCAACCATAGCATGATCCCACCCTTTCCGGTGTTTTTCAGACTGCCTTTATTTTTTGCCGAAGCCGCCTTTGCGGTTTCGGGCGATTTCCCACATAAGCACGGTCGATGCCGCCACTGCATTCAGCGATTCGCATCCGGGCATCATCGGAATGATGACGCTGCCCCGGCAGACACCGATCAGATTCTCGCTCAGTCCGTGTCCCTCATTTCCCACCGCAAAACAGACCGGTAAATCAAGGGAAATATCCCGAACATCTTTTGAATTCTCATTGAGAACGGCGGCGTATACCGGAATGCCTTTCTTTTGCATTTTTCTGATTGTTTCAATGCAGTCCGAAACCCGAACCGTCTTCTGACGGAAGACGGCGCCCATGGCTGCACGGATGGTTTTGGCATTGTAGAGATCTGCGCAGTCCTGCGACAGAATCAGACGATTGATTCCGAAGGCATAAGCGGTACGCAAAATGGTTCCCAGATTACCGGGATCGCGGATCCCTTCCAATAAAAGGGAAGGGGCGTTGTCGCATTCTTCATATATTGTAGCAGATTTATGCAGGTTGTCAAGATGTTTTGCAACACAAAATACACCTTGAGGCGAATTTTCATCTGTTAATTTTTCGTAAACGGAGGAAGCGACGACAGAGCAATTCACGCCCTTGGGCAGTTCGTTTGCCAGATCGGCACAAGACTCCGAGAAGACAACCTCGGTTAAAGGAACCCCGAATTCAATTGCCTCTCTGAATAGTTTGATTCCCTCAAAGAAGAACAGACCGCTCTCATCCCGGTACTTTTTGTTTTTCAACTTGGCAAGCTCCACGATCTTCCGGTTGTTTCTGGATGTGATGATCTCCATGCGGTGTACGCCTCCCTTCATATGACTTATGCAACAACAAAAACCCGCATGTGCGGGTTTTTGAAGAAAAATTATAGAGCAGCCTTTGCCTTTTCGACAATTGCGGCAAATGCTTCCTTATCGCTGACTGCCAGCTCTGCCAGCATCTTTCTGTTCAGGTCAACACCGGCAACCTTGAGTCCGTGCATAAGCGTGCTGTAATTGATTCCGCAAACCTTTGCCTGTGCGGAAATTCTGGTGATCCAGAGAGAACGGAAATCTCTCTTCTTCTGCTTTCTGCCGACATATGCATAGTT
>JBJDZJ010000012.1:0-10030 GCA_051867915.1 Eubacteriales bacterium
AGGTCAGATTCTGAGGCAGATCTCGGTAGGCGGAGCCGCCGTCACCGATCTTCTGACATATTCGGAGCTTGCCAAAAATGTCCTGCTCCTGTTTTTCCATGTGGGACTGATGAAGGGCATCATCGAGCTGTCCCGTGATGTGGAACTGCCGAAACTGACCGGACGGGCCCGCTTCGGAATGCTGCTGTCGGTCTGTCTCTATGTGATCGCCATCGCCCTGCAATCGCTGGAACTGTTGGCACCGGCGCTGGTTCAGAGTCATGCCACCGCCTACTCCTATGCCGGACTGACCTATATGCTTCTGTTCTACGGAATGTTCTTTTACAATCTTCTGCTGATCTTCTCCTGCTACCGTCAGATATGCTATGAGGGAGAAGAGGATCTGACGCCGCCCGACACTCCTTGGGAAAAACTCTTCAAAAAGATATCGAAAAGCGGAAAACACGATGATTGATTATTTTCTGAAAGGGGTATTTTCATGTCCTTTGTCTGCATTCTGACAGGTCTTTTCTTCCTTTTGAATCCGAACATCGTTCTGATTGACTTTCTTCCCGATTTTATCGGATATCTGCTGATTCTCATCGGGATTTCCAAGGTGTCGAGACTCAATCAGACCCTCAAAGACGCCTATATTGGGTTCCGGCGTCTGCTTATCCTGTCCTTGTTCAAACTGCCCGCCGCCCTTCTCTATATTTCCTTTGCAACCGATCCGTCCGAGGTCTGGGGACTGATCTTCACCTTCGGATTCGGATTCGGCGAGGTCTGGCTGGGGCTTCGCGCCTTCAGGGACTTCTTTGTGGGGCTGACCGACCTCTCGGCAGGAGATGAGAATCAGGATGTTCTGTCCTCTCCCCTTTATGTCGGACTGACCGAGGTCAAAATGCTCACCTATCTGTTCATTGTCGCCAAAGCCGTTCTGACCGCTCTTCCCGAGCTTGCCACTCTGACCAGCGACGAATACGGCGTCGTGACATCCACAGGCATCGTTTCCTTTGCAGGCTACCGACTGCTCTTCACCGCAATCGCCTTTGTCATCGTCCTGCTGATCGGCATTATCTGGTATGTTCGGATTTTCCGATATATCCGCAGGCTGTCGAAAGATGTCGAGTTCAACAAAAATCTCACCGAAAGATACCGGGACGAGGTTCTGAGCAACCAAGACCTGATGAACCGCAGTCGGATCTTCCTTTCGCTGTCGATTCTGTCCGCAGCCGCCGTCTTCTCACTGGAATTCAAGTTCGACGGATTCAACTATCTTCCCCATGCCGTCTTTTTGACTCTGATGCTGATCGGATTTCAGATGCTGCGCTCTTCCTATCCGAAAGAGGCGGGAAAATGCCTGAAAACAGGCATTGCCAATCTGATTGTATCGGTGGCGGTCTGGATTTACGATTTCCTGTTCATTCTGTCCTTTTACGGAAACATTCTCACCGATACCGACGAGGGTGCGGCATTCTCCGTGTCCCAGGTACTGGAATTGAAGATGAGAAGCAACTTCGGCATCATCTACGGCTATATCGGAACCGTTGCGGCAGCGGCGGTTGAGGCGGCGCTGTTCATTCTCCTTCTGCTTCTTTTCCGAAAGCTGATGCTGTCCGTCATACGGGATCACACCGGCGGAATCCTTGCCGCTGACGGTCATATCATCGGCGGAGGCGATCTCCAGAAGAACACCCAACCCACCCGAAGGATTCTGGATGCGGTTGTCGCCGTGGGTGCGATCAGTTCGCTGTCCGGAGTTGTTCATGCGGCTCTGCTCCCCTATCTCCCCGCTTACTGGATTGCGGATTTTCTCATCCGTCTGCTCTATATGGCTCTTTCTCTGCTCCTGTTCAACCGGATTCGCTACGAAATGAAAGATCGCTATAATTTGAGCTGATTTTTCGGCGATTTCACAGTCTTTTCCATATTTTCAAGAAATTTTGCTCTTCCCTTTTTGTCACGGATGATTTATAATAGAGTATACTGTTCTTGAGGCCGGCCAAAACAAAAAGGCGGTTTGATCCGCCTTTTGTGTTCACGATGACAGATCGGTCAGCTTTATATCCGACGACATTCTGCATGGAGGAGCATTATGGAGTTACTGAAAATCGACAACGACAAACTGAAAATCACCTTAACCAAAGAAGATATGGAAAAATACGCTCTGGATTTCGACAAATTCAGCTATGACAACACCGAAACCCGCCGCGCCTTCTGGACCATTCTGGACGATGCCAAGCACGAAACCGGCTTTGACGCCGCTGTGGACACCGTTTCGGTTCAGGTATACGGCAGCGGATCCGGCGGCTGTGAAATGTATGTAACAAGACTCTCTGAGCGAGAGAAGGAGACAGTTGACATCTGTCTGCCCGTTCTGCCCCGGGACATGGGTCAGAGCATCTACGGCTTTCATCGGATAGAGGATCTTCTCTCCGCCTGTCGGCTTCTGGATTCCCTCCGTTTTTCGGGTTCCAGTTCGGCATTCTTCGATCAAAGCGGCTACTATCTGCAAATATCCGACAACGGCTACGGACGGCTGAAAAAATCCGATCTGCTGTCCGAATTCGGAATGGCATTGGAGCCCGGATTTTCCGGATACATATCCGAACACGGAATCACCCTCTGCCGCGGTCATGCAGTCTCTCTGCTGTCCGCTCTGGCAAGTCCGGAGGGATAACATTCCAAACAATCCGCGTGCCTTGTCCTTTGCCGCCTCGGTTCTGGTTATCTGTGAAATACCATAAAGATAAAGATATAGGAAGGTAAAAAATTATGACATGGGATGAACTGGAAAAGACCTGTCAAAGCTGTCAGAAATGCTCGCTGTCTGCCACCCGGACCCATACGGTTTTCGGCACGGGCAATCGGGACAGCGTTCTGATGTTTGTCGGCGAGGCGCCGGGTGAAAACGAGGATCTCAGCGGCATTCCTTTTGTGGGAAGAGCGGGACAGCTTCTGGATCGCTACTTCGCCGCAGTGGATATTCCCCGGGAGGATGTCTACATATGCAATATGCTAAAATGCCGTCCCCCGAAGAATCGGGATCCCAAGGATGATGAGCAGGATGTCTGCATCGACTACCTTCGGGAACAGGTACGGTTGGTGAAGCCCCGGATGATCGTCTGTCTGGGCAGAATCTCTGCCATGCGTCTGATTCATCCCGATTACAAAATCACCAAGGAACACGGCCAATGGGTACAGAAGGGTTCCTTTGAGATGACCGCCGTCTATCACCCCTCTCTGCTTCTTCGGGGCAATCCCACCTACAAGGAACAGATGATGGAAGATATGAAGGTCGTCGCCGAAAAATACCGCAGATACAAGGAAATGGGAAAATAAGAAAGCCAATCCAAAAACCGTCTTTCTTTATCGAAAGGGGCTTCCAAATTTCGTCACGGACTGTCCATGATTGATCTGTAAATTCCGCAGGGCGGGAGCAAGCTCCCGCCCTACAATAGATGATTATGCCTCGACCGACTCGGTTTTCGGTCAGTCCAGAAGATCCAGACTCAGTTCATACAACAGTTCGTTGATGTCAATAACCGACAGCCGCCTTGTGAGACCGAACAGGATCACATTGTCCCTTTCATCCTTGCCGTACAGCTGGGCATAACCGGTGATTTTCAGGAGCTTCTGAGTCTCCTCCACCGTCAACCCGAACCCGATGCAGAGCATTACCACCTTATCCCTGGTGGGTGTTCTCGCCCCGCTGAAGATCTGATAAGCGTAGTGGTTTTCGATGCCCGATTTTGCAATTACTTCCGCCTTCACTGCCCCCCGCTGAGCAAGAAGCGAATTCAGTGCCCGATCAATTTTCATATGCTCCTGCCCGATGCTCTCCCGATTGGCGGCAAGATACCGATTATAATCCTGACTGCTCTGCATAAGATCCAAAAGTTCTTGCGTTGTTTTTTTCATATCAGATCATCCTTTCTGCTCTGTTCATTATTCATTGAAGGAAGTGTAAACCGGATGGCAGTATTCAACTCGTTTATTTTTGCGAACCTGAATTTCGTTGCAAAACTCGGCAATGGCTCCTCCGGAGAGGACACCTCGCTGTTTCTGTATGAGCCGACAAAGAAACTGTATGTTGTCAAAAAAGTCGACATCAGCCGTAGGGGCTTTTATGAAAAGATTGCTGCAATCGACAGCCCTTATCTGGCAAAGATTCTTTACATGGAAGAATCGGAAAACACGCTGTCGGTGGTTCGGGAATACCTGTCCGGAGACTGCCTTTCCGATTTATTAAGGGAAAAACAATGCCTTCCCGAGCAAACAGCCGTGAAAATCGCCGCGCAGGTCTGTTCGGGGCTGTCCGAACTCCACAAAAACGGTCTGGTCCACCGGGACATCAACCCCAACAACATTCTGATTACCTCGGACGGCAATGCACGGATCATAGATTTCGGCATTGTCCGTTCTTTTGAACAGAAGAAAGCCGCCGATACGGTCATTCTCGGAACCCCCGGATATGCCGCACCGGAACAGTTCGGTTTCACCCAAAGCGACTGCCGCACCGACATCTTTGCCGTGGGGGTACTGTTAAATGTAATGCTGACCGGAAAACTGCCCGGGGAACTCCACGCCCGCGGATCTCTCGGAAAAATTGTGGACAAGTGCATTCAGATTGATTCCGATAAAAGATACGGCAACATGGACGAGCTGAAAAACGCCGTACAGAACCGAGTTGTCGGAGAAAACTGTGAGGGCAGAGCCGATCGCTTCATCCGTCAGATTCCCGGTCTGCGAAGCCGCAGAAATTCTGTTGTCGTTCTGTCGGCAATCGCCTATACCCTTGCCATCATATTCACCGTCATCAATTTTTCCATGATTAAGGGTGGAGTGCTGACCTATCTTCTGCACATTCTCGCCTTTCTTGCCAGTGCGGTGATTCCCTTTTTCTGCTTTCACAATGTTCTGAACATCTGGGACCGACTGCCGTTCGCATCCGGCTCCGGCAGACGTACTAAGGCGATCCTGTTTCGGATCCTGGGGATTTTGTCCCTTATCTTCGGCATTATGCTGTTCGGTTCAATCCCGACAACCTGATTTTATCACAAAAAATATTCGAGTGTTATGCTGCCCGCATAACACTTTTCTCTTTTCCTGCTGTATACTGTTGTCATCATTCCATAACGGAAAGGAGGTATCGTATGAAAACAGCAAAACTCATCATCGGAATCGTCAGCATCGTTCTCTTCGGTGTCATTGTCTTTCAGTCCTGTGCGGCAGGCATCGGCAATGCTCTGGAAGGAAACGGAGAAATCAGCGGAAGTGCAGGCTTCTTTTTGGCACTCTGTATGCTCATTGCAGGGATTTCCGGAATCTGTACCCGCAAGGGCGTGGTCGGCGGATTTGTCTGCGCAGGCTTCTATGCGATCGGCGGATTGGTCGGCATTGCCAACTACGGCTCCTACGGCGATCTTGCCATCTGGTCGGTTCTCTGCTTCCTTTTTGCAGCAGTCTTTGTGATCGGCAGCATCATGACCAAATGCAAAAAAAGTCCCAAAAATCAAAAAGAAGGTGAATCAAATGAAGAAAACCGGTAAACTCCTGCTGACCCTATCCCTTGCCCTGCTGACGGCACTGTCCATGGTCTCCTGCCTGCCGTCAGACGATCCCGCCGACAATAAACAGATCGTCGACGGGAACAATACGGGGGACAACGGCTCAACTGCATCCGAAAAAACCGTCATCAGCGAAACCGTCTGCTTCGAAGCCAACGGAATAAGCGTCAGTGCGAAAGAAATTGTGGAGGACAGCTTCTGGGGGACAGGCATCAAGCTCTATCTTGAGAACAATTCCGAAAACGACTACACCGTCAGCACAAAAGCGGTCATCGTAAACAACTGTATGGTAGATTCCTTCTTCGTAAGCGAAATAGCGGCGGGCAAGAAATCCAACGACACCCTGTATCTCTCCTCCCACGACCTGAAAGCCTACGGCATCGGAAACATCGGTCAGATCGAAATCTATTTCTATGTATTCGACACGACAAATTTTGAAACCGTTTACACTGCCGACTGCGTGACCATCACCACATCCCTGTACGACAAAATGGATACCACGGTCGACGACGCAGGCTACACACTCTACGAAGAGGACGGAATCCGAATTGTCGGTAAATATGTAGACGAGCACACCCTGTTTGGCTCTTCCGTTCAGCTTTACATCGAAAACACATCCGACCGGAACATTACGGTATCCTGCGACGATCTGTCGGTCAACGGATACATGGTGACCGGATTTTTATCCGAAACCGTCTACAAGGGGAAGTTCGCCATTGGAGAGATCACCGTCCTGTCCTCCGATCTTGAGGAAAACAACATCACATCCATCGACGAAATCGAGCTTAAATTCCACATTTACGATTCCGACAGTTACCAAACCATTAAGGATACCGATCCCATCCGATTCCATGCAACATAATCGGCTTTGCCTTCCTTCGGACCGCTTCGAAAGTCATTCCACCCAAGGGGTACAGAACCCCTTGGGTGGTTTTTCCGAGCGGTTTTATCGGATCAGATCCCGGAATTCGGCATTCGTGACCTTTGCCAGGTCGCGGGGATCCAGCAAAATCTGTGCGCCGATTCTGCCGCCGCTGATGATGATACGCTCATAGTTCAGGGCACTTTCATGAATCACGGTGGGATAAGCCTTTTTCATTCCGATGGGCGTACACCCGCCCCGAACATAGCCGGTCAGTTTCAGAATGTCTTTCACCGCAATCAGTTCCACTGCCTTTTCGCCCACCGCCTGAGCACATTTTTTGAAATCCAGTTCCTCTGCTATGGGCAGAACGAAGACATAATGCTCCCCGCTTTTTCCCACTGCCACCAGCGTTTTGAAGGAAGATTCATAGGGCTGTCCCAGCATATCGGCAATGTGAACGCCGTCGATAAACTCGTCACAGGTGTAAAGATTGACGATATAGGGGACTTTCATACTGTCAAGAATCCGCATTGCGTTTGTTTTCTGTTCCTTTGCCATAGGATTCCTTTCTCCCGTATTTTCCCGCAGATCGGTGAGAATCGGGTTTGTCCGACGGACTAACCCCGTCGGGCTTTTTGAAATATTGATAGTATCCGCATTTTATCATGCCGTTATACAGTTTACGAACCTTGTCCGCCCGTCTGCCATAGAGGCGTTCGAAGGACTCATGGGAGGTCAGAATGTAAATTTGCCAATTATCCAGCGTGGCGAAATGCCTGCCCATATCCCTGTACAGCTTTTCGATCTGCTCCACAGTAAACAATCTCTCGCCGTAGGGCGGATTGCAGACGACGGTTCCCCTTCTGCCGCCGGTTTTGATCTCCAGCGCATTCCGTTCAAACGCCTTCACCCATTTGGCAACCCCCGCACGCCGACAGTTTTCCTTGGTCAACTCCACGCAGACGGGGTCGATATCGGAGGCGTATGCCTCAAAGGCTGTATCCCGAATCGCCGATTTTGCCTCCTCCCGGGCATCTGTCCAGATGGACATGGGAAGAAAATCGTATTCCTCGGCGGCAAAATGCCGATGAAGTCCGGGAGCGATGTTCGCCATGATCAGCGCCGCCTCAATGGGAATGGTTCCGCTGCCACACATGGGGTCCCAGAACAGCACATCCTCACGGGGACGGGCAATTTTCACCAGTGCCGCCGCCAGCGTCTCCCGAAGGGGTGCCGCATTGGCGGCAGGCCGATAGCCCCGTTTATGAAGAGCGGTGCCGCTGAGATCCAGCATCAAAGATGCCTTATCCTTCAACAGAAAAAATTCAATCGGCATCTTTACCCCGTTGGCGGGACACCAGTCGATCTCATATGCCGCCTTCATCCGCTCGGCAATCGCCTTCTGAATGACCGATTGGAGAGCGGGAATAGAAGTGAGGATACTTCCGACCGAATGTCCGCTGACCGGGAAGGCATCGTCCCTGCCCAAGAAATCCTCCCATGGCATGGCACGAACGCCCTCGAAAAGATCGTCGAAGGTGTAGGCAGGCGTGGTTCCCACCAGAAGAAAAAGCCGCTCGGCGGTGCGGAGCCAGAGATTGCATCTGGCAACCGCACCCTCATCTCCGGCAAAAATCACCCGTCCGTCGATGGTTTCCAGCCGCTTATAGCCCAGCGCATCAATTTCTTCGCCCAACATCCGTTCCAGACCGAACAGACAGGTTGCAACATAGGTATATTCCGTCATTTTCTTATTCCGTACCTTTCAACAAAGTCAATTTTCTTTTATCAGACCTTCCGATTGTCGAAGGTCGCCACAAATCCGCCGGAATCGGCAGAGCAGATATCGCCGCCGACGATCTTATTCCGATAAATCAGAAGATTGGCATAGACCGTCCCGTCGTAGTCCTTGTAATTGGTGATTTTGTAGGTGTAGCGAACCACCGATTTGCGCTTATACCGGGACAGATCCAGCCCCTGCATCTTCTGAAGATTGTTGTACTCCAGAAAAACCGCATCAAATTCCGCCGGAATCGTGACTTCTTTGGTTTCGACAGGCTCGGATTCTACCTCCCAGCCCAGACCGTTCAGAAAAGCAATCCGATCCGCATCGCTTTTGATCTTATCATAGCTGATCGTTCCCGAGGTCTCGGCGGACACCGGCTCATAGGTCGGAATCAGCAGAATCAGTGTCAGCAAAACCGCCACCGACAACACCATCGCCACGAAAAACCGCACGCTCGACGCCTTTACCGAATAAACAAACATGGAATATCCCCCCGTATCTGGTTTGCTACCAATCTATGAGGCTGATTCCGTTTTTATGTAGGGTATTTCTCACGCTTTGTGACTTTCCCGTGCCGATCGGTCCGATAAAGCCGAAGTCCGTCCGGCGCCAGGTAGAAGGACCATCCCCGTCTTGCGGAAGCCAGACGCTTTCCCGCAAGGTCGGACAGTGAAAGCAGATTCCCGCTTTCGCCATCCCAGACGAAGGAGCGAAGGGTCAGCGACACCGTCCCCTCTCCCGACAGGATTTCAGCCGAAAAATGGGTGGAAAAGACCGAATCCATCTCCCTGCACAGGCAGGACAGTCTGACATGATAGGGGAAACGGGCCATCCGTCCGGCACGGTTCTCTGTTTTATACTGCTCTTCCAGCCCGGGCAGGAGCTTATTCTCCAGGTAATCCCGATAGGCGTCGGTGAACTCCCCGAGAAATCGGTTGATCTTTTCCCGTCCCGAACCGCTTTCCAAAGTCGGACGGGCAATCTGCCAAAAAAGAATCTGCCTTGATCTTCGGTCAAGGCGATTATCCAAATGATCCGTACAATACGCCAATGGTCTCCCTCATTTCAGAATATTGTATGAAAGAGGGAGAACTTCTATGCGAAAACCGGAGAACAAATCAAGCACCGAAAGGGGCGGAAGCATCAGTTACAATACTTTCTCAGCATCTTATGCAGATAAAAATAGCGGGAAAAATCGCTGTGGCGGCTCATACGCTCAAGATCGGCGCAGGAAACCAGACGGACATCGCTGACTTCCGACTCCTGAGGGTTGATCTGATCGGGGGTGAAATTCTGACGGAACACCCAGACATCGCAGATGGCTTTGGCTCCCTCGGGATAGTCCCGCAGGTATCGGGTATACAGTTCTCCCCTTTTGGGATCAAGAGACAGTCCCAGTTCCTCGCCGACCTCCCGTATTGCAGCCGACAGAGAGGTATCGCCCTGCTTGGCGCATCCGCCCGTACACTCCCATAGTTTTTCAAAGGATTTTCCCTTCTGCCTTTTGGAGATGATGATTTCATTCCTGTCGTTGATGATCCATATGTAAACCACCAGATGGTATTCTCCTTCCCGAAGGTCATGCTGACCCCGATGAGAGACTCTGCCACAGATTTTCCGACCGTGTCCGTCGTAGACATCCCACAGTTCCACCATTCCATCACCTCCATACAATTTCATTCAATAATCCGAAAGAAAAATCATTTCCCGCCGTTCCCCTATGGAAAAACCATACCGTTTTCCAAAGGGGAACGGTGCGGCTGTTTTCAGGGGTCGCCTATATACAGCATTAATTTTACCAAAAAACTTTGGAAAATCCGACGGTTTTGC
>JBJDZJ010000012.1:10130-23860 GCA_051867915.1 Eubacteriales bacterium
TTCGCAAAACGACGGTGTAAGCCGTCGAGTCGAATTTTCGGAATAGTCGCTCGCTTTGCTCGCTTATCATTGCTATATGCGACTATTTTCCAAAAAACTTTGGAAAATTCGACGGTTTTGCTTCGCAAAACGACGGTGTAAGCCGTCGAGTCGAATTTTCGGAATAGTCGCTCGCTCTGCTTGCTTATCATTTCTATATGCGACTATTTTACCATAAGCAAATCGGCCTGTCAAGCATTTTAACAAAAAAAGGGCGTTGTCCCTGTATTTTACCTTCCGACAGCCCACAAATAGCGCCGAAGGAAGCAAAGGGGCAATCCGACAAAAACTGCCGCAGGTTGCCCCTTTTTCATTCCTATCTCGTCTCGCTGTACTGTCTGAGCAGATTGCAGGAATGCGCCAGCTTTTCCCGCTCTTCATCGGTCAGATCCAGCGTCAGCACCCGCTTTACGCCCTCGGCTCCCACGATGCAGGGGACTCCCACATATATCCCCGACTGTCCGTACTCGCCGTCAAGGCAGGCGGACAGGGTCAACACGCTTCCCTCGTCGGACAAAACCGCCTTGACGATTCTCAGAAGTGCCATACCGATGCCGTAATAGGTTGCCCGCTTGGCTTCAATGATCCGATACGCCGCCTCACGGACCTCATTTTCAATCTCATACAGCTGATCCATAGAGAAATCGCTTCTCTCCTTTACGATGGACAGAAGACTCTTGGTGGACAGATACGCCTGGGACCAGGGGACAAATTCGCTGTCCCCATGCTCGCCCATAACATAGGCGTGAACATTCCGGGGATCCACACCGAAATAACTGCCCAGCAGATATCGAAGTCTGGCACTGTCCAGCGTGGTTCCGCTTCCGATCACCCGCTCTTTGGGATACCCGGTATGCTCCCTTGAATACAGGGTCATCATATCCACCGGATTGGATGCAACCAGCAGAATCCCCCTGAATCCGCTTGCTTTCAGCGGGTCCAGAATGCTGTCAAACACCCGGCAGTTGCGGGAGTACAGCGAGATCCGATCCTCCCCCGGCTTCTGGGGAACGCCTGCACAGATCACCGCCAGATCGGCGTCCGAACAGTCTTCGTATTCGGCGGCATAAATCTTCATGTTGCCCCCGGAGAAGGCCAGTCCGTGGCTGAGATCGGACGCTTCGCCCCATGCCCGCTTCTTGTCAATGTCGATAATTCCCAGTTCATCGCAGGCGTGGGTCCCCATCGCCGCATAGGCAAAGGACATCCCCACCAGTCCCGCTCCGATAAGAATAATCTTCCGTTTGCTTTTATAATCCATCGTCATCTTTCCTTTCCGTCGCCATATGCCTTTTTATCGGCTATGCACCGAGTGATGTGGCTATTATGCCGCAGAAAGTGAAAAATATACCCGATCCGTGATTGGATCGGGTAATATCGGGATTCAGTCGGTCTGCTCCTTCGTTTCGGGCAGGGTGGCGGCTGCCTGAGGAACCTCTTTGACGAACCATTGGATCAGCTTGTTCTCTGTTTTGTCGAAAAGCGCATTGTATTCCAGATACTCGTACAACAGAAGCATATTTTCACCTTCAGGTGCGTGCTGTCCCGTGAGGGAATGGAAGACGCCATCGTTATCCCAGTATCCGGCAGCCGAAATGGCAGGATAGATCTTGCGCAGGCTGGCAATAAATTCCAGATAGTCGGTCATTTCGATATCGGCAATTTCCATCATCTTTCCGGACAGATAGTTCAGAGAGGTGATCTCGCTCTGCTCATCTTCAAATTCGAAGTTTGCCCAGATCAGATAGGGGACCGTATAGCGGGCCTGCCATTCTTCCGACGATGTGTCCTCTCCGATCCCGAAGAAAAGGGGATAGATATAGTCGGGCATATTGGGCTGATGATCGCCGAAAATCACGATTACGGTATCCTCGTCCGCAGACTCGAAATAGCGGATCAGTTCACAGATCGCCGCATCGGACTCACGGATAGAAGACAAATACTCCTGAAGAGATACATAATTCTCATGTCCCAGAATCGAAACGGTGGATTCAAAGTCTTCGGTATTATATCCGCCGTGATTCGCCATGGTAACGGCGAAGGTAAAGAGCGGAGTACCCTCGTCCTTCTCCTCATACAGCTTGATGATCTGATTGAAGACGGCACGGTCACTGACATGTCCCCGATAGTAGTCCTCATCGGTCAGATCGGTGAAATCATCCAAAAACAGAGTACGGTTAAAACCGTAATAGGAATAAAGCTTATTCCGGCTCCAGTTATCGGAATCCTCCGGATGCATTCCCACCGTCAGATAGCCTTCCTTATTGAGAAGATCTACGATGGAAAAGGTATTTTCGCTATTCAGATACAGGTTGTAGGGGACGGTATTGGCAGGCAGGAAGGCCATGCTGTTGCCGGTCAGAAATTCGAATTCGCTGTTTGCGGTATTTCCGCCGTAAACCGAGGAAATCGCCCATCCCTTTTCCACATTGGGAGAATCGGAGGACAGAGAATTCCAGAAGGGCAGAACCTCCACATCGGTAATCAGCTCCTCGGCATCGTAGCCGTTGGCAATCATCCACTTGGATACCGCCTGGAGATCGGAGAAGGTTTCATCCATAATCACGATCAGATTGGGCTTCTGCTCCTTTTCATCGGTAGCAGGGGAAGAGGTTCCCGGCAACGGATCGGTTCCGGAAGAAGTTTCGGGGGGCGTTTCGGGAGCGGTCGCAGGAGGATTCGGAGATGCGGTATCGGGGGCTTCGGGAGATTTGTCATGATATTCCTTAAGGAGAAGTCCGATCCCGTCCAGCGAATAGCCTGACGGCACCGACACCTTAGTGGAAGATGCCGTGTGAATCAGGTTCAGGTAGAAACCGTTAAAGGCGGAGGCATGATACTTCCAGTACTGCTCTTTAAAGCCAATCAGATTGGTTCCCCAGGTGGTAGACACCAGAAGAGAGATCACGATCAGCACCGCACTTCCGCCGACCCCGGCACACAAACGGAGTTTAATCCCCACATAATGCCAGAACCGGGTTCGGACAATCAGGGCCACAAAGGGAGGAAGCAGGAAGATTGCCACCAGCGTCACGGTCGGAAGGGTAAAGGAATAGCCCGACACCACGCTCATACCGGTAGAAATAGACCAGAAATCAGAAAAACAGATTTCTCTGGATCGGGACTGCACCACCAGATTGTCGATCAGACCCACAACCGACGAAATGAACAGTACGGTCAGAACAGATGCCTGAACGCTTCCGCACAGCGCAAACAGGACAAATTGAAGAGCAAACAGAAAAGCGACATTCAGAATCAGCATCGGGAGTTTCATCCATGCGATTCCCGCACTGATAATATACTGCATATAAAGGAAAATTGCCACCGAAGTGATCATCAGGATCGGAACAACCAGAACCTTGCTGGTGTCTTCGGTAAATCGGATCCGGACAGACAGTACTGCTCCCAACAAAAGACCCGACAGCACGGCTGCCAACAAAAGCTCGGGCAGTACCGACAGATCCGACAGCAGCGATACGGCAATACAAACCCCAAGCGCAAACGCAACAATCGAATAGCAAAGGCAAATGATCCCGATTTTGACATAAAACGCGGGACTTTTTTGCACTTCAAACTTCATTTCGACAGACACACCTTCCTTTCGTCTTAAACATACGCAGAGTATTATACAGGATTTCTATGAATTTGTCAACGGCGAAAAGCGCCATTTTCGTGAACAAAAAGCAACTTTTTTTGGAGAGTTTGCCCATTTTCATCTTTTTTTGAAATAAACCTTGACAATAATCGGAAAATGTGCTACAATAAATCAAAATTGATCATCCCTTCAAACGCAAAGACGGGGAGGAGTAAGCAGAATCCGGCTGTCCAGAGAGCAGCGCCATGGCTGGAAGCGATGTGAGCCGATCTGCCCAAGGTAGCCCCCGAGCGGCGAAAGCGAACCCGGGATCCGAGTGATCTTTCAGTAGTTTTCGACGGATGGCAGACCGTTATGCCTGCTCCCCGGATTTATCCGGGATTGAGTGTTCGCATTTTTGCGAAAAATCAGGTGGTACCGCGCCCCGTGCGTCCTGTTTACGGACGCACGGGCTTTTTTTACTTTTTTCAGGAAAGGAAGGATACAAAATGAAAGAATTAAGCAAGCAGTATTCCCCCGGCGAGATCGAGGACCGTCTTTATGCCTTCTGGTGCGAGAAAGGCTACTTTACGCCGCAGGTAGAGGATGGAAAGCCCCCCTTCTCCATCGTCATCCCGCCTCCCAATGTCACCGGCAAGCTCCACATGGGTCATGCTCTGGATGAAACATTGCAGGACATTCTGGTCCGCTTCAAGCGGATGCAGGGCTACTCGGTTCTGTGGGTCCCCGGAACCGATCACGCCGGCATCGCAACTCAGATTAAGGTTGAGGAAAACCTTCGGGAAAACGAGGGTCTGACCCGTTACGATCTCGGTCGTGAGGAATTTCTGAAGCGGGTCTGGGCATGGAAGGAGCAGTACGGCGGAAACATCATCCGTCAGCTGAAGAAGTTGGGCTCCTCCTGCGACTGGACGAAAGAACGCTTCACCATGGATGAGGGCTGTTCCAAAGCGGTTCGCGAGGTCTTTGTCAACCTCTACAACAAGGGGCTGATCTACCGCGGGAACAGGATCATCAACTGGTGTCCCCACTGCCGCACGGCACTGTCGGACGCAGAGGTTGAGTATACCGAACAGCCCGGCAATTTCTGGCACATCCGCTATCCCTTCAAGGACGGCAGCGGATATGTGGAGGTTGCCACCACCCGTCCCGAAACCCTGCTGGGCGATACAGCCGTTGCGGTCAATCCCGCCGACGAGCGGTACAAGGATCTCATCGGCAAGACCCTGATCCTGCCCCTGGTCGGAAGAGAAATTCCCGTCATCGCCGACGACTATGTTGAGATGGATTTCGGAACCGGATGCGTCAAGATCACCCCCGCTCACGACCCCAATGACTTCCTGGTCGGTCAGCGGCACGATCTGCCCTTTATCAAGGTTCTGGACGACGATGCCAGAATCAATTACCCCGACTGCAAGTATCACGGCATGGATCGCTACGAGGCGAGAAAGGCCATGGTCGCCGATCTGGAAGCATCGGGCGCTCTTGTCAAGGTAACGCCCCATGTTCACAATGTCGGAACCTGCTACCGCTGTCACAACACGGTTGAGCCTATCACCTCCGATCAGTGGTTCGTCAAAATGGAGCCGCTGGCAGGCCCTGCGCTGGATGCCGTCAAAAACGGTGAGATCAGATTTGAACCCGAGCGTTTTGCCACCAATTACTACCGCTGGATGGAGAATGTCCACGACTGGTGCATCTCCCGTCAGCTCTGGTGGGGACATCGGATTCCCGCCTTCTACTGTGACAAGTGCGGCAGAATGGAAGTCTCCAAGGAGGATCTGACCGTTTGTCCTCACTGCGGCGCACCCATGCGTCAGGAAGAGGATGTTCTGGACACATGGTTCTCCTCCGCCCTCTGGCCCTTTGAAACCATGGGCTGGCCCGAGGATACCGAACTGCTGAAAAAGTACTATCCCACAAGCGTTCTGGTTACGGGATACGACATCATCTTCTTCTGGGTTGCCCGCATGATCTTCTCGGGTCTGGAGCACACCGGAAAGAAACCCTTCTCCACCGTCTTCATTCACGGACTGGTCAGAGACGCTCAGGGTCGGAAGATGTCCAAGTCCCTGGGCAACGGCATTGACCCTCTGGAAATCATCGACAAGTACGGTGCCGACGCCCTCCGATTTGCTCTTGCCACCGGTAACGCCCCCGGCAACGATATGCGTTTCTCGGACGAAAAGATCGAAGCCGCCCGCAACTTCAACAACAAGCTGTGGAATGCCGCCCGCTTCGTCCTGATGAATCTGACCGTAGAGGACGGCAATCTGCCCGAGATCTCCCGTCTGGAGCCGGAGGATCGCTGGATTCTGTCCAAATATCAGACCCTGATTGGTGAAGTCACTGCCAATCTGGAAAAATACGAGCTGGGCGTTGCTCTGTCCAAGCTGTACGACTTCTTGTGGGATGTCTACTGCGACTGGTATATCGAGCTGGTCAAGCCCCGTCTGACAGCGTCCGACGAGGTTGCCCAGAAGGTTCTGGTTTATGTCCTCAGCGGCGTTCTGAAGATGCTCCATCCCTATATGCCCTTCATCACCGAGGAAATCTGGCAGTCCCTGCCCCATGTCGGCGAGTCCATCATGGTTTCGGCATGGCCCACCGCCGACGCCGATCTTTCCTTCCCCACCGAAGAAAAGACCATGCAGGCTCTGATCGACGCCATCCGTGCCGTCCGCAATCGCCGTCAGGAGCGGAATGTTCCCCCGTCCAAGAAAGCTGCCATCATCATCGCCACCGACCGCACCGACATTTACAACGAAAAGTGCGAGAAATTCTTCATCAAACTGGCGTCGGCATCCTCGGTCAGCATTGTCCGCTCCCACAGCGACGAGTCCGCCCTGCAAATCGTCACCGATACGGCGACCCTCTTCATTCCCCTTGCCGACATCGTGGATCTGGCGAAGGAAAGAGCACGGCTTGAGGGTGAGCTTGCCAAGAATCAGACGGAAATTGACCGTCTGAACAAGAAGCTGGGCAATCCCGGCTTTATCGCCAAGGCGCCCGAGTCCGTTGTTGCCGGCGAAAAGGAAAAGCTCGCCAGATACACCGAGACCCTGGAAAAGGTTAAATCTGCGCTTGCCAAACTGCCGAAGGCGTAATCATTTTCATTCGAAAGGCGGAAAGCTATGCACACAGATGAGACCATCCGTGATGATGCCATCCGTGATGATACCGTCTACGATGAGACCGTCCGGGATGACAACCGAAGAGTCCTCACCCTCATGAGCCGATACCTGAATCTTGCTCCCGATTTTATCGAAGAATCGGTGATACGGGAGCTGGTGGACGAATGCGGACTTTCCGCAGAGGAGGCATACGCCTATGTACTCTCTGCCGCCTGCGGTCTGAAGCCGGACGGGCGGCAGGAGGATCGGCGGCTGTTTGAGGAAGTCTTTCTTCCCATGGTTCATCGCCTATCGACGGCAGACTACTCTTCTGACCCCTACTACCGAAGGGTTCCCTTTGTACGGGAAACCTTCGGCAGGTGGAGCCTCCAAACCAAGCACTACAAGCCCTACGAAGCCTTTGTCTGCGGTGAATCCGACCTCCTGCCAAGCGGAAGACTGATCCCGAAAATCGGTTTTTTCGAGGAAGAATTCCGATTCCCCGCCCTGCTGGAGGACGGCAGAGAGTGGATGACGATCACCCCCAACGAAATCGAGACCATGAAGGGACCTGTCGCCGACGCCTTCGGTCGGGTTCTCTGTCTGGGGCTGGGTATGGGCTACTATGCCTATCGGGTATCGGAAAAGCCGGAGGTTCAAAGCGTCTGTATCGTGGAACGGGATCCCGACCTGATTGAAACGGTCCGCCGCCTGATTCTTCCCTGCTTTCCCCATCCCGAAAAAATCCGCATAGTCTGTTCGGATGCCTTCGATTTTGCAGAGCGCCATCTGCCGGACGGCGACTTTGACTTCGTCTTTACCGATCTGTGGCACGATCCGTCGGACGGCGTGGAGCTGTACCGACGGATGAAAAATCTGGAAAAGCTGTCTCCCCGAACAATCTATTCCTATTGGATCGAAAAGACCCTGCGGTACTATATGGAAAACTGAAAGTTTTTCATTTCCGATTCCTGCATTTGACACAATTTTCACTTTTCCTATGCTATCCTGTAAATAAGAGTTTGACCCCTGCGGGTTTGAACTCCTGTTTACAGGATATTTTTTATCCGATTGAGCAAATACAGGAACGATGTCAGAAAGGAATGAAAGAAGTTGGAGATTGCAGGTGTAAAATGCGAAAGTGAAGGCAGAAATATGCGTGTGACCATCGATGGGGATATTGACCACCACAGTGCAAAATATATCCGCGAGCAGATCGACACCGCTATTTTTTACTGCCGACCCTCGGAGGTGGTTATGGATCTGTCCAAGGTGTCCTTTATGGATTCCTCCGGATTGGGGCTGATCCTGGGCCGATTCACCCGGATTCGGGAAATCGGCGGACACTTAAAACTGCTGGATCCCACACCCCAGACCGTCAAGATACTGGAACTTGCCGGTGTGGGACAGCTGATCGCCATCGAGTACAGCGATCCAAAGGACGGAGTCTCTCTGCCCGCCTCTCAGAAAAGCGAACCGAACAGATGATGTCAAAGAAACGGATCCGTCGGTCGGATCCGCAAGAAAGGAATATCCGAATATGAAAAAGAAAACCGTCAATGAAATGGTACTGAATTTCAAGGCAATCTCTCAAAATGAATGCTTTGCCAGACAAGCCGTCTGCGCCTTTGCCGCACAGCTGGATCCGACACTGGAGGAGCTGTCCGATCTGCGGGTGCTGATCTCCGAAGGGGTCACCAACTGCATTGTTCACGCCTACAAGGGTCGCCCCTGCGGTATGGTGGAGATGTCGGTGAAATATTATGACGATCGGACGCTGAAGCTGAAGATCCGGGATCGCGGATGCGGGATTGAGGACATTGAGAAGTGTATGCAGCCTCTCTACACCACCGATCCCGACGGCGAGCGGGGCGGCATGGGCTTTCCCATTATGAAATCCCTGTCGGACAGGCTGTCCGTCATCTCCCATCCGGGAAAGGGGACAACCCTGACCCTTGTGAAGCGTTTCAGCCCTCCCGAAAAAAGCGGTACATAACAAGAAATCCCAAGATGAAGGAAGGGTCCTCTGTTGGAACAGGATAACACCACCCTATTGAAAAGGCTGAAGGACGGGGACGAATCGGCGCTCGATACTCTGGTTGAGCAAAATATGGGACTGGTACGGTCGGTGGCGAAACGCTTTCTGGATCGGGGAACCGAATACGAGGATCTGGTTCAGATCGGTTCGGTAGGGCTGATGCGGGCGGCAAGATCCTTCGATTTTTCCTACAACACCATGTTCTCCACCTACGCCGTTCCTCTCATCGTGGGTGAGATTCGGCGGTTTCTCCGGGACGACGGCATCATCAAGGTCAGCCGCTCCATCAAGTCTCAGGGGGCGGCGATCATGCGGGCAAAGGAGAAATTCCTGTCCGAGCATGGCAGAGAACCCACCCTGTCCGAGCTGTCCGAGGTCTGCAGGCTGTCCCCCGAGGAAATTGCGGGAACGCTGGAAGCCATCAGCCCCATCCATTCCCTTTGCGAACAGGTGGGCGGCGAGGACGGCAGCACACTGGAAAGTCTGATCGCCGATCGGGACAATGTGATCGACAATCTTACCGATCGGATTGCCCTTCACGAGGCCATCAGCAGGCTGACCCCCAGACAGCAGGAGATCATCCGGATGCGTTATTTCTGCGATCTTTCCCAGCAGCAAACTGGAAATCTGTTGGGGCTGAGTCAGGTCAAGGTTTCCAGAGAAGAGAAAAAAATCCTTGAGATTCTGCGAAAGGCACTGTAATTGTACAATTTCATCGAAAAAGAACAAAAAAATCGGCGAAAAATCGCCGATTTTTTTGAATAAAGGTCTTGACAAGCCGACAGAAATCGGTTATAATACACATCGTGACACTTTTTTGACATTAGGAGGGAGCGTATGGAGCTGGATGTCAGCACCGCACTGCGGGGCGAAGTCAGAGAAATTGCCTTTGACTATCAAACCGATGCGCCGGAGAATCTGTCCGATGTGATATTTACCGACAAGGTCCATGTTGTCGGCACATTTTCCAATCAGTCGGGCTATATGGCAGTCAAGCTTACGGCGTCCCTTCCCTATTCGACCCACTGCGCCCGTTGCTTCAAAGAAACTTCCGGTATCTTCTCCCTGGATTTCGAAAAGCCGGCGGCAGTCCGCAACACTCTTTCCGACGAAGAGGATGCCGAGGACTACCTTCTGATTGAGAAGGGCCATCTGGATCCCGATCCTGCGCTTTTAGAAGCTTTGCTTCTGGAGTTTCCCATGGTCTTCTATTGCAACAAGGACTGTAAGGGACTTTGTCCCAAATGCGGAAAGGATCTCAACGAAGGCGATTGCGACTGCCCAAAGGACAAAAAAGAATTGGATCCAAGGCTGGCAATTTTGGGAAAACTACTTGACAAATGAAAAAAAAGAGTGTATAATAAGATTTAGGTATGTACAGGATTATTTAGGAGGTGTTGATTCATGGCAGTACCAAAGAGAAAGGTCTCCAAGGCAAGAAGAGACAAGAGACGCTCCAGCAATTGGAAGCTCGACGCACCCGAAATGCAGAAATGCCCTAAGTGCGGCGAATATGTGTTGGCTCACAGAGTTTGCAAGAACTGCGGAACCTACAACGGCAAGGAAATTCTGAAGGTTGAAGCATAACAGTTTAATGAAGCGTTTGGGGCGTGTTGCAAGATAAACACGCCCTGCTTTCATCTTGACGAAAACAGGAAGGGACAGCTGAGCGATGGTTACGGTACAATCGGTTGACAAAGGCTCTCTTGCAGAGCGGGCAGGCATTCTCCCCGGTGACATTCTGATCTCGGTAAACGGGAATGACATCCGGGATGTCCTGGACTACCGGTTCTATCTCGTCGAAAAGAAGCTGGATCTTCTGATTCATCGGGGACCCGAACTGTTCACCCTGTCCATCCAAAAGGGTGAATATGACGACATCGGTCTGGAATTCGAAAGCTATCTCATGGACAAAAAGCAGACCTGCCGGAACAAGTGCATTTTCTGCTTCATCGACCAGAATCCCAAGGGGATGCGGGACACCATCTATTTCAAGGACGACGACTCCCGTCTGTCCTTTCTGATGGGCAACTATGTCACCCTGACCAACATGACCGACGAGGACATTGACCGGATCATCAAGATGAAAATGTCCCCCATTAACATTTCGGTTCACACAACCAATCCCGAGCTTCGGTGCAAAATGCTGAACAATCGCTTTGCCGGCGATTCCCTTCGGCACCTTCGGCGTCTTGCCGACCACAAAATCACCATCAACGCTCAGATTGTTCTATGCAGAGGCGTCAACGACGGCGATGAGCTGGACCGCACCCTGACCGATCTGAAAGCCTTCTACCCCCATGTGGGCAGCGTCGCCGTTGTCCCTGCGGGCATGACAAAACATCGGGACGGGCTGTATCCCCTGTCGCCCTTCACCAAGGAGGAGGCATCCGCCGTCATCGATCAGATTGACCGATTCGGGGAAGACTGTCTGAAATCCTTCGGCATCCGCCTGTTTTACCCTTCGGATGAATTCTTCCTGACGGCAGAAAGAGAACTTCCCGGTGAGGAATACTATGACGGCTATCCCCAGCTGGAGAACGGCGTGGGCATGATCCGATCCATGGAGGCGGAGTTTGACGGCGAGCTTCCCTATCTGGAAGAGGATTACGATACCCGAAAATCCGCCTCCTTCTCCATCGCCACAGGTCGGGCGGCATACGATTTTATCTGTCGCATCACCCGTCGGCTGACGGAAAAATGTCCGAATCTGCAAGGGCGGGTTTATCTGATTGAAAACGACTTTTTCGGCAGATCCATCACGGTGGCGGGACTGATCTGCGGCAGTGATCTGATCGCTCAGCTTCGTGGGAAGGATTTGGGGGACACCCTCTATCTGTCCTCCGCCATGCTTCGGGATGAGGGCGATCTGTTTCTGGACAATGTATCCGTGTCCGATGTGGAACGGGAACTGGGAGTCCGAATTGTTCCCGTGGACGCTACCGGGCAGGATTTCATCGGGAAAATCCTTGGATCATAGGATTTTTCTCAAAATAGCGTAACAAATGTGAAATAACGAGAAAGGCAGGGTCAAAAAATGGCAAAACCCATCGTTGCCATAGTAGGCAGACCCAATGTGGGGAAATCCACCCTATTTAACAAGCTGGCAGGCGAGCGCATCTCCATTGTAGAGGACACCCCAGGCGTAACCCGGGATCGAATCTACTACGAGATCGAATGGGCGGGACGCACCTTTATGCTCATTGATACCGGCGGAATTGAACCGGTCAGTGACGATATTATTCTGAAATATATGCGCCTTCAGGCAGAGATTGCCATCGAAAGCGCCGATGTCATTATCTTCCTGACCGATGTCCGGGCAGGACTTACGGCAGACGACCGGGACATCGGAAGAATGCTCCTGCGTTCGGGCAAGCCGGTTATTGTCGCCGTCAACAAGTGCGACTCGATCGGCGCACCGCCCGCAGAATTCTATGAGTTCTACGAGCTGGGCTTCCCCGATGATCCCGTAGCCATCTCTTCGGTACACGGAAGCGGAACAGGCGATCTTCTGGAAGCGGTCTACCGCTACTTTCCGGAGACCGAAGGAGAAGAAGAGGACAACGACACCATCAAGGTTGCCGTCATCGGCAAGCCCAATGCCGGGAAATCCTCCATCATCAACAACATTCTGGGCGAGGATCGGCTGATTGTCTCCGACATTGCGGGTACCACCCGGGATGCCATCGACACCTATGTGGAGAATGAGTTCGGAAAGTTCACCTTCATTGACACGGCGGGCATCCGCAGACAGGCGAAGATCGAGGATCGGATTGAGAAATATTCGGTTCTGAGAGCCAAAATGGCGGTGGATCGCGCCGATGTCTGTCTGATTCTGATCGACGCCGAACAGGGCATCACCGAGCAGGATGAAAAGATCGCCGGAATTGCCCACGAAGCGGGAAAGGCGTCCATCATCGTGGTCAACAAGTGGGATCTGATCGAGAAGGACAATTCCACCACGGGAAAATTCACCGAAAAGATCCGGAACGCCCTTGCTTATATGCCCTATGCGCCCATTCTCTTCGTCTCGGCGAAGACGGGACAGCGGGTCGGAAAGCTCTTTGAGCGGATCGTCTATATTCACAATCAGGCATGTACCCGAATCACCACCGGTATGCTCAACGATATGCTTGCCGACGCTCAGGCAAGGGTTCAGCCGCCCTCCGACAAGGGTCGCAGACTGAAAATCTACTATATGACCCAGATCGGCGTTCAGCCCCCGACCTTTGTCATCTTTTGCAATGACACCCGGCTCTTCCACTTTTCATATCAGCGATTTATCGAGAATCAGCTCCGTGAGGTCTTCGGATTCAATGGGACGCCCATCAAGATCATCATCCGCATGAAGGGCGAGGAAGGAGAAAAGGACTGATATGAGAGAATTTTTCTATCTGCTGTTCTTCAACAATGACCGCACAGTCGGATTCCTGACCAGTCTATTTGATCTGGACTACGCAGACGGGCAGATCACTTCCAAATATCCCTTTTCCCTGCTGATCGGCATCATTTTCGTCTTTGCCGTTGTCGCCTATCTGCTGGGCAGCATCAATTTCTCGCTGGTGATCTCGAAAGTATTCTATCACGATGACATCCGGAATTACGGCAGTCACAATGCGGGAACCACCAATATGAAGAGGGTTTTCGGCAACAAGGCGGCGCTTTTGACGCTGCTCGGCGATCTGCTCAAGGGTGTGGTCGCCTGCCTGCTGCCCAAACTGCTGATCTCTCAGAGCGCCGCCTATCTGGCAGGACTGTTCTGCATTCTGGGACACTGCTTCCCCGCCTTCTTCAAATTCAGGGGCGGCAAGGGCGTCGCCACGGCGATTGCCATTATTCTGACCCTGGACCCGCTTGTAGGACTGCTTCTCCTTGCCATCTTCGTTCTGATTGTTCTGTGTACCAAATACATTTCGATGGGATCCATCACCGCCGCCTTCTTCTT
>JBJDZJ010000013.1:0-23758 GCA_051867915.1 Eubacteriales bacterium
TCCCACGAGGGTCTGGATCTGGAGGATCCCGCAAACGAGCCTCTTTACAACAAGCCCGGATTCCTGGAGTTGGGCGTATCCCCCGAGCAGGCTCCCGACAAGCCCACCTATGTGAAGATCACCTTCGAAAAGGGCATTCCCGTCGCCATTGACGGCGAGCGTATGGATTCCGTTGAGCTGGTGGAAAAGCTGAACAAGCTGGGCGGCGAGAACGGCATCGGACTTTTGGATCTGGTGGAGAACCGTCTGGTGGGCATGAAGTCCAGAGGCGTATACGAAACCCCCGGCGGAGCCATTCTCTACAAGGCGCACAGCGTTCTGGAGACCATTACGCTGGATCGGGACACTCAGCACTACAAGGAACTGATCGCCAAGAAGTTCGGCGAGCTGGTCTACTTCGGTCAGTGGTTCACCCCTCTTCGGGAGGCTCTGTCCGCCTTCGTGGACAAGACGCAGGAGAAGGTCAGCGGCAATGTGACACTGAAGCTCTACAAGGGCAATCTGATCAACGCCGGCGTAACCTCTCCCAACTCGCTGTACGATCCTGAGGTGGCCTCCTTCGGAGACGACGAGGGCGCCTACAATCAGAAGGACAGCGCAGGATTCATCAATCTGTTCGGTCTGCCCATTTCGGTTCAGGCCAAGCTGAACGCCAAGAAGCAGGGCAACTGATCGGACCATTCCGAAGCGGTCCGGGAAGAACGGGCCCAAAACATCGAAAGATCAAATTATGTCAGAAAAAATGTGGGCGGGTCGCTCCGCCGGGCAGACCGATCAGGTCGCCGATGATTTCAATACCTCCCTTCCCTTCGACTGTCGGATGTTCGAGCAGGACATCCGGGGATCCATGGCCCACGCCGCCATGATCGGGGCAAAAGGGATCATATCCGCCGACGACGCCGATTTGATTATCAAAACCCTGTCAGAGATTCTGGACGATCTGACATCGGGCAGGCTGGATTTTTCCGCCGGCGGCGAAGACATCCATATGTTTGTGGAAGCCGAGCTGACCCGACGCATCGGCGATGTAGGCAAGCGGCTCCATACCGCCAGATCGAGAAACGATCAGGTGGCTTTGGACATCCGCCTCTATCTGCGGGACAAGTCCCGGGAAATCGTTGACCTTCTCCGGGAGTTGGTTCTGACGATCACCGATAAGGCAGAAGCCCACAAGGCGGACATCATGCCGGGCTACACGCATCTGCAACGGGCGCAGCCCATTACCTTCGGTCATCATCTCATGGCGTATGCCATGATGCTCCTTCGGGACATCGACCGCATAAACGACGCCGTTCGGCGCATGAATGTCTCCCCTCTGGGATGCTGTGCGCTGGCAGGCACCACCTATGACACCGACCGTGAAATGGTCGCCGAAGCGCTGGGCTTCGACGGAATCTGCCAAAATTCGCTGGACGGCGTATCCGATCGGGATTTCTGCATCGAGCTTCAGGCGGCGTATGCCACCGTCATGATGCACCTGTCCCGCTTTTCGGAGGAGATCATCCTGTGGGCGGGCTGGGAATTCAAGTTTATCGAGCTGGACGACCGCTACTCCACCGGATCCTCCATCATGCCCCAGAAGAAGAACCCCGACATGGCGGAGCTGGTTCGGGGCAAAACCGGCAGGGTCTACGGCAATCTGATGGCGACTCTGACCATGCTCAAGGGTCTTCCCCTTGCTTACAACAAGGATATGCAGGAGGACAAGGAGGCCATCTTCGACAGCATCGACACCCTGATCATGTCGCTGTCGGTCTTCACGCCCATGATCGCCACCATGCGTCCCATCCCCGAAAATATGCGTCAGGCGGCGGCAAAGGGATTCATCAACGCCACCGACTGTGCGGACTATCTGGTGAAGAAGGGGCTCCCCTTCCGATCTGCCTACAAGATCACCGGCGCACTGGTTGCCGAGTGTATTCGTGAGGGGCTGACGCTGGAAACCCTTCCCTTGGAAAAGTATCGGGAGGCCGATCCCCATTTTGACGCCGATCTGTATGTCGAAATCGACCTTGATACCTGCGTGAAAAAGCGGATCTCGGCAGGAGGCACCTCGGTGGAATCGGTGGAACGGCAGATCCGCTATGTCAGAGAAGGGCTTACAAAAACGGACTCCAAATAAGGAAAAGGCGCAAAGCAAAATGAACGAGCTGTCAAATTCGCAACGGGCAGAAGTGCTGATACAGGCTCTGCCCTATATTCAGAAATACAACAACAAGATCGTGGTCATCAAATACGGCGGCAATGCCATGATCAACAAGGAACTCAAGTGCGCAGTCATGGGCGATATTGCCCTGCTGTCGCTGATCGGAATCAAGATCGTGCTGGTACACGGCGGCGGTCCCGAAATTTCCGAAATGCTGGGGAAGCTGAACAAGAAGTCCGAGTTCGTCAACGGACTCCGGGTCACTGACCGGGAGACTGCCGAAATCGCACAGATGGTGCTGGCGGGCAAGATCAACAAGTCGCTGGTCAATCTGCTGGAGAACGCCGGATGCCATGCCGTGGGCATCTCGGGTGCCGACGGATCGCTGATTGAGGCGACCACCAAGGATCCTGCTCTCGGGTATGTGGGCGAGATCACCTCGGTCAACACGAGACTGATTCTGGATCTTCTGGAAAAGGGATACATTCCCGTTGTCTCCACGGTAGGCTACGACAAAGCGGGCAACATCTACAACATCAATGCCGACACCGCCGCCGCCAGAATCGCCGGCTGTCTCAAGGCAGAATCGCTGTTCACCATGACCGACATTGCCGGAATCCTCCGGGACAAGAACGATCCCTCTTCCCTGATCCGCAAAATCTATGTATCCGACGCACCCCAGCTGATCCGTGAAGGCATCATCTCGGGCGGTATGCTCCCCAAAGTGGACTGCTGTGTGGAGGCCATCCGCAGAGGCGTCAAGCGGGTCTTCATCATCGACGGGCGCGTCCCCCATTCCATTCTGATCGAGGCACTGACCGATGAAGGCATCGGCACTATGCTGGTCTGATAACTCTTCACAAGGAGAATCCATATGAAGCATTTACTTACTCTGAAGGATCTGTCCAAAAAGGAAATCCTGGAAATTCTCAATACAGCCGATCAACTGAAATATGAAAAGGCTCACGGGATTGAGCATCACATTCTCAAGGGCAAAACCCTCGGAATGATTTTCGAGAAGAGTTCTACCCGTACCCGTGTTTCCTTTGAGGTGGGCATGTACGATCTCGGCGGAACGGCTCTCTTTCTTGCCTCCGCCAACACCCAGATCGGCAGAGGCGAAAATGTCCGTGACACCGCCCGTGTTCTCTCCCGCTATCTGGACGGCATCATGATCCGCACCTACGATCAGGCAGAGGTGGAAGCCCTCGCCGAATACGGTTCCATTCCGATCATCAACGGACTGACCGACTACTGCCATCCCTGTCAGGTGCTGGCAGATCTGATGACCATTCGTGAACACAAGGGAAAGCTGTCCGGTCTGAAGCTGACCTTTATCGGCGACGGAAACAATATGGCAAACTCGCTGATTGCCGGAGGCATCCGCACCGGTATGAAGGTTGCCATTGCCTGCCCGAAAAGTCATCAGCCCGACGCCGCATTGATGAAATGGGCGTCCGAAAACGGGGATTTCCTCTGTACCGATAATATTGACGAAGCGGTCAGGGACGCCGATGTTCTTTATACCGATGTCTGGGCGTCCATGGGTCAGGAAGACGAGGCAAAGGAGCGGCAGAAGATTTTCGCCGGCTATCAGATCAATGCAGAAGTGATGGCGAAAGCCGCACCCGACGCAATGGTTCTGCACTGCCTCCCCGCTCACCGCGGTGAAGAAATCACCGATGAGGTTCTGGAAGCACACGCAAACGAGATTTTCGATGAAGCAGAGAACCGACTGCACGCACAGAAAGCGGTTCTGGTCAAGCTCCTAGCAAATCCCGATCAATAAGGTTCTGCTGGGGATGCGCCGTCACGGTGTCATCCCCAACAATTCGGAAATTCAAGGCTTTTCAGTCGGTGTACGGCTATAATACAGAGAGAATAAGGGAACGGTTTTATGAAAAAGGCATATCTTGTTTTAAGCAACGGAAAGGTTTTTGAAGGAATACGGTTCGGAGCAGACGGACAGAGTGTGGGAGAACTGGTCTTCACCACCGGTATGGCGGGCTACATTGAGACTCTGACAGACCCCTCCTACTACGGTCAGATCGTTCTGCAAACCTTCCCTCTGATCGGAAACTACGGCATCATCGAGTCCGATTTTGAGGGAGAATGCTGTGTGAAGGGCTATGTGGTGCGGGAGTGGTGCTACACTCCTTCCAACTTCCGCTGTCAGTACGACCTGGACAGCTACCTCAAGGCAAAGGGCATTGTGGGACTGTACGGCATCGACACCCGTGAAGTCACCCGCATCATCCGGGAATCGGGCGTTATGAACGCCGTCATCTGCGACGAGGTCCCTGCCGATCTGTCGGAAATCGCCTCCTACCGAGTCAGTGATGCGGTGGTATCGGTGTCCAGACGCTCCCCTGAGATTCATCCCGCCGTGGGACAGGAAAAATACAGGGTCACGCTGATCGACTACGGCGCCAAGACCAACATCATCCGTGAACTGCAAAAGCGGGGCTGCACCGTTACGGTCGTTCCCTTCGACACCCCTGCTGAGGAGATTCTCGCCGGAGATCCCGACGGCATCATGCTGTCCAACGGTCCCGGAGACCCGGAAGAGAATGTGGTTCCCATTGCAGAGCTTCGAAAGATGATCGGCAAGGTTCCCATGTTCGGCATCTGTCTGGGTCATCAGCTTTTTGCCCTTGCCATGGGCGGAAAAACCGTCAAGCTCAAGTACGGTCATCGGGGCGTCAATCAGCCTGCCCGTGAGGCAAGCGGAAGACGCACCTATGTGACCTCCCAGAATCACGGCTATGCGGTGGTTGCCGAATCGCTGAAGGGCGTGGGCAAAGAATCCTTCGTCAATGCCAACGACGGCACCTGCGAGGGTATGGACTATCCCGAGCTGAACGCCTTCACCGTTCAGTTCCACCCGGAGGCCAACAGCGGTCCCCATGACACATCGTTCCTGTTTGACAGGTTTATTCAGAATATCGAAAAATCCAAGGGAGGTGACCGATAATGCCGAGAGATTTATCCATTAAAAAGGTACTGGTCATCGGATCGGGTCCCATTATCATCGGTCAGGCGGCAGAATTTGACTATGCAGGCGCTCAGGCCTGCCGGGTGCTGAAGGCGGAAGGGGTCAATGTGGTTCTGGTAAACTCCAACCCCGCCACCATCATGACCGACAAGGCACTGGCAGATGAGATCTATCTGGAGCCTCTCTGCACCGAAACCATCAAGCGTATCATCGAAAAGGAGCATCCCGACTCCATTCTGGCGGGACTTGGCGGTCAGACCGGTCTGACCATTGCCATGGAGCTTGCCAAGGAGGGCTATCTGGAAAAGGCGGGCGTCCGACTGCTCGGCACCGACGCCACTTCCATCACCCGTGCCGAGGACCGTGAACTGTTCAAGGAAACCATGGAGCAGATTCACCAGCCCATCATTCCCTCCGACATTGCCGAAACCGTGGAAGATGCGCTGGCTGTCGCCGATCGGATCGGCTATCCCGTCATCGTCCGTCCCGCTTTCACGCTGGGCGGGTCGGGAGGCGGTTATGCCTATACCCCCGACGAACTGAAAATCATCGCACGCACGGGTCTGGACGCCTCCCCCATCACCCAGATTCTGGTGGAAAGATACATCTACGGCTGGAAGGAAATCGAATTTGAGACCATGCGGGACGGCAACGGCAATGTCATTGCCATCTGCTCCATGGAAAACTTCGATCCCGTGGGCGTTCACACCGGCGACTCCATCGTCATCGCCCCCGCCGTTACCCTGTCGGACAAAGAGTATCAGATGCTCCGTTCGGCATCGCTGGACATCATCTCGTCCCTGGGCATTGTGGGCGGCTGCAACTGCCAGTTTGCCCTGAACCCCAACAGCATGGAATATGCGGTCATCGAGGTCAATCCCCGTGTGTCCCGTTCCTCCGCTCTGGCATCCAAAGCCACCGGCTACCCCATCGCAAAAGTCACCACGAAAATCGCCCTGGGCTACACTCTGGACGAGATCAAAAACGAGGTCACGGGCAAGACCTGTGCCTGCTTCGAGCCGACGCTGGATTATGTGGTTGTCAAGTTTCCCAAGTGGCCCTTTGACAAGTTCGGCGGCAAATCCCGTACGCTGGGCACCCAGATGAAAGCCACCGGCGAGGTCATGGCCATCGCTCCCTCCTTTGAGATGGCGATCATGAAGGCGGTCCGGGGAGCGGAAATTTCGCTGGACACCCTGAACCGCAAGCCCGCCTCCGATCGGCCGGTCCGCGAGCGGCTTCACAATGTGGACGATCTGCGGCTGTTCACCGTCTTTGAGGCCATCAAGAGCGGCGTCTCGGTGGACGAAATTTTCGAGATCACCAAGATCGACCGTTGGTTCCTCCACAAGCTGGTCAAACTGGCAAATTATGAGGCCTCCATCGAAAACAAACCCATGGATGCCGAATCCTATCTTCAGGGCAAAAAGTTGGGCTACACCGATCAGGCTCTCTCCCGCATCAGCGGACAGACCGATCTGCCCCATCTGGACGCCTCTTATAAGATGGTTGACACCTGCGGCGCGGAATTTGATGCCGAAACGCCCTACTTCTACTCCACCTACGACAAGGTTTGCGAGGCAAGGGAGTTCACCCGGCGTCACAACAGCGGAAAAAAGCGGATCATCGTTCTGGGATCGGGTCCCATCCGCATCGGTCAGGGCATCGAGTTCGACTACTCCTCGGTTCACTGCGTCTGGATCCTGAAGGAACTGGGATACGAGGTCGCCATCATCAACAACAATCCCGAGACGGTCTCCACCGACTACGATACCGCCGACCGTCTGTACTTTGAACCCCTCTCCCCCGAGGATGTCATGAATGTCATCAAGGTGGAGCAGCCCGAGGGCGTTGTCGTCGCCTTCGGCGGTCAGACTGCCATCAAGCTGACCAAATTCCTGGACGACAACGGAATTCAGATCCTCGGAACCTCGGCAGAGGGAATTGACACGGCAGAGGACCGTGAAAAGTTCGACGAGCTTCTGGAGCGCTTCGGCATCAGCCGACCCAAGGGACACGGCGTTCTGACTCTGGAACAGGCTCTTGCCGCCGCAGAGGATCTGGGCTATCCCGTCCTGCTTCGCCCCTCCTATGTCATCGGCGGACAGAATATGATTATCGCCCACTGTGAAAACGATGTCCGCAAGTACATGAACATCATCCTTTCGGGCAAAATCGAGAACCCGGTTCTGGTTGACAAATACATGATGGGTCCCGAGCTGGAGGTCGATGTGATCTCGGACGGCAAATCGGTGCTGATTCCCGGTATCATGGAGCATGTCGAGCGGGCGGGCGTCCACTCGGGCGACTCCATCGCCGTCTATCCTCCCTACAATCTCAACGACAAGATGAAGGAAACCATCATTCAGTGCTCCACCGATCTGGCGCTGGCGCTGGGTACCAAGGGTCTGGTCAACATTCAGTATCTGATCTATCACGGCGATCTGTATGTCATTGAGGTCAATCCCCGGGCATCCCGTACCATCCCCTACATCAGCAAGGTTACAGGCGTTCCCATGGTGGACATTGCCTCCAGAGTCATGGTCGGCGAATCCCTTGCCGATATGGGATACGGAACCGGTCTGTACAAGACCCCGCCCTACTACACCGTAAAGGTTCCCGTCTTCTCCTTCTCCAAGCTGTCCGATGTCAACGCTTCTCTGGGTCCGGAAATGAAGTCCACCGGCGAGGTGCTGGGAATCGGCAAGACCCTAACCGAGGCTCTTTACAAGGGTCTGTCCGCCGCAGGATTCAATCTGAAGGCTCCCTCCCCCACCAACGAAGAGGGCATTCTGCTGTCGGTCGTAGACTACGATATGCCTGAAATCGTCACCCTCGCCAAGAAGATGGACGATCTGGGCATGAAGATTTATGCCACCCACGACACCGCCCGCGTCATTGCCGACAGTCTGGGGATTGATGTAATAGAGGTCACCGACATCCGTCCGGGATCGGACACCTTCCGATACATGGAAGAGGGCAAGATCAGCTATGTGGTCTACACCGGCGCCCTGTACGACTCCACCATTGAGGAGTTCATCGGGCTTCACCGCCGTGCGGTACAGCTTTCCATTGCCTGCCTGACCTCCCTTGATACGGCAAACGCCATGTGCGACATCATCGCCTCCCGTTACAATCTGCGCAACACCGAGCTGGTGGACATCAACCATATGCGCACCGAGCGCAGAAAAATCCGCTTCTCAAAAATGAGCGCAACCGGAAACGATTATATCTATATTCCCAACTTCGACGGAGAGATCACCTGTCCCGAGTCCTTCTGCGTGGACTACTGCGACCGTCACTACGGTATCGGCGGAGACGGCGTTGTCCTGATCGAGAAATCGGATGTGGCGACCGCCAAAATGCGGCTGTTCAATCAGGATGGCTCCGAAGGCAAAATGGGCGGCAACGCTCTTCGCTGTGTAGGTAAATTCCTGTACGACAACGGGTACTACAAGCACACGCACATGACCATTGAGACTGCCAGCGGCATCAAGCGGCTGAAGCTCTATACCTTCGACGGAAAGGTCACTTCGGTCTGCGTTCAGATGGGTAAGGCCACTCTGGATCCCAAGACCCTTCCCTGCACGCTGGAGGGAGACAAGATTGTCAACCGACCCGTGACCATCGGCGGCAAGGAGTACAACATCACCTGCGTTTCGGTGGGCAACCCCCACTGCGTGGTTCTGTCCAAGCGGGTGGACGGCGTCGATGTGGAGAGGGTTGGGCCGCTCTTCGAGAATGCGCCCATCTTCCCCGAGCGAACCAATACCGAGTTCATCCGCATTGTCAATCCCGTCACCATTAAAATGCGGGTTTGGGAGAGAGGCAACGGAGAAACCCTCGCCTGCGGTACCGGTGCCTGCGCAGCCGTTGTGGCGGCAGTGGAAAACGGCTTCTGCAAGAAGGGCGTAGACATCACCGTCAAGGTTCGGGGCGGCGATCTGATCGTCAACTACACCGACGACGGTATCTCCCTGACCGGCGGCGCCGATCTGGTTTATGAAGGTCAGCTGGACTATTGATCCTTTGCATAGAACGGCTCAAAACATGCCTGTCGCATCGAAATGCGACAGGCATGTTTCACAAAATCTTCTGTTTTTTCGGAAAATTGTCCAATGCATCTTGACAAAATAATACGGAAATAGTATAATGGGTTTACTATCTATACATCTGAAATTTTTTACGAAGGGCCGTTATCTATGACCTGCGATCAAAAATATATCTATGTTGTTCTGATGCATCCGAAATCGGTGGTTTCTTCCATTATTCATATTGTCACAAAGGAGCCTTTCACCCATTCTTCGCTGGCATTTTCACCCGAACTCTCTCCCATGTTTTCCTTTGCGCGAAAATTTTCCCGTTTTCCCTTCTGGGGCGGCTACAAGAAGGAAACGCTGATCGACGGATTCTATCAGCACTGTTCCCATCTTCCCGGAAGAATTATTGCCATTCCGGTAACCGACCAACAGTATGAATGTGTTCAACAAAAGGTGGAAACCTTCTGGCAGAATCGGGGAAAACTGAAATACAACATTTCCGGCTTGTTCCTGAATGCGGTGGGAATCGCCTATGCCCGTCCGGCGCACTATACCTGTTCCCAGTTTGTTTCCGAAACGCTCAGCGAGGCGGGAATCTGCGATTTCGGCGGTCCGTGCAGTCTGGTCCGTCCCGTCCACCTGACCAAGCTGTCCGGCGAAATCATCTTTGACGGCGATCTGAAGGAATATACACCCATCTGTGTTCATCCCGCCTGAAGCTCCCTGAATAAAATCCTTTTTGCGGGTTACAATAGTCATCGTAATCCATAGATAAGGAGGAATGAACATGACCGATCGCGAAACCGGTTGTCACGGAAGTGATTGCAACTGCGCAAACCCCAGCATCGAATGCACCGTCACTCAGTGCGCACATCACTGCGGCGACCAGAACTACTGCTCCCTGAAGGCCATCCGTGTAGTGACCCACGAAAGCAATCCTACCGAAATCGCCTGCACCGATTGCAGCTCCTTCGTTCTGAAGTAAACTGAAGTTCAAAAGTCCCTTGGATCTCATCGGATCCAAGGGACGCTCTCTTTCGGAAGGGACCGTCGGAAGGAGGCGGGACAGCCCGTCAGAATTTGATAAAAAAAGTGCATTTTTTTTGAAAAAGCTCTTGACAAACGAAATCCGTTGTGCTATAATAGCACCGTTGACTTGAGAGATCAATCCGAAGTCAATGCTGCTATGGCTCAGTTGGTAGAGCACATCCTTGGTAAGGATGAGGTCATCAGTTCGAATCTGATTAGCAGCTCCATAAGGACTGTAAAAAGTCCCAAACGAAAATCAGAGACAACGGTTGTTGTCTCTGATTTTTGTTATATGAGCTCTGATTTTTGTTATATGGGCAAGGAAATCGGCAAATCACCGAATTACCGATTCGATCCCCTTCCTTTCGCCCTTTTGCAAGGCGATCTTCTTTTTTGGGAAATAATCCGCCCTCCGACAGCCTTATACACAGGCTTCGGAGGGCTTTTTGGTGTCGGTAGCGACGGTTGTTCCCTTCCCCGGGATCGGTTTCCGGTCTGTCAGGTAACATTTCCGTATGTGTTACAGGTAAGGTAAATGTGGATAATACTATTTTCAAAAAAATATGTTGACAAATAAAAGGCTGTATGCTATAATTTAGTTGTACCTGATTCGCACAGCAGTTTGTAAAACCAAACACATTTTGAAAAAAAGGTATGGCATGAGTTATGGAGTATTGCAAAAGAATTTTGATCTTATTGGAAGTAAGCGGAGTAAGCATTTGAAAGGTAGCCTGCCATCATAGAGTGGCGTATGCGATTGCAAGCGGTCAGGCTGTTGATGTTTTCGTTGAAATCTTTAAGTAATCAGGGGGGATACTGATGATCAGCGATCATGATTTATATGACATAACAGCGGCTTTCATTCGAATCAGAAGTGATATAGACTGCAACACAAACAGTACTATATTAACTGAAATCGTTCGGGTAATCAAATCTGAAAATGATGCATATGAAGACAATCAAATTCGCAGAGCCATTGCTTCTGTCAAAAACATAGATCGTGAACGGTGGGATTATGTTTATCACGAAAATGTCTATGTTCATCGCAGGCTATTAAAGGATAAATTGATTTATCGGGTGCTGGCTGTCGCACTGGATACATTGGTTCAATTGTTGGAAGATCAACAATTTGAGCGTGCTTACGATTTAGTGGATACAGTTCATTGCTTTCCAAATATTATTGAGGAAAACAATTTGAGAATACCAAAATCATTTTGGAAAACTTATGTAGCTTGCTACCGTGCGAAATGGGATAAATCCTTTTTGACAGATGAACAAAAGCAGTATAACAAGAGCGTAATGGGATGCTAACCGAATCCGCTAAGTTTATCTATACTTTTTGCCTACTGCGTGAATTACCCGGTTAATCAAGTAAAGCTCTGTTGCTCGGGATGGAGGGAGAATTGTGCATTTTTTTGAGGATTATGATGATGAGACCAGAACGGATTTGACCATTTGCGGAAGCGATTATACAGAGCTCATTCATGTTTGTTTCCGATATTCGGCATCGTTTTCACTTTGCTTTCCTTCTATGAAATCAGCGTATGAATTTGCGCCAAGGACCGAAATGCTACGCTATACAGTTTCCGGACATAGCGATCCCTATCGCAAATGTATATGTTATTATCCGTGCTCGAGTTCAATGAAAGAACTTCTTTTGTCTCGCGTTACTGATTTATTTGATTGGATTCGAACGGATGAACGAGAAAACCCGGAAGATTTAACATTTTACCGAGAAGACGGATCGGTGTTTTTCTGGTCTGAAACGCATGAGGGAATTTGTGTTTTGTGCGACCGTGTTCAGGAAAAGGTATCCCAAATCGTTTCGAAAAAAGGATGGAAAGCTCGGAAAGAAGGGGAATTTATTTATGGAGTCCCCAAATACTTGTTTTCAAATGACGAATTGTAATATGTAGCATAGGCAACGGCAGTCGGAACGATTGTATCAGCGGACCGCAGCGTTCTTTCCCTGCGGGACTTCGGAGCAGTTGCCTTCCCCTTCCTTCTTCCATTTCTCCGAAGGTGCAACGGACTCATTCATTGCGGATTTCTTCCATCATCTCCTCCACGATTGCCGCCGCATCGGAAATGATCTGAGGGCAGGGGCGCTTTTTATAATAGTCCGCCGTCCGCTTTTCGGGCGTGGGCAACGATGCACCGGCGGGAAGTCCCAGCAGTTCTCTGCAAACCAGTGCGCCGTTCTTCTGACGGAATTTTTCCGCCATCCGCTGAATCCGCTGATACTGGGCGGACTTGGCGGCATGGTCGGTGGGGTCGGTACTGCCGTACATTACATCCAGCACCATGACCGCTCCGATGAAGGAGCCGCAGACCTCCCGCAGTCTGGCAATTCCTCCGCCGTATCCGCAACAGATCAGCATCGCCTGTTCAAAATCCATTCCCATTTCGTCGCAAAAGGCTCCAACCACCGCCTGGGTGCAGTTATATCCTTCCAAAAACAGCCGTCTCGCATATTCGGGACGGCTTTCGTCTGCTCTTCTCATGTCTCTCACTCCTTGGAGCTGTTTTCCGGACTCAAACCTACGGAAAATCCGCCTTTTTCATCACAAAACGGCGGTGCAAGCCGTCGAATCGAAGTTTCACAGCTGTCGCACGCTGATGTTCGGGTCTGATGCTCATTTTTTGACTATTTTACCATACTCCTTCCGACCTGTCAAGGGGATCGTCTGAATTTGAAAACAAATCGTGAATCTTTTTTAAAGCTCTTGACTTTTGAAGGATTCTGTGTATAATGTGATTAGTTAGATAACTAATTATAAGAGAAGGAGGAAAGAACATGGCACACGACAACCACGAGGAACAGCCCTCGCCCATGATGCTGATCAACGACTGTTCCAGAATGTTTGGTCACCGGATGCGAAAATACGGCGACGAATCCGGGGTCCCCTGCGGCTACCGCTCCCTGTTGATGCAGCTTGCCTTTGCCAGACAGCGAGGGGAAGAGAGCATCACCCAATACGAGTTGGCAAAGCACACTCATCTGACCCCGCCCACCGTTTCGGTCACGCTCCAGAAAATGGAACGGGACGGCTACATCACCAGAGTCCCCGACGAGACAGATATGCGTCAGATGCGGGTAACTCTGACCGAAAAGGGCATTGCCGTTGACCGTGCCAATATGCAGAAAGCTCAGGAAATAGAGGAGCTGGCTTTTGAAGGAATCTCACCCGAAGAATCCCAAAAGCTGACCCATCTTCTGTTGCAAGTCCGAGCCAATCTAAACCGGGGGCTTCATCCGCCCCACGGGCACAAACCAAACGGAAAGGAATGATTTTATTTGAAAAGATGGTACAAATACATTCGCCCCTACCTTCCCTACTTCATCTTAGGTCCCCTTTGTATGATTGTAGAAGTTGTGGGCGAGGTTCTGATGCCGGTTTTCCTGCGCACCATTATCAATGACGCCAACAACGGCAGCCTGACGGTGCCGGGTTGCATCGGCATTGCCGCTCTGATGGTGCTGACCGCACTGATTATGATGCTGGGAGGCGTAGGCGGTGCCTATTTCGGTTCCAAGGCGTCGGTCAATTTTGCCGCAGATCTGCGATCCGATGTGTATGCAAAGGTTCAGAAATACTCCTTTGCCAACATCGACAAGTTCTCCACCGGATCGCTGGTCACCCGTCTCACCAACGATGTAACCCAGCTTCAGAATGTGGTCAACATGGCGCTGAGAATGCTTCTCCGTGCGCCCGGAATGCTGATCGGCGGTCTGATTATGGCCATCGCCCTGAAGCCCTCCCTGTCGGTGGTCTTCGCCGTCACGATTCCCCTGATGCTGATTTCCATCGTGGGCATCGTCCGCACCGGCTTCCCCCGATTCTCCAGAATGCAGACCAAGATCGACTCCCTGAACTCCACCGTTCAGGAAAACATCACCAATGTCCGGGTCGTAAAATCCTTCGTCTGTGAGGACCGTGAAAAGGACAAATTCCACACTGCCAACGGCGATCTGAAAAACGCGGGAATGTCTGCCATGAAGGTTGTCATCTTCATGTCCCCTGTCATGACCCTGTTCATGAATCTGACGACCCTTGCCGTGATTCTGTTGGGCGGACGGATTGTCCTTGCCGGCAACATGGAAGTCGGCGACCTGTCTGCCTTCATCACCTATGTCACCCAGATTCTCAGCTCCCTGATGATGGTCACCATGATGTTCATGATGTCTTCCCGTGCCCTTGCTTCGGGAAAACGAATCTGCGAGGTCCTGGACGAAAAGATCGACCTGTCCGACGAAACCGCCGCTCATCCCGAAGCAACCGTTCAAAACGGACAAATTGAGTTCCGGGATGTCAGCTTCCGCTACTACAAGAACAGCGAGGAACTGGTGCTGGATCATATCAATCTCACCATCGAACCGGGCAGTACCGTAGGCATCATCGGTTCCACCGGATGCGGAAAGTCGACGCTTGTTTCCATGATCCCCCGTCTGTACGATACCGATGAGGGCGCCATTCTGGTGGACGGTATTGATGTCCGGGACTACTCCCTGTACAACCTACGGGAAGGGGTAGGTATGGTACTTCAGAAAAATGTGCTGTTTTCGGGAACCATCGAGGACAACCTGCGCTGGGGTAACGAAAACGCCACCGAAGAGGATATCATCGCCGCTTCCAAATCCGCTCAGGCAGACAAGTTTGTCTCCGGCTTCACCGACGGTTATCAGACCGAGCTGGATCAGGGAGGCACCAATGTGTCGGGCGGTCAGAAGCAAAGACTGTGCATCGCCCGTGCTCTGCTGAAAAAGCCGAAAATCCTGATTCTGGACGATTCCACCTCCGCAGTGGACACGGCAACAGAGGCTCAAATCCGAAAAGCCTTCAAAAATGAACTGGCAGACTCCACCAAAATCGTCATTGCGCAGCGGATTACCTCGGTCAAGGACGCCGATCAGATCATCGTCATGACCGACGGAAAGATCACCGGTATCGGCAGTCACGATGAACTGCTGAAAAACAATGCCGATTATCAGGAAATCTACGAGTCTCAAACCGGCAAGGCGTGAAAGGAGTGGAATAGAAATGGCAAGAAATCTTGAAAAACTGCAAAAACAATATGCAAACTTCTCTTCCTCGACCAAGAGCGCATCCGCCGGGCCCAAAGGTCCCGGTCCCGGACACGGTCCGGGAGGTCCCGGAGGCAAAGGCAGAATGGCAGGCGGCTCCAAGCCCAAGAACGCCCGCCAGACCGTCGGCAGACTGTTCTCCTATGTGGCCGCCTACAAACTCCAGCTGATCCTGGTTCTGTTCTGTATGCTGGTATCCACCGTAACATCCCTGATCGGCTCCTATATGCTGGCGCCCATCATCAACCGCCTCCAGATCACCGTCGCACCGGGCATTCCCATTCAGCACAGTCTGCCCGAGCAGATCGCCGACAAAGCCATCACCTCCCTGCTGACTCCCGTGGAAGGGTTGTTCGGAGGAAAGGTCTCCGCCGTAATGCTCTATATTCTGGCGGCACTGTTGATTCTGATGGTTGTATATGCCATCGGCATCTGCACCACCTATATTCAGGCTCGGCTGATGCTCCACATCTCCCAGAGCGCCATCGAAAAAATCCGGAACGATCTGTTCAACAAAATGCAGTCGCTCCCCATTCGCTACTTTGATTCTCACCCGACAGGCGAGCTGATGTCCCGGTTCACCAACGATGTGGACAACATCGACACCATGCTGAACAACTCCCTGACCTCTTTGATATCGGGAACCATTACGCTGATCGGAACCTTCCTGTTCATGATTACCACCAACTGGATCCTGACACTGATCACAATCTTCTTTATTCCCGTCTTCACCTTCCTGGGCGGTGCCATTGCCAAAGCGTCCCGGAAGTATTACAGCGGACAGCAGGCTGCGCTGGGTGCCGTCAACGGATACATTGAGGAATCCGTTACCGGTCAGAAGGTGGTCAAGGTCTTCAACCACGAAAAGGACTGCGAGGAAGAGTTCAACCTTCTGAACAACGACCTGCGTGACAAACAGTTCCGTGCCCAGTTCTACGGCGGCATCATGGGACCCATCATGGGCAATACCTCCCAGATCAGCTATGCGGTAACGGTTGGCGTCGGCGGCATTATGATGTGTACATCAGGATTTTCATCGGGTGCATTAACCGTCTTTGCCGGCTACTCCAAGCAGTTCTCCATGCCCATCAACATGATTTCTCAGCAGATGGCCACCGTCTTCTCCGCTCTTGCCGGAGCCGAGCGGGTCTTTGCAGTCATGGATACCGATCCCGAGGCTGCCGACGCTCCCGATGCCGCAGAGCTTGAAGCCATCCGTGGCGATGTGACTTTGGACGATGTCACCTTCGGCTACAATCCCGACAAGACCATTCTGAAACACATCAGCCTGTATGCGCATCCAGGGCAGAAGATCGCCTTCGTCGGTTCCACCGGCGCAGGTAAAACCACCATCACCAATCTGCTGAACCGTTTCTACGACATCGACGAGGGTGAAATCACCATCGACGGCATAAATATCAAGAAGATGCACCGTGACTTCTTAAGAAAGAACATCGCCATGGTCCTTCAGGACACCCATCTGTTCACCGGAACGGTCATGGAAAACATCCGCTACGGCAGACCCGATGCCACCGACGAGGAGGTCATCGAAGCGGCAAAGACAGCCTCCGCTCACTCCTTCATCATGCGTCTTTCCGACGGCTACAACACCATGCTGGAGGGCGACGGCGCCAATCTGTCCCAGGGACAGCGTCAGCTTCTGAACATTGCCCGTGCCGCCATCTCCAAGGCGCCCATTCTGGTACTTGATGAGGCCACCTCCTCGGTGGATACCCGTACCGAGCGCCACATCGAACACGGCATGGATCGGCTTATGAAGAACCGAACCACCTTCGTCATTGCTCACCGTCTGTCCACCGTCCGCAACGCCGACTGCATTATGGTGCTGGAGGCAGGCGAGATCATCGAACGGGGCAGTCACGATGAACTGCTTGCCATGAAGGGTCGCTACTACGAACTGTACACCGGCAAAAAGGAACTGACTTAACGGTCTGATACTCCCGGAAAGGAGCTTGTAAATTGAAGATTGTCGTTTTGAACGGTACCTCCGTCAAGGGAATCACCCATACCATGAAGGAACTGTTTTTACAGAATCTCCCCGAAGAGCGTGAAGTCGTGGAGTTCTATCCCAAGGATTTCCCGCCCTTCTGTCTGGGATGCAAATTCTGTTTTCTCAAAGGGGAGGACAAATGTCCTCATGCCGCCCAAACGGAACCTATATGGAAAGCAATCCTGGATGCCGATCTGTTGGTCTTTGCCTATCCGGTATATGCCCTGCGGGTTCCCGCCAGCATCAAATCCCTTCTGGATCATCTGTGCGTCTATTGGATGGTTCACCGTCCCGATCCGGCATTTTTCCGGAAGACGGCGGTCATCATCACCAACAGCGTAGGCGCACCCAACGGATCGGCGCAAAAGGATGTGAAAACCGCTTTGAACTGGATGGGACTGTCCCGCATCTACCTCTGCGGCGCACCCATGATGGGCGACATCTTCGTGGATCGCCTGTCCGACAAGCACCGAAAGATGCTGGAAACGAAAATGCAACGGCTGGCGAGCAAGGTTCGGAATCTTCGCCCCTGCGAGCGGATGAATGTGAAGGTCTCGCTTCTGTTCGGCATGGCAAAGCTCCAGCACAAGATGGTTCTCAATGGTGAGGACACACCGAGTCTCGACAACGCTCATTATTTAAACCACGGATGGATCAAGCAATAATCCGTTCATGACAAGCAAATCCCCCGAAAGCAGATTTCGGGGGATTTGAGCATATATTGAATAATTCCGGGGTTATTTCGGTATGCCGTCCGAGATCATCTGATAGACTCTCTGAACATTGGGGATTTTATAGAAGCAGTCATCCCATTTTGTACCGTCCGAACCGGCATTGGTATCCGATTGGGTTCCATTCTGCGAAAAGTAGATGGTTCCGACACCGTTCTCCTCGGTTTCCACCTGCACTCCGGACAGGGCAGAAAGCCGATACGCCGTACATTTGGCCTTCTTTTTCCGAACATCCAGAACCAGAATCCGACTGTCGGTCAGGGCGTATAGAATGTGGGACCCCACGCCGAACGCACGGATATCCATCCATATCAGAAAACAACCGCCCAGATAGAAGGGGACAAAGATAAGAAGGAGCAACAGTTCCGACGGGGAGGATTCCCCACTCATCACTCCCGAAATCACCTCTATCGCCGTGCTGACGGATCCGGTCACAACCCCGCAAATCCACACTACGCTGAAGGCCAGAATTATGAAGAATTGAAGGTTCAAAATCCCTTTGATTCCCCGCTTTCCCGGCCATCCCATCCAAAGAAGGCTTTCATCGGGTAAAAGATGCTTCTTTACAGACTCCATATCCTGCTGTCTTGCTTCCTCGCTGCCTGATTCATTCCTCATGCCGAACGCTCCTTCCGTACCCAAAATCGTTTTGTTTGTAGTAACTATATTATATCATGCATTCTTTTGATTGTCAATACATTTTGGTAAGAATTTCAAAAAAACAGAGATATATCCGGAAAATCATCAAACTCTTTCGTGGGAAATCTCCCATATGATCTTGCTTTTTTGCAAATTCTGTGGTAAAATGTAAGCAACACAAGAAAGCACAAACAAGGGCGGTCCTTTCATTGATAATACTCCTTGCCGGCTATGCCGCCATTTTGTCCGTAAAGCGGGCAACAACGGAGCATTTTTCATAGTTTTTCGATAATATGACACGGTAAGTCAATCCACAAAGTTCCGGAACCTGCGACAGAAGGGAGCAATTGATATGGCAACATGGAGCAAAATCAGAAGCAAACTTGAAAATGAATACCTTGCCGAATCCTTGCGCGGACACATTCAGTATTATTGCACCTCGTACAGCAAAAGCCCCGATCAAGAGGGGCGGGCTTCCATTCGATTGGACGGCAAAGAACTAATCAGCGGTTGTTATTGGAACAATTGGTTTAAGGCGCCTTTTTTCCCCCATGATGAGACCTACGAAAAAAGGATGCGGGAGGAATTTGCTTATATGGATGAAACCGCCTTGAAATTGGGCGTTTTTAATCAGAGATGCTTTTACCGTGCGTTTCATGAATTCGATCAGCAAAGCATCGAACAAAGTTTGAACAGCGATGACCTCATCGTTCGGATTTTTGCCGTTCTTGATCGCAGAGTAGGCAAGAGACGACTAATCAAGATGAAAGACTCGCTGAATGAAAAAGATGAAATCTTCTATTTGTTTTATTCCATTCGCATTCGTGCCGAAAATATATCCTTTGAATAAAGAGGAAGCCGATAGACTTCCGGTTTAGAAATCTATCGGCTTTTTGTAAAGGGACCCTTTACCTTTCATTTTTTGATTCATTTGTCCGGCAGGGTCATCCGGTATCGGATTTCCGATTTATTCCTCCGATTCGGTGGAATCGGAGCCGTCATCGTCAGACGGAACCTCAGGCTCGTCCTCGGTCGAAGTTCCGGGTGTGGTTGCGGCAGGCTCATCGTCGGTTGTAGTCTCGGGTGTAGTTACAGCAGGCTCGTCGTCGGTTGCCGCCGATGTAGTCGTATTCGATGCAGTTGTAACTACTGTGCTTGTAGTGGTCGATGCCGTAGTGGAATCACCGTCACCGGAGCCGCAGGAGGCAAGAGTGCCGACTGCCAAAGCGCAAAGAATCAGGACAAGTGCGAGTTTTTTCATTTTGAATTACTTCCTTTCGTTTTTACTGACTGCATTATAGCACAGGAACACCCGAAAGTCAATGATGACGCTCTAAAGGTTGCGTGAAAGTTCGGTGACGGATGTGTGCAGGCGGGCCGGAGCGACAAAGAAAAAAGCCTGCCGCAAAGATATTTGCGGCAGACCGACCCAAAGCCATGGGACACCGTATTCCGATCAGTTTTCTTTGACGATCTTCATGATCTGAGGAACATTGACCAGAAGAATCATTCCGACAACCGTAAGAATCGTCTCGGGAAGCATATAGATTCCGTTGTAGCAGAGGGAATAAAGGTAGGGATGATTGACCCAGCTCTGGCCAAAGGCTACGAATTCCTCAACATTTGCCCAGAGAACGAATCCGGCAACGAAATGAGACAGAAAACGGACTACACAAGCCAATCCTGTACCGAAGCAGATGCCGATCTTCCCCTTTTTACGGAAGATTCCCGCAAGACCGATGGCCGTAAATGCAATGATATAGTCCAGCAGCAGCGATCCGATCAGCATGACGGGCGTCAGTCCCCATGAAAATACGCCGCCCTGCAAAATCTGAAGCCACGAATAGCAGAAGGCCGTTCCCAATCCCCATCCGATTCCGTACATGACCGAAACCAGGCAGATCGGCAACATGGAAAACAGGGTGATGGACCCATCAAAGGGTAGCGTAAAAATTTTGACATAGCTCAGGACAAACGACAGAGCCAACATGATTGCGCAGGTCGTCAGCTTGCGCACATTTGAGTTTCTCATATGAAACCCTCCAAAATAAAAAATTCCGCACCGGATTCATCGGGCGGAAAATCTTTGTGCCATATACTTCCTTATTATATATGTAGATAATCTCCCTACGACGGCATTATCCGTATCAGGTTAAGGGTTCGAGTCGCCTCGTCTCAGCCATCACACAACCGTGTTTTCAGCACCCCTGATTCTATTCGGTTCGGTTGACTCTATTATACACCCTTCTCTTCGTTTTGTCAATAAAAATTTACAAAAAAACAACAACTATTTTTTATAAAAATTCACCGAACATCTTGACAAACGGAGCATAAATATTGTATAATAAAGCGATAATTCTTTTAGGAGTGAACACGATGAAAAAACTGCTTTTTGCTTTATTGATTATGTCGCTCTCCTTATCGCTGATCGCCTGCGGCGGTGAGAAGACACCAAATACGACATCGGGTACCTCGGATTCCGGCGATACCGTGACAGACGACACGGGCATAACGACTTCGGATGAGGGTACCGATTCTCCGATTGAGTCGAATTCCGGAGAATACGACCTCTACGGTCTCGGACAGTTTGTCTCTAATACCGCAGATGATACCTTCACCTACAAGATTTACGAGAACGGAGTGGCTCTGACCGGCTACAAGGGCTCGGGCGGAGAAATCACCCTTCCCGCTTCGGTGGACGGCAAATCGGTTACGGTTGTCGGCGAGTATGCCATCGGCGAAGGCTCCGGCGTGACTAAGGTGACCATCCCCTCCGGATACACCGCCATTGCCCGCTCCGCTTTCTACCGTTGCACCACGCTGACCGCAGTCGAGATTCCGAGCAGTGTGACTTCCATCGGAAACAAGGCATTTGCCTACAATGAATCGCTGACAAGCGCCACCGTTCCCGACAGCGTCAGCGATCTGGGATCATCCGTCTTCTTCGGATGCTCCGCTCTGACCGAGTGCAAGCTGCCCTCCGACCTGACCAGAATTCCCGATCAGACCTTCTACGGTTGCACCTCTCTGATCTATTCCGTTCCCGATAATGTCACCGAAATCGGAAACGAAGCCTTCTATTACTGCACATCTCTGACCAAACTTGAAATTCCCGCCAGCGTTCATGTCATCGGCGACTCCGCCTTCTATTTCTGCACCGGCGTAACCGAAATCGAATTCGCTCATCCCGTTGCCACCTTTGCAAATGAAATCGACGATACCGAATCCGAGGAGCCCGAGACTTCCGAACCCGAGAATCCCGGCATCCCCGCAAACGGACTGGTTTCCATCGGAAGCTACGCATTCTACAATCTGTATGCCGTCACCGAACTGAACATTCCCGAAACGGTTATTTCCATCGGCGACTATGCCTTCTGCGGCATGGTTGGAATTGATTCGGTAACGATTCCCGAATCGATCGGAACCACCGAAACATATGCAGGCATCGGTGAGATCGTCGGCGTCCTGGGATCGGGTGCCTTCGCCAACTGCACCGGACTCACCGGCATCGACATTCCCGATTCCATCACGAAAATCCCCGCATTCATCGTATACGGATGTGAGAACATCACCTCCATTCGTTTCAATCCTGAAATTACATCCATTCAGAACGGCGCTTTCGGAAAGACCGCCATCACCGAGTTCACAATGCCCGAAAATGTCACCAACCTCGGCTACTCCGTCTTCTACCAGTGCAAGAATCTTGCCAAGGTTGACATCGGTTCCCGTGTCTCCAACCTGATGCAGAATCTTTTCAACGGATGCGTTTCTCTGACCGAAATCACTCTGCCCTCTCAGGTTACGGCAGTCGGTGCATCTTCATTCGAGGGTTGCACCTCCCTTGCTACCCTGAATGTTCAGTGTGCATCCAACACCACCTTCAATACCAAGTGCTTCTACAACTGTCCTTCTCTGAAGGAAGTCCATCTTCCTGCCTCCATTACCACATTGAACGCCAACTGTCTGGGATATGTGGACGGTGAGCCCGCATATGAGGGCGCAACTCCCGATCCCGTTCCGCTTGAGGATTTCGTTCTCTACGGATATCTGGGCGGCAGACAGGAAACCTACGCCAAGACCTTCTCCTCTTCCCTTGCCGAGTATACCGATTCCGACACTCTTCCCGAAGACTTCTTCCACATTCTGGGTGTGACCGGTTACTCCCTGTATGAGAACTTTGAATTCGATCTCATCGCTCCTCCCGAAGATTCCGCCGCTCTCCGGCTTGCTCTTGCTACCGACACCACCGACGGCGAAACCGAGGAAGAAGTTGTTGCTTCTCCTGTCGGTCTGATCATCACCAAGTACAAGGGCAATGAAGAGAATGTCAAGCTGCCCACCTACTTCCGTCTGAACGAAGACGGCGAAATCAGCCTGTACGGCGTCAACCGCCGGATCGTCTTCATCGGCGAGGACGCATTCAGAGGCAATGAAAGCATTGTTTCGGTCACCGTTACCTCTACTCTTGAGGAAATCCGTGCCAACGCTTTCCGTGACTGCGTCAATCTGGAGACCATCGACCTGAGCGGTACCATCCTGTCCACCGTCGGCGAAAATGCCTTCCTGAACACCAATGTTTACAAATTCGCTCTTCCCTCTACCCTGACTTCTGTCGGCGCATACGCATTCTGCTATGAACAGAAGGAAGACGGTACTTACAGCATCCTGCCCACCTACGAGATCAAGACCACCGAGAAAGTCACCAAATCGGTAAATGTCACCGAGATCGTCACCGACGAGAACGGCGATCCCACCTACAAAGACGACGGCACGACTCCCGTCACTCAGGTCGTCACCGCAATCGTCACCGACAAAGACGGTATGCCTCAGCACAATGCCGACGGCAGTGACATCACCGAGGTTGTCACCTCCACATACGAGGAAGAACTCGTAAATGTGACCGAAGTTAAGGTCGGCATCACCGGATTCAGAGCCTCTGCGGCCTACACCTACGCATCCGAGTACGGTTTGACCGACTTCTTCACCGCGGCAACCGTACCTGCCGAAGGATAAGTTTTTTCCCTACAACGAGCTGTTGCATCCGGCGATGCGACAGCTCGTTTTCATTTTCAAAGCAATTT
>JBJDZJ010000014.1:0-4571 GCA_051867915.1 Eubacteriales bacterium
CGATTGACGGGATGCCTGTACGACAGCTTGACGAACCGGACAATGAAAACCGTCCCGAGAACACCTTTGCGGTGGAGGATACCGACGAGGGAAATACCGTCTACATCTATTTCCGACAGCAGGGCAGCGGCACCCGAATCTTCAAAATCAGCTACCGTGTGGAAAACGCCGTGAAGATCTATTCCGATGTGGGCGAATTTTTCTGGAATTTGACCGGTAAAACCGGTATTTCCGACATTGGCACGCTTACCGCCACGCTGACAGTGCCCGAGGGCATTCCGACAGAGGAGTTCCGCATCTGGGCACATGGGCCGCTGAACGGCACCTTTGAAAAGCAGTCGGACGGCTCTGCCGCCTTGCAGGTTGACAGCATCCCGTTGGGGACCATCGTTGATATGCGCTGTACCCTGCCTGCAGACTGCTTCTACGGCGGATGGGAACAGCAGGGCGAAGGACTCGACGGAATTCTGGCAGAAGAAAAAGCACTGGCTGACAGTGCAAATGCCAAGCGGGAGGAAGAAGCGCGCGAGAAGGCCAATCGGGAGGCATGGGAAGCAAGTCATCCCGTTCTGGCTCCCATTGAGCGGTTTTGCAGTGAGCTTTGCCGATATGTTAAGTCCATAGATCATTATATCTGGACGGTCTTCTGCATTTACACATTCGGCTCATTCATTAGTTTTTTTGTTATAATACTTCCAACACATGACAAGATCGAGAGCATTCTGCGCAGGCGCAAGCAGAAGAAGTACAGGACCAGCCCCACCCACTCCCCCCGGTATTTCCGGGACCTGCCGGATGACCGTCCCGCCCCTGCAGTCGACAGGCTGGTGCATTTCTACGACGGCAAGTCCAGCATCTCCCGTCAGTTCTCTGCAACGCTGTTGGAGTTGAATTTGAAAAAGCTGATCCGTTTTCAGACCACCGCATCGGATACCGTAATTCTGCTGAATGAGCAGGAGGACGGGGAGCATATTCCGGGTTATCAGCAGATCCTATGGGATTTTCTGTGGAAGGCGTCCGATGCAAGCGGGCAGATCGCCATGAGTGACCTCAAAGAGTACATCAAGGACAATCAAGCGGATTCTTTGGGATTCCGCAAAAGCTTCGAGCGTGCGGTGGAAGAAGAATTTTCGAAAAGGGTCAATTCCAAGAACATGACAAGATATTCCCACATAAAGCTGAAGCATCGCCTGATTTTCTCTGCGGTCGCAGGAATCCTTGCAGCGCTGATCCGTATGCTCAGCACACTGTATGCCGGGATCGGGATTGAAGCCCTCCTTGAGTCCGGTCTGGCCGTCTTTATAGTGGTTACGGTCATAGAAATTATTATCCACTTTTGGAGATTATGCTTTAGAGTGCGCTGTTATATTCTGGATCAGCAGGGAGAAGATGACCTGGCTCTATGGCAGGCCTTCGGACGGTTTCTGGACGACTTTACGACCTTCGATGATAAGGAACTCCCGGAATTTTCCGTATGGCGGGAGTATATGGTCTACGCCGTCGCAATGGGGAACGGTCAAAAGGTTGCCAAGGCTCTTGCCGTCAAGTATCCCGAAGCCTTCACCACAGAAACGAATTCCTTTGGCGACGATATATACCGTTGGTTGCCGGACACGGTCGTTTTTGATGCAATGGATTCCATTGGCCGGGAAGTTGCCGAAGTCAGAGAGCCCGGTCCCTCTTCGTCCGGCGACGGCGACGGTGGTGGCTTCTCCGATTCCGGCGGCGGAAGCGACAGCGGAAGCGGCGGCGACTTTATTGATTAAATGAAAACAGGCTGATAAATATCTCACATCAGCTACCAAGACAGAAGGAGTAAAATCAGATGAAAAAACTATGTATTCTTTTGACAGCAGCTATGCTCATTTGCCTTCTTGCATCCTGCGGGAACGCATCGCCTTCCGGCGCATCAACCTCATCGAAGCCGGCGGAAACATCGCAGAATGTTACAGAGACTACCCGGACCGATGTCCTCTATGCCGTTTTCAGTGCTGAAGACATCAAAGAATACCCCATTGAATATTCCGGCGACCGGAAAACCGCAGAGGAGCTTGCCCATGAGCTAAGCGAACTGACCGGACTGGACTTTATCATCACCGCCGGCAGGACCGATGACGGCTGGATTGTTGACTGGGCTGCCAATTCTACGCTGGTTGCCGGACTTGACGGCCGTGAGCAAAAGAAGGAGTTCTTTTTCTTCGATCAGGATTCGCTGTGCTGGTTCATGATGGACAGTCTTTGGCGCACCCTGACCGTGAATCTTGACGCCGAAAATATCTATTACACCATGGATGGCGGCCGGGAACTGGTCTTTGAGATGCTGTATCCTGTCAATGTATTCCCCTCTGACAGCCCCTATAAGGGATCGGAATTCTACTACGCTCATGCCGATGTGCCGGGCGATGAGGATAACCCTTATCAGGGCTTCTGGGCGTACCCGGACGGACCGATTCTTGAGATCAATGGCGAAGTATGGAACCTCTATGCGGACGATGGCGTTACTCTGCTCGCAGGGGGACCGACGGATTATTCGGAGGACGCTGCCTGGCTGATGAACGAAGATGGCTCCTCCGGCGGCGGCAGAGTTTACTTTGATGAAGACGGCAACCTGATCGATTCCGGCAGGATTCTGACCTATCTCGGGCTGTCTATCGATGATGTTCCGAAGGGTTGATCATACTGCTTTGAGCATAAGCGTAGCCTTTGCTTGGACAGCGACAGTGTGCTGACCCCGGTATATAATACGAGTCCTGTTTTTCCGGGCATTCCGGGATAACAGGACTCGTGGGAAAATTCAGCCCTTTTACGGGGCTATATCTAAGGATGATTACAATGAGTAATAAAGATTTTGCTATGCTGAGCGATGAGGAACTGTGCAAGCAGATTGCGCAATACGAGAAACGGGAACGCAACTTGAAGTGCTACGGCGTGTACGGCGCTGTCATCGGGGTGATTGGTGCCTTCATCTCCATGGTCCTGGAAAATGGTCTGCTCGGGTTGATTTTTACGGCAGTGGTTATTGCGGCAGTCATCACCTACTATCTGGGTATCCGTATGCGAAAAAAAGCGGAAGCATTGGTGAATGCGCAGTTGAACGAATTCTATGAAACGGAGTTGGAAAGGATCTTCGGCTCTCGCATGGATACCTCGGAGATGTGCATCAACGAGCCGTTTCTGAAAGAGATCCGTCCGGTAGACTCGCATTGGGATCGGTGTCAAGTGTGGAGCTGTTATGAGGGCTGTTACCACGGGACCCACTTCTCTGCCGCTAATGTTGAGCTGTTTTACTTAGTCCCCGAGGAATATGCTAATCAAAATACGAGACAGACGGTATTTAAGGGCTTGGTACTGCGCTGCAAGGATGTCTGCGATCCCGATCTGAATATTGTCCTGCACGGGCATGGGGAGGACCACCGCCGGAGTGACCTCACGGACCCCGCCGTCTTCCGTCAGCACTTTACTGCCTACACTTTGGACAATCAGCCGGCGGACGATCTGGTGACCCCACAGCTGCGTGAGCTGATCCGAAAACTGGAGGCCATCGACAATCGTGAGTTGGTCGATCTGGAGGTCCGGCAACTGCAGATGCGGCTCCGGGGGGCGGAGATACTCGAAAGTAAGCACCGGAAGCTGGCGTCCGGTTTAGCGGACGATGTGCAGGAGGAAATCCGAAAAATGGAAGCCTGCGCAAATCATTTGCCGGTAACCGCACTGATCCTCCGTAACGGTGAGGCAACACTGGCGATAAACGGGTATATCTATGCTAACGGCATGAAGGACAGCCTGCAGAACCTCGACCTGATCCGCAGTCGCTTCACGGCTTCGCTGACCCCTGTGGGCAATCTGATCGACATCCTGCGGGGGGATGCCCTTTTTCCGGGGCAGGATTGAGAAAGAAAGAATCTATTCTGATTCTGGTACTTGTAATTCTGATCGTAGCTCCGGTCATCGCCATCCGGTGTATCAGAACGGTCAATGGCTTCAAGATAAAGGGAATTTGCGTGCAGGAGGGACTCTCCGGCAAAGTATGTCTTTCCTGTGCGGCGGCAAACGACATGTTGCCGTGCAGACCGGGCGCGACTTCTTTGAACTTGGAAAAAGTAATGCCGATGTGGAAGGACTGCGTCAGAAATTTTGGGTGAACTGCGTCGGTTCGCCGATATGATCGACTCGCTGTGCGTGGAGGATTTCATCTAGGAGGATTTCATCTATAAGAAGGAGGAAAACATATGACGCTGGAAATTGCCGTTTTTCTGCTGATACTGGCTGTGGCAGGCATTGTACTGGTCTTTCGGTATATGCGCAAAAAGCCGAAACTGCGCATCGCCTGTATTGTGCTGCTGTCGCTGATTGCGCTGGCTCTCGTCGGATATATCGGTTTGACTGCTATTTTTGTTGATGCGGCACGCAATCAGCCGCCTGCCCAATAAATCAAAGCATACATAACGCGGAGGATTCGTAGGGATTGCCCACCAAAGGTATATTTTAATCTATACAAGCAAAAGGCGGCTGTCGGTTGATATAATCCCCATAGAGTAGACACATGAAAAAACAAAAAGTTTTCAAGACTA
>JBJDZJ010000015.1:0-4570 GCA_051867915.1 Eubacteriales bacterium
AGATTGATGTTTCTGCCGATCAGTCCGGCAATGGCTTCGCTTCCTGTGACGCATTCATTGAATGGCAGTTCCGGAGTCGTTGAAACGGGTTTTGTTGTCCCCGAAACCGCAACACCGGTATCGCCCGATGCTTCGGATACGGAGGATACGGAGGAATCGTTTGGGACGACTTCATCGCAGGAGGTAAGGGAAAGTGCGGATGCAATGATTGCAGGTATCAGTGCCAATGTCATATACTTTTTCATGTGAATGTGTCTCCTTTCATTGATTGATGTTGATGTTAAGATAACAGCCGTCACAGGATCATGCAAAAAGACGGATTGTTTTTTTGTCCGTCAGCTAAAAACAGAAAAAATCGGGAAAAAGCAGACAGGGCGGCCGCAATGCAATTGCGGCTGCCCTGTGCGTTGGTAAAATCAGTCGGCAGAACCAAACAGGAAGATTTCAGCAAGCTGGAAGGTTTGACCGCCAAGTGCAATGTAATCAATGCAGACCATATAATGCTTGTATGCAGTGGGATTGTCAATGGCAAAAGCGCATACCGTGTAGTTCATGTCGGGAAGATCGGTCTCGTAAACGGTATCAATCAACTCCCAACCGTCGGGAACCTCCATGTTGAAGAGCTGATCTTCGGTAGGCTGCATATCTTCGGTCAGATCGGCATTGGTTCCGTAAATTCTCCATGCCTCGGGGTTACGGTTAGGCCATTCCTCGTTGTCGTTGGCCGTCTTGAAAGCATAGTGAGTAGCGGTAACAGACTGGGTCATCGACCAGATGATGGCAGAGCAACCTTCAACTTCGTTGGCACCGCAGCACCATTTGTCATCCAGACCCTTTGTTCCGTCTTCAGAGAAGTTCAGGGAGTTGTCGGGATTGGTGAAAAGGTTGGGAGGCGTTTCGTTTCCGAGGTCGGGGTGTTCATCCGGATTCCAGTCGTAACCTTGGGCAACGGTATATTCGCTGATTGCGCCAAAGTAATCGGGCATCAGGTTGACACCGGATCCGACGGCCTGCAGAACAGCTTCCCAGCCGACAGCAACGGGGTCTTCTGCCTGATCCTCTTCAGTGGGAGGCAAAATGATAGGATCGTCGGGATCTTCGGGGGTTGTGGAAGTTGCGGAAGTAGTCGTTGTAGCGGAAGAAGTCGTTGTACCTGCGGTTGTGGTTGAACCGTTGGGTTCTTCTTCCTTGCCGCTGTCACAGGCTGCCAGAGAAAGTGTTCCGGCAAGCATGGCAAGGATCAGCGCGAGGGAAAGCGTTTTTTTCATGATTATATCTCCTTTTCCATGTGATTGTATTGGATTCATTGATTGCCGAGAAGTGGTTTGAATTCAGAATAAATCAGTCAGCAGTGCCGTACAGATTGAAGTCGGACATCTGGAAGCAGCCGTCCTGATAATCGCAGTAGTCGATCAGGAGCATGTAGTACTTGTAGGGAGCGGGATTGTCAACCGAGAATCCGCAATCGGTGAAGTTGGAGTCGGGCAGATCGGAGTCCTGAACCCAGTCAATCAGCTCCCATCCTTCGGGAACCTGATAGTCTTCCGAGTCAAAGTATTCCTGAGTCATAACCATATCCTGGCTAAGTTCAACATTGGTGCCGTACAGTCTCCAGGACTCTGCGTTACGGCCGGGGAACTTCTCGTTGTCGTTCGCAGTTCTGATGACATAGTGGGTAACCGTGACTTCCTGAGCCATGGACCAGACAACAGAGGAGCAGAATTCAACATCGGTTCTGCCGCAGCACCACTTGGTATCGGGGTTGTTGTCCAGAATATTGGGAGCAGCTTCGTTACCGAGGTCTGCCTTGTCGGGGTCTTCGGTCCAGTCGAAGTTCTTGTTGATGGAATACTGGATAAGGTAATCGCCGAGATAGTCATCCATCAGGTTGATGCTGGAGCCGACCAGCTGTGCAACAGCCTCTGCGCCCTCAGCGTGCTCATCGAACTTGATTTCGGGATCGGGATCGGTGTTTTCGGCAGATTCAGTGGATTTCGCAGGTTCGGCGGGGTCGCCGGGGTTGGTGGAAGTCGTCGTTGCAGACGAAGTTGTCGTACCTGCGGTTGTGGTCGAGGTGGTGGTCTCTTCTTTTCCGTTTTCGCAGGATGCAAGAGCAAGGGTTCCGGCAATCATAGCCAGCGCGAGTGCAAGTGAAAGAATCTTTTTCATATTATCTCTCCTATGAATTAAATTTTTGATTCGCCTTTCGAATCTTTTCACCGTAAAATATTATAGCATAGTTTTTGATGTTTGTAAAGTCTTTTTTTTGAAAAAGTCAGTGGACGATTTGCACTAAAATTTTCAAAAAGGTTTGATCAAACTGCACAAATGATGAAGCAAAAATGAAACATTTTAGCCAAAATTGTGAAGACTTTAAAATTTCATGAATTGATTGTTGATTTTCTTATAAGATACAAATAGCAAAATCGCCCTCCAAAACGGAGGGTGATTTTGTAATAAATTTCAGATCGGAGATCAGTCTGCGGTTCCGTACAGAGTGAACTCGGAGATCTGCATGCTTGCGCCGGAGAAATCGCACCAGTCGATCAGGAGCATATAATACTGATAGGAGGTGGGATTGTCAATGGTGAATGCGCACTCGGTGAAGTTCAGATCGGGAAGATCGGAGCATCCGACATAGTCGATCAGCTCCCAGCCTTCGGGAACGCAGTTTTCTTCATAACCTTCAAGCCAGAAGTAATCGTCGTTCATTGCCATATCTTCGGTCAGCTCTTTGTTGGTGCCGTAGATTCTCCATGCAACGGGGTTACGGTTGGTATAGGACTCATTGTCGTTAGCGGTAGTGAAGGAGTAGTGGGTAGCGGTAACGGCCTGAGACATGCTCCAGACAACGGAAGAGCAGTGCTCTGCGGAAGTTCTGGGGCAGCACCACTTAGTGGATACATCACCGTCAAAGAGGTTGGGAGCAGCCTCGTTGGCACCCTTTACATCATCGGGAGCGTCCTCATCATAGACATATCCCTGGGTGATGGAAATGGCACTGTAAGAGCCGAAATACTCCTCCATCAGGTTGACATTGGAGCCGACCAGCTGTGCAACGGCAGCGTCACCTTCAACATGAGCCTCGGGATCAACCGTGTTGGGGGCATCGGGATTTACGACATCGCCGCCGGAAGTAGGCTCGCCGGTAGGATCCTGTTCGCCGGGATCGCCGGAGGTAACGGTAGTCGATGTGGTTGCGGACGAGGTCGTCGTTCCTGCGGTTGTGGTGTCGGGCTCGGATTTATCACAGGATACAAGTGCAAGAGTTCCGGTGATCATAGCCAAAGCCAGAGCCAGTGAAAGATACTTTTTCATAGTACATCTCTCCTTAAACAATGATTTTTCGATTCATTGATGAATCGACTTTCCGCACCCATTATACCATATTTTTGCGTCTTTGTAAATCCCTTTTTCAAAAAAAGACACTGTTAAAAATAAACTAAATTTTCGGGTGCGACAGGCGAAAATTGTTCAAAAGCACCACATCGGGTCGGATCGGAATGAACTTTGCGTTAAATCCGATTGAACAAGAGCGGGGCGGGGGAAGCAGGGATCCGCAGAGATCAGAAGCCTGAGAGGGCGGCACCGATCACCGTGCCGAAGCTGGCATTTTCGGGGATCACGAAATTCAGCCCGAAAAGATCCTTCATGGCGTCAAAGCTGGTTTTCGCCTGGGGAAGACTGGTCATGTTTCCCGTAATGACGATGTTCTCGGTCCCGTATGCACGGGCGGCGAAAATGGCAAGCATGGACACGGTTTCGAAAATCATGTTGATGATGCCCAGCGCCAGATCGGACTTGGTTGCCACATCACTGACCTTTCCGAAGTTGGATGCAGTCAGATCGGGGCGAAGGTCGGGGTGAACATCCTGCTTTGTAATGTCGCTGACTCGCAGATCGACTCTGGACAGATCGCCGTCCTGGGCAAGGGCGATAATGTGTTCAAAATCCCGCATTCCGAGGAGCTTTTCGGACAGTCCCACCAGGGTTCCGCCGCCGACTCCGGTGCCGCCCAGATATTCGTTGGTTCCGTCGGTTTTGGCGTGAACCAGCGCAGTTCCGGTTCCCATGCTGACCACGATGGCCTCGTCCAGTCCCGAGAGGAAAAGACCGCCCTTGCCGATGCAGGGGAACTCCACCAGATGCTCGCAGGGAATTTTGTAAATCGGCTCCTGAATAAAGGTGGATCCGACGCCGGTCACCATGATTTTTCGGATGTCGGAAAGCTCCAGCCTGTTTGCGGTGGTAAAGCGCCCCAGAGCGCCGTATACCGATGTAATCTGATCGTTTGCCCGAACGAAAATGGGGGCGATCAGCTTGCCGTTCTCGTCAAATCCCACGATTTTCGTAGTGCTTCCGCCTATGTCTATTCCAATGACTGCCTTCATATATTAGTCTGCCTTTCCGGATGATCCTTCTGTTTTCCTTATATTACCACAAATTTTTGTACATTTCAAGACCTTCGGGCGGAAAAAATGAAAATATCGCAGGCAGGGATGAAAAATGGGAAAAAGGTCTTGACAAATGCCGAAAAATCATGTACAATAGAGACGGAGAGAGGGAGCAG
>JBJDZJ010000016.1:0-4557 GCA_051867915.1 Eubacteriales bacterium
TCTATGTCATAAGGAACAATTTCTCTGACGAGAAATTGGATTTAATTTTTTTCCGCCTTTCTTTACGAGAAGAAAGGCTCCGAAAGACTCGCTCAGGGGAAGACCCCAAGGTTCTTCCCCTGAGAACCCCCATCTCCTATCTGATCGGCGTACCGCCTCCCATGACAGAGGTGAAGTTTCTTTCCCCCACGCTCGGATTTGTCCCCTCGGAGTCTTTGGCTCGCTGTGCCTCCCTCTTTGAGGGAGGTGTTATCCGAAGGATGACGAAGGGAGTCCGATCACGGCGAAGTCACTTTCCCTCAACGAGGAATTATCCCCCCGAAGGTTCCGGCTCGCCGTGCCTGCCTCTCCGGGGGCAGGGCTACAGAAGGCCATTACCGGGCGTCCACGGCATGTCTTCACACATTGTCGCTTTCGCAGATGCAAAGCTCCAACGGCATCCAGGTGGCGGCAGCGGCAGGAAGGCGATCCCGAACCGGCGTCGCATTCAGGAAGAAGGCGTCCATGGCCTCAATATGGGAGAATTCGGCATCCACGTCGCCTGTATGGGCTGTAACGGCGGGGACTCCGTCCTTCACCGTGACGGCGATCCGCTCGTCGCCTGCGATGCCGTGAATCAGCACCGTCAGACTTCCGTCCACCAGACGGGTGTGTTCCGCCTTCAGCTTCATCAGCGCCGACAGCATCCGCTCCCAATGAAAGACCGAGAAGCAGATGTCCGCACCGATGACGCAGTTTTCGGCATAGGGCAGAAGAGCGTCCCGCAGATCCTTATCCCACAGGGGAACATGATAGCACAGTCCCCACCGTACCCGGGACAGCAGGATCAGCGCATCCGCCGTCCGGGACAGATCGTCCAGAGCGAAATCCAGCACCCCGTGATCGCCTACGACCGCAAAACCCGCCACCCGATCGCCGTCCAGAAAGGCGTAGGGAACCGCCTGCCAGGACACCAGAATGTCATACAGGTCGGCTCTGGGACGGACGGCGCAGAATTTGCGGCGATGGTGCAGCTCATGGATGGCGTCCAGAAGGAAGCCGTCCTCCCTGCCTACCCGATGAAGGGTCAGGGTCGGCAGGCGGTCGCCAGTCATATAGTGGATATTTTTGGCGGAAATGTCCAACTGATAGTCGTTGCCGCACTTCTGATAGCCGAAATAGGCGTAGCGGTGTCGCCTGCCGGACAGGACCGAGAAATCACAGCCATCGGCGATCATGTCGGCGGTGGCAGCCGCCATACAGTCCTTCATATAGCCCTTGGAGCGGTCCCTCGGGTGAACTGCCACATTGCCGATGCCTCCTGCCTTGAACTCCTCTCCCAGAATGGAAAAGGTCAGGGGATAGGCACCGATGGCGGCGGCAATGCGGTCGTCCTCCTTCACGAAGTAGGTGGAGGCGGCGGGATCCCGGTTTTCGCCGTAGAGCTTGGGCAGGAGCCGATAAAAGGAACGGTCGGCTCCGTTCATGCCGAAAACATAGTTGATGAAATCCACATAATCGGGGTTCGGCACCCCATTTTTTTGTACTTTTGCTGACATAGATTCTATCCTTTCATATGGGAGATCCTTCTGTATGGAAAGTCGGTCCGACGCCGATTGTCTGATCCGGAAGTGAGCGTTGGGAGGGCAGGCGACGGATGATGTTCGAGTCGCCCCTCGTGTGAGAGATAGTCAATCTCTTCGGAGCAAGCACCGATTTACGGGAGCGGCACTGCCGCCCCTCGTGTGAGAGATAGTCAATCTCTTCGGGGCGAACGCCGATTTACTGCGGCGGCACTGCCGCCCCTCGTGTGAGAGATAGTCAATCTCTTCGGAGCAAGCACCGATTTATGGGATCGGCACTGTCGCCCCTTGTGTGAGAGATAGTCAATCTCTCCGGGGCAAGCGCCGATTTACTGCGGCGGCACTGCCGCCTTATCCTTTGCAGCCGAGAAGGCGGCCATCAGCAGGTCGGTATTCTCGCACAGGGAAGCCATACGGAAGTGCAGTTCGCCCGACTGTCGGTATCCCCCCTGCTCCGAGGGGAAGAAGTCGCCGGGTCCCCGCCGCCGGAGGTCGTATCCGGCAATTTCAAAACCGTCGGAATGATCGCAAAGGTATTGGAGCCGTTCCTTGACCGACGGATTATCCGCATCGCTGACCAGGATGCACCAGGATTTGTAGTTTCCTCTGCCGACTCTGCCCCGAAGCTGGTGCAGGGTGGGAAGTCCGAAGCGTTCGGCGTTTTCCACGATCATCAGAGTGGCGTTTGGAACATTCACGCCCACCTCGATGACGGTGGTGGATACCAGCACATCCAGCCGTCCGGCGGCAAAATCGGACATGACGGCGTCCTTGTCCGAAGGTTTCATCCTGCCGTGGAGGCAGCCGATCCGCAGGGAGGGGTAGCTTGCCGACAGGCTCCCGGCGTATTCCACCGCCGAGCGGAGTCTGACCCGTTCGATGGCTCTGCCCGCAAGGTCGATGGCGGCGCCTTCGTCCTCCTCCTGCTCCTCAATGGCGGGGCAGACGATGTAGGTCTGCCGTCCTTCGGCGGCCTGCCTGACGATGAAGCCCTCCATCCGTTGGCGGTAGCTCTCGTCCACCAGAAAGGTGGACACTTTTTTCCGTCCCGGAGGCATTTCGTCCACCGCCGACTGATCCATATCGCCGTACAGCACCAGACCCAGAGTCCGTGGGATGGGCGTTGCCGACATGGCGAGAATGTGGACCTCCCCGCCGTCGGCAAGACCGCTCCGTTTGGCAAGTTCGTCCCGTTGGGCGAGGCCGAACCGATGCTGTTCGTCGGTGATGACCAGTGCCGCCCGCTGAAACTGCACGCCTGCCGAGATCAGGGCATGGGTGCCGATGACGAAATCCACCTCTCCGGCGGCGATCTGCTCATGGAGGCGCCGTTTTGCCGTCGCTGACAGACTGCCGGTCAGCAGGGCGATGCGCAGTCCGGTGTCTTTGAAGAGGCGGGACAAATCCTCATAATGCTGGGTTGCCAGAATTTCGGTGGGCGCCATCAGTGCGCACTGATAGCCCGACCGAACCGTAAAGTAGGCGGCAGCGGCGGCGCAGACCGTCTTGCCGCTGCCCACATCGCCCGACACCAGCCGGTGCATGGGGCGTCCCGAGCGCAGATCGGCGAGAATTTCGCCGATGACCCTTCGCTGTGCCCCGGTGGGCGGGAAGGGAAGCAGGTCATAAAAATCCTGCTCTGCCGAAAGGTCGGCAGACAGGGCGGGGGCGGACAGAGCGGTTCGCCGCCCTTTGGCAGACAGAATGCCCAGTGCGAACCGGAACAGCTCTTCGAAGATGAAATAGTTCCTCGCCTTCTCCAGAAGGGCGAGATCGGGGGGATTGTGGATGATCGACAGAGCCTCGTGGAAGTCGCAGAGTTCCATCATCCGGCGGTAACGCTCGTCCACCGGGTCGGGGGTATCAGGGTCCAGCCCTTCCAGCGCCTGACCGATAAGGGATTGCATCATTTTCTGGGAAATGCCCTTGGTCAGGGGATAAATGGGGTAGAAATCGGGCAGTTTCCGCCCGACGGTGATGGGTTCGTATTCGGGGGAGTTCAGGGAAAGGCCGCTTCGGAAGCGTTCGACCCGTCCGAAAAAGCGGAAGGCCTGACCCACATGGAAGATGTTCTTGACGAAGGCCTGATTGAAGAAGGTGACGGTGATTTTACCCGTCTCGTCGAAGGCGGTGAATTTGGTCAGAATCATGCGGCCGGGCAGGGTTGCCGAGGAGGGCGCACTGCCGACGGTCAGGATCAGTGCCGTTTTTTCGCCCGACATAGCGGCCTCAAGGACCGAGGAGACGGCGCCCCTGTTTTGATAGGCTCTGGGGAAGTGGAGGAGCAGATCGCCCACCGTCCCGATATGCAGGGCGGACAGTTCTTCCCGTCGCTTTTGCCCTACGCCGGGCAGGGCAGTGACGGGAGTGGAGAGATTGTAGGACATAAGCACCTCCGAATCAGCGGCGGTGTGTTTTGCACACGGGATCCGCTTATTTTTATATATTTTATCACAGATTCCACCTTTTGTCAACCGTATATTTTCCCGTTTTGCCGTCCATACTGATGACAAATCAACAAAGAAACGGAAGGATGCCGTCTATGACAAACAAGATTTGCAGAAAAGCCAAGCGCACTTTGAACAAAATGAACGATATGCAGGATTTTCGCGGGGAGACCGGCATCAGCGCCCGTCTTGCGGATGCGAAAGGACACACGCTGTGCGCCATGCACAACACCTATTCCTTCCGTATTCCCATGGTGGCGCTGCTGCTTACTCTTCTGACGGCGAACATGGTTCTCATGACGATCTGTTTATGTCACCGTCGCCGCCACCGCCGTCAGAGGCAGAGCAGGCGAGGGCACGGGGATGCCGTGTTCTGCTGAGGGGGATTGCGTCACGCTCGGAGTCTCCGGCTCGTCGCGCCTACCCGATAGGATGGACAGATCCATTTTTCATTCAGAAATAAGAATGTCGGTAGCCAAGGAAGTGGGGGTGCGCAACCGAAAAGGGCAAGCCCTTTTCGCTGAAAAACTTCGGCGTCTGAGATGGTT
>JBJDZJ010000017.1:0-4557 GCA_051867915.1 Eubacteriales bacterium
TAGATCCCGTTCTCTTCGCTCATCTCACCATCCGACCTTCCGACAACTCTGTAAAGCAAACTGCTTTACAGAGTATAGCATAAAGATCTTCCCTTGTCAAGAGTTTTTTCAAAAGATTTCGAAAAAATCTGCATTTTTTTCGAAATCGGGCGGCGGATTTCCGACAACCGCCGCCTGAATTTCATATTTTCCCCCTGCCCTGCCGACGAGGGCAGATTTTCCGGGTTACACCTCAATTTCGGCGACCCGCACCACCAGATCGGTTCCGAAGGCATAGGGCCTTGGGGTGAATCGAACCCGATTGCCTTCCCGAACGAAGGGAGTCGGTTGATCCTCGTCCAGACAGCGCACCGACAGGACCTGCCGATCCATGATGAAGGAGACCTCCCGACGGCTGTCCCCCGTCATGACCAGATAATACCGTCCGTTTTTATGGTTATACAGGACAAAATCCTCCTCTGATCCGGTGGGGCAGTCGCAGGGCTCACTGTCATACACGGCGTTTTTGTTGATTCTCATCCAGACGCCCAGCATCTCAAAATAGCCCCGATCTCTCTGCGACAGCGAACCGTCCGACATGGGTCCCACATTCAGAAGAAAGTTGGCGTGGGCTCTGCGGCAGTCTGCCAGATTGTTCAGAATCTCGGAAAAGGGCTTATAACGCAGACATTTCTCGGCATAGCCCCAATATTCCCCGAAAATCTGGCACATTTCGGACGCCAGATATTTGGGAGCGTCGGCATCGTTTCGACGGGTGGTCTTTCCCCGCTCGAAGGTCACGCTGTCCAGCTCGATATGTCCCGTCACTCCCAGCCGTTCGGTTCCGGTGTTGTTGATGATCATGGCGTCGGGCTGATAGGAACGGATCATCCCGTACAGTGCATCCTCTTCCCAGTCGCCCTCTTCGTTCGACCATTTGCCGTCAAACCAGAACCCGCCGATTTTTCCGTAATTTTTGCAAAGAAGCTCCACACTTGCCCGAAGATAGCGCAGATAGGCCTTGAAATCGGTTTTAAATTCGGGCTTCCACCAGTCCAGGAGGGTATGATAGAAAAAGGGAACGATGTTCTGACGGCGGCATTCGTCGGTAAACTCCCGGACCAGATCCCTTCCCGTGGCAGAATGAGGCGCGTCATATTCATTCAGACCGCAGGTGTCGTAGAGTGAAAAGCCGTCGTGGTGACGGGTGGTCAGGGTGATATATCGGCATCCCGCATCCTTTGCGGTACCCACCAGTTCCTCTGCCCAGTTTTCCTTGATTTTAAAATCGGACATGGTTTTCACATATTCCTCCATGGGAATGGGAATCTGATTCTGCGCCCATTCTCCCCGTCCGATGACGCTGTACAGTCCGAAATGCACGAACATTCCAAGACCCATGTCTTCAAAATCCTTGATATACTGTTTAACGATCATCATGCCCTCCGTCATTATTCCTTGTTTATTTCCCGCAGTCCGCTAAGGCTGCCGACTGTTTTCAGAATAGCATATTTTTCATCCCTTGTCAAGAGCCTGCTCCGGCAAAGGCGGCAAACTCCGACAAAGCATCTTGACAACGGCATTTGAATGTGCTAGAATATGACAGAATACAAAAAAACGGAAGGAACTTTCGGATTATGAGCGAAAAACGGATTTACATCCCGGCAGATGCTAAGGGAAAAAGGCTGTCCGACTATCTGTCGGAAATCGGGGAGGACATTCATACCGACTGCGGGGGACGGGGCGTCTGTCAAAAATGCAAGGTCGGTCTGCTGTCCGGGACCTTTTCGGGTGTGACGCCCGACTCTTCCGGCAGGATTCTGTCCTGCAAGGCGGTCTGCACCGATCAGGGTGCCGAAATCGCCCTTTTCACCGACGGCGAGCTGTCCGACACCCCCGAAAAAAATCTGCTCCAACCCGAAAAGGCGGTAAACGGAAATCCTTCCGATGAATACGGCCTGGCATTGGACATCGGAACCACAACCCTTGCCATGGCGCTGGTGAACCTTCGCACCGGACAGATTGTCGATACACGATCTCAGTTGAATCCCCAGCGTTCCTTCGGCGCCGATGTCATGAACCGGATTTCCGCCGCCGACAGGGGGCATCTGGAAACCATGCAAAAGCAGGTCTGCTCGGCGGCAGCACGGATGATCAAAGAGTTGACCGCCGACAGAGTGAACACGCCCGTGGGGAAAATGACGGTGGCAGGCAATCCCACCATGCTCCATCTCTTCTGCGGCATTTCCCCATCCGGCATGGGTAAATCCCCCTTTACCCCCGCCTTTACCGACCGAAAAGAGCTGTCCGGCGCCGAACTGGGTCTTCCGGCAGAGCGGGTCACCGTCCTGCCCTCTGCCTCCGCCTTCATCGGCAGCGACATCACGGCGGGACTGCTGGTCACCGATCCCACCGACCGTCCGTCGGTGCTGATGGACCTTGGGACCAACGGAGAGATGGTCCTTCGGGCATCCGGGAAGGCATTGGCCTGTTCGACTGCCGCCGGTCCCGCTCTGGAGGGGGCGGGAATCACCTGCGGCATGGGCGGCGTCCGCGGAGCCGTCTGCCGGGTGGAATCTGTCGGCGGACAGCTTACCTTCAAAACCGTCGGGGATGCGGCGCCCGTCGGCATCTGCGGCAGCGGTCTGATTGATCTGACTGCCCATCTGCTGGAGCGGTCGGTGATTGACGAGGACGGTTATATGGACGAGGATTTCGTTTTGGCAAAGGAGGGCGATCGTCCGTCGGTCTATCTGACGCCAAAGGATGTGCGGGAGCTTCAGCTTGCCAAAAGCGCCATACGGTCGGGACTGGAGGCGCTGGTGGATGCCGCAGGGCTTCGCCTTTGCGACATCGGAACCCTTTACCTTGCAGGCGGACTGGGCTATTATCTGAACCCTCATACGGCGTCTCTGATCGGTCTGATTCCGCCGATGCTGGCCGGCCGTGTTCGCCCGGTCGGAAACACGGCGCTTTTGGGTGCGGCACAATGTCTTCTCTCAGATGAGCGTCCGAAGGAGCTCTCCCGCATCGCTGATGGCGTCCGGACCATTGATCTCAACAGCTCGACGGTTTTTCAGGAAGGATTCATCCGTCATATGACCTTTTGGGAAGAATCCGATGATTAAGACGACAGACGAACGGGGTTGCAAACCGCAACCCCGTTCGAATTTTTTTTGATTATTCTTTTTTATCGGTGCGAAACCGTCGGATTTCGCTCCCCACTTTATCCCTTTTGACAAACAGGGCGCCCACAAGACGGATAATCCAGCAAAACGGAAGCAGAATCGGAACTTTCTTCAGGATCGGAAAGGAATACTCCATCCGATAACGGGGCGGAAAGATTCTCGCCATCAGATAACGCCGCTTGGCCGATTTCCGATCGTCCTCGCCCTCCATCCGGATTTTGATTTTGTTTTCGTATGCCAGATCGGCAGTTCCGAAAGTGCCGGAAATACAGACGGTGTAGGCAAATGCCGAAAGCTCCTCATCCATACCGTCGGCAGGGATGCCGTTTCCGAACCAGGCATCGGTCAGGCGCAGGGTCAGATCGAGAAATCCGGTCAGTCCGATTTCCGACATAACCCGTCCGCACTCGTCAAAATCCACCTGATCCCGATACTTCGACAGAAAAACGGCAAAATCCATGATGGAGCGAATGCCCGACCCGCCGGCAATCAGAGCGTGATTTGCAAAATGCAGAACCATTTCGATAAAATACTCGGTCAGGCTCAGCTCATACAGATACGGATGATCGGGAACCGCTATCACCCGGTCCCAGATGCCTTCGGTATAGGCGTGCATCTTTCTTTCCAGCACGGACGCACCCTTTCCCACATCAAAGTTGGCGATATGGCGGTGAATCTCCACCTCCAGATAGGGAGGCTTGGTATAGATATCGTTGTGATAGTCTCCGAATTTTTCGACGGTATAGCCGAGACTTACCATGATCTTGCGGACTTGATCGGCTTTTGTCTCATCAATGAGCATATCCAGATCCGCCATCATCCGATGGTCGGGCTGAGGGTACATTTCAATCAGCCGACAGCCCTTCATGGGCAGCAGATCAATCCCTGCGGCGGTGAGTGCTTCAACGATCTTATCCCGTTCGGCAAGCTGATTTGCCACCTTTGCGGCATTGGTCAGGCACTGCTTCTGCCATTTGGCATACAGCAGGGGTTCGGGCTTGCGGTCAAGTTTGGCAACGCTGTAAAAGGTCAGATTGGCAACGCCGTGGAACTTCGAGAACCGATACAGGAGATCAAAGTCGAACTTATCCGGCAGTTCCTCGGGACACCCATCCCGTAGGGCAGAGCGAAGCCAGCCCGACAGAAAGGCTCCCAGTTCAAGAACCGTCTGCCTGTCCATTTTTCCGTTTTTTGGTGTCTGATTGTCCATATCCGCACCCCTTCCGACTTTATACCGTGACTACCCTTTACTATATCACATTTTTTCCCCCGTGTCAAGAACGAAAGGAGAAAACTTCTCGGACAACTGTAGTATTACAATAGATGTGAGACCCCAACCGCAAGAGGAGTGGAAAAAGTGATTGAGTTCTGCTAGAATAGAATTACCCCT
>JBJDZJ010000018.1:0-4507 GCA_051867915.1 Eubacteriales bacterium
GAGGTGGAGTCTCTTTCCCCCATGCTCGGATTTGTCCCCGATGAGGTTCCGGCTCGCCGTGCCTTCCTCTCCGAGGGAGGTGTCATCTGAAGGATGATGGAAGGAGTCAGTACACGGTGGAGTCTCTTTCCCCATGCTTGGATTTGTCCCCTCGGAGCCTCCGGTTCGTCGCCGCCGCCCTCTCTGAGGGAGGTGTCATCCGAAGGATGACGGAAGGAGTCGAAGCATGGTGATGCCTCTCTCCAATGCAAACTAGCCCAGCCAGACAAGCAGCACCGACAGATCGGCAGGGGAGACGCCCGAGATTCGGGAGGCCTGTCCCACGGTTTTGGGTCGGATGGCAGTCAGCTTCTGTCTGGCTTCCAGTCTCAGCCCGCCGATGGCCGCATAGTCGATATCCGGGGGAATCTGCTTTTCCTCCAGCTTTGCCGTTCGTGCCACCTCGGCAAGCTCTCTCTTGATATAGCCCTCATATTTGACGGCGATCTCCACCGATCGAAGGACTGCCGCCGGCAGATTCTCCGGAACGGCGCCGTCGATCGCCTTCAGCTCCCGATAGCCCACCGTGGGGCGGCGAAGCAGATCGGCAACCGAAAGTCCCCCCGTGGGGGCGGGAAGTCCCAGCGTCTCCAACAAAGGAGCCGTCCGGGCAGGCGGCAGATAGACCCGCTCGGCACGTTCCCGCTCGGCTTTGATCTGCTCCTGCTTTTCCAGAAATTTTGCGTACCGTGCCACATCAATCAGCCCGATCTCATGCCCCAGCGGAGTCAGGCGGGCGTCGGCATTGTCCTGTCGTAAAAGCAGGCGGTATTCACTGCGGCTGGTCATAATCCGATAGGGTTCCGATGTTCCCTTTGTCACCAGATCGTCGATCAGGGTCCCGATATAGCTGCTGCTTCGGGTCAGGGTGACCGGCGGCAGACCATCGCACCGTCTTGCGCCGTTGATTCCGGCGATCAGACCCTGTGCCGCCGCCTCCTCATAGCCCGAGGTTCCGTTGAACTGACCCGCACCGAACAGTCCCGGAAAATCCTTGAATTCAAGGGAACTGTCCATCTGGGTGGGGTCGGCGCAATCGTACTCGATGGCGTAGGCGGTACGCATGATCTTGGCGTGTTCAAATCCCCGAAGACTGTGGAGCATCCGGACCTGAACCTCCTCGGGAAGGCTGGAGGAAAATCCCTGAAGGTAGATCTCCTTGGTGTCCCTTCCGCAGGGCTCCACGAAAAGCTGATGCCGTTCCTTATCGGCAAAGCGCACCACCTTGTCCTCAATGGAGGGGCAGTAGCGGGGTCCGGTCCCCTGTATAACGCCCGAATAAAGCGGGGACAGGTGAAGATTTTCCCGGATAATCCGATGGGTTTCGGCGTTTGTATAGGTAATGTAGCAGGGAAGAGGCTCCATATCCGCAAAGGCGGCGGGATCGGTACGGGCGGAGAAGGGGGTGACATCCCGCTCGCTTTCCTGCATTTCCAGAAGGGAATAGTCGATGCTGTCGCTGTGGATTCTGGGCGGCGTACCCGTTTTGAAGCGCATCAGGCGGATTCCCGCATCTTTGAGGCTATCGGACAGGGCTCCCGCCGAGATCATGCCGTCGGGACCCGAAATTTCCACCGCCTCCCCGGTAATGGTACGGGAGGCCAGATAGGTTCCGGTGGACAGAATCACCGATTTTGCATGAAACTCTGCGCCGTAGATGCTCCGGACCCCCACCGCCTGCCTTTTCCCGTCGGGCAACTCTTCAAAGAGGACGGCGGTGATCTGCGCCTGCCGCAGGGTCAGGTTGGGGGTATCCTCCAACAGTTTTTTCATATAACTGCGGTAGGCCTGGCGGTCTGCCTGCACCCTTTTGGAGTGGACGGCGGGACCCTTCCCCAGATTGAGGGTACGGGACGCCAGAGTCACCCGATCGGCGGCATAGCCCATTTCGCCCCCCAGGGCGTCGATTTCGAAGACCAGATGGCCCTTACCGGTGCCTCCGATGGCGGGGTTGCAGGGCATATTGCCGACGGCATCCAGCGACAGGGTAAACAGCGCTGTATTCTTTCCCAGTCTGGCGGATGCCAGCGCCGCCTCGATTCCGGCGTGACCTGCGCCCACGACGATCACATCGTAGGACTCTGATTGATAGATTCTCATGAAATATTCCTCGGCATCACTTGGATAAATATCGGAAACGGGCTTCCTTTTCGTCGGAACGCCCGGAATAAACGGACATTCGTTTTCACACCCTTGACCTGCCCTTCGGAATCACCGTCCCATCCGATTCCGACAGGCGGGAGAGTCTGAACCCGCTCACAGTTCTCTCAGAATCGCCTTCTGCCCCGGGGTGAGCCGACGGCTCTCCATGGCCTTCCGGATCGCCGTCGACCGCACCCGTTCCTCCAGCCGTCCCGGGCTGAAATAGGGCAGGGCGGCCTCCCACTGCCCCGCAAGGGCGGTAGCAAAATACCGTGCGATCATCCTGTTCACATAATAGTCCTCACTGCGCAAAGCGGCGATCCGCCAAAGACAGGCGGGATCAAAGTCCCCGCCCAGGAATTGGGTCATGTACATTCCCACGGCAAACCGAACGGTATAGGTCTTGTCCGATGCCAGCCATTGCTCCAGAACGGGGAGCAGGCGGCTTCGGTTCTTGCAAAATACCGTCGGCCGCAGCTGATCGCAGGTCGCCCGGTTGTTCACATAGGGCAGAAAGGCCTCAAGAAGCTCGATCACACGGTCAAAATCCTTCTCCCCGGCAATCAGAAAGGCGTGGATCTGATTCTCCTCGAAATACAGGTGGGGCAGGGCGGACAGAAAGATTTTGGCATCGTCCGTCCCCGCGATCTCCTTTGCAATCCGCTTCAGCTCCGGGGTGCGAACTCCGTATATTTCCTTTTTGGGGAGCGTCGGAATCAGACTGCACCGGAATTTCCGATATTCGGCATCCCGATAGGGGTAGAGCCGCTGACGGATCCGCAAAAGGGCGGAATGAACCCGCCATTCCTCTGCACTCTGGCGGGTAAAATGCTCGGTCCGCTCCCCGACAGGCCAGTTTGTCACCTCGGTGTGATGATAGCGAAAGCCGCATTTCTCGGCAACACGGGCAGACCGTTCGTTCCCTTCAAAATAGCCGCATCGGACGGCACTGTAACCGAGAACGGTAAAGCAACGCTCCAGAAGGGCGTACACCGCTTCGGAAATCAGCCCTCTGCCCTGAAAGGGAAGACCGATCCAGTAGCCGACCTCGCCTTCGCCCGGCACATCTTTGCCGTATTCCATCGCCTGAAAAATGCCCACACTTCCGACGGCTTCATCGGAGCCGATCAGGGTGACGGCATAGGTTTCGGGGTCGGACAGGACGGTGCGGATGATCTGACGGCTGTCCTCCACCGATTGGTGGGGGAGCCATCCTGCGGCGGGACCGACCGACGGATCGCTTGCATAGCGGTAGAGCGACTCTGCGTCCGTCTCGGTAAAGGGGCGCAGAATCATTCTCGGGGTAACGATTTTGACACACATAACACAGAGCCGCTCCTTTTTGTTGTGAATTCGGACCGGACAACCCGTCCGATCCGCCGCCGACAGACTCAGACCTGAGTCTGTCCGGGCATAATCAGCGCACAGATGACATAGGCAAGGATGCCTGCGCCGCCGCAGCAGCAGAATATCGCCCATGCGACCCGCACCAGCGTGGAATCAATGCCGAAATAATCGGCAATCCCTCCGCATACACCGCAGATCTTCTTATCAATGGCAGATTTGTACAGTTTCTTCTCATTCATGGTCGTGACCCAAACCTTTCTTTTTATTATTTTATTCCCGAAAGGGGAAAAAGCAACTTTTGTTGTCAAATCCCTTTTCCAAGGGGAAAAAGGGGAGCATAAGGATTCATTTTATCTGTCGGATCCGCTCCAGAATCTCCACATCCGCCGGGCAGAAGTCATAGCGGTCGATCTCCTGCGGCGTGATGAAACAGAGTCCGGAATGCTCCTTCATTCTCGGCATTTCACCGGTAAGAGAAGCAAGATAAAGCCGCAGACGGACGGTCAGATCGGGGTATTCATGGACAACTTCGTAAAAAAGCTCCCCCACCGACAGGGTGACATCCAGCTCCTCCCGACATTCCCGGATCAGCGCCTCCGCATCGGTTTCGCCTGCCTCCACCTTCCCGCCGGGGAACTCCCAGAGCAGTCCTCTGGCCTTGTTTTCGGGGCGGCGGCAGATCAGAAAGCGATCTCCCTGCCGGATCAGTGCGGCAACCACATCGGTCATACAAACCCTTCCTCCCATGCTGTCTTTGCCCTTATTTTAGCATATTCCGACCGCTTTGTCAAGTACGGACGGGGAGAAGGAGGCTTTTTCCCCAGGCTTTTTTGAAAGAGGGCCGGATGCCAAAGGCTCCCGCCGAACCCCATCGGGACAGTTCCCCCGCTTGGCAAAGAGGACGGCTCCCCTGCCCGGGGCTGACGAAAAAGTCTAATTACCTTCTCAACAGAGGTAAAATTGTCCAAAGCCGTTCGTC
>JBJDZJ010000019.1:0-4506 GCA_051867915.1 Eubacteriales bacterium
CATTTGTAAATATTTTTGTTTTTTCGTCTGTCTACTTGACAGGGGGCACTTCAATCGCTCCCATTCTGCATTGCCTTTATAAAGTTTTTTGAAGGGGTCGTGGGGACTTATTTTTCAAAAAAGTCCCCCGGAAAACCCCCATCATCTCCCCATAATCACCTTTTGAATCACGTCGATGATTGCAGGATCGGCGCCGTCGGGCAGGAAGGGATTCTCTGTCAGGTCGCCGCCGAACAGGAAGGTGAAGATCGTCCCGGCAAGGAGATAGCGCCCGTAGATCAGATCCATATGATAGCCGTCCCGACAGATCGAGCGTTCGCCTGCCTCATACCGGAAGGGCGGCAGCTTCCGCAGGTTTTCGATGACCGTCCCGCAGGGGATCAGCGGCAGGGAACATTCTTCCGCCGCACGGTCATAGCACTCGGTCAGTCGGCGGTGCATCTCCTGCTGATCTCTGCCGTAACGGACGAATTTGTCGTGGGTGCTGTCCTGCTCGTATGCCCATGTCTGCATCAGCAGACGGCGGGCGTCCGGCTGATGGGATTTGAAATAGTCCTGCACGGCCGACAGATAGGGCTGATAGGTCTCCCACAGTCCGCTGTCATGGCTTGCCTGCTGGGTCATGATAAAGTCCCATTTTCTTTCGTCCAGAACCTCATTTGCGGATACCGTGCGCCCGGTGGAGGTTCCGTTCAACTCGTAGAGATAGTCGCAAGTGCACTGCTGAAGGTTGCGGCAGTGGCGTTCCAGACTGCATCCGCCGATGTAAAGATTGACGGTGTCAAGGTCGATGCCGACTGCCGCCGCCAGCGGGTGAAGATAATACAGGGCATCCTGTGAAAAGCTGTTGCCCACAGCCAGAAGGGTATATGCTGACATGGTATTTCTCCTTTTTTCACTGAAATGATCCGAAACGGCGCTTACTTGGTCGGCGGGACTTGTCCCGTCTGCCGATTGTCGGATTTTTGTCCGGCGCATCGTCGGAATCTTTTTCATATTATAGCAGTTTTCGGGAAAATTGTCAAGAAATTTCGACCTGTTGTGCGATAATCATCCATCTTTTCAAATCTGTCGCTTGACAAATCGACGGGATTGTGGTAGAATGGGGTACCGGAGAACGGGGAAGCGAAAAAACGCCCGTTTTCTAAGATGGAAGGAAAGGAGAAATCGACGGTGAAAGCGGCATTTTACATCATTGTCGGCTATCTGTGCGGGTCGATCCTTTTTGCAAAAGTGATCGGCGGGCTTCTCGGAAAAGATGTTACCGACGGAACCAAGGATCACAACCCCGGAACGGCGAATGCCTTTATGCAGGGAGGCTTCTGGTGCGGCGTTCTGACACTGATCGGCGATATCGGCAAGGGTGCGGCGCCGATTCTCCTGTATCTGACCCGGGTTCCGGACGGCAGATCGTCCTATCTGTTCCCGTTGGTACTGGCGGCTCCGGTGCTGGGACACATATTCCCGGTTTTCTGCCATTTTAAGGGCGGGAAGGGCATTGCCACCACCTTCGGCTGTTTTTTGGCCCTTTTGCCGGTCTGGCGTCCCCTGCTTTCGCTGATCTTCTTTTTCCTGTTTTACTCGGTGATTCTTCGGATTTCGCCCCATTATTATCGGACGCTGGTGACCTATCTGTCGGTGCTGGCCTATCTGATTGTTACCGTACAGGATCCGATGCTTCTGATCGGATGCGGACTGATTACATTTGCTGTTACCGTGCGGCTCTTTTTCAGCCGTGAGGAAAAGAAGGCTTTTCGGGTGAGTTTATTATGGAAGCGTTGATTCTGTCCTGCTCTACCGGCGGGGGACATAATGCGGCGGGCATCGCCATTGCAAGAGAGCTTGCCCGTCGGGGTTGGAAAACGGCGATGCTGGATCCCTACGCCCTGCTGTCGGGATCGGTGGATCAGATTGTCGGAGATGTGTATGTGGGCATTGCCCAAAAATCGCCCAGGCTGTTCGGGAAAATCTATGCCGCAGGGGATCTGGTCAGAAGGATTCCGTGGAAATCGCCGGTTTATCTGATCAATCGGGGTATGACGGCGGTGCTGGCAGACTATCTGGAACGGCATCCCGTGGACGCCATCTTCATGCCCCATGTGTTTCCGGCGGAGATCATCACCGGAATGCGGGCGGCAGGCTATCGTCTGCCCATGACGGTGTTCGTCGCCACCGATTATGTCTGCATCCCCTTTACCGAGGAGACCGACTGCGACTGTTACATGACTCCCTCTCCCGCCCTGACCCCCGATTTTCTGGCAAGAGGAATTCCGAAACATAAAATTTATCCCTTCGGAATCCCCGTTCGGTGGGAGTTTGCCGACTCTGTGGACCGTAAGACGGCGGCAAAGCGGCTGGGGCTGTCGCCCGATTTCGAATATCTGGTTCTGTCCGGCGGCAGTATGGGAGCAGGCGAGATGGAAGCGGATGTGGCGCTGATTTACCGTTGGCTTGCCGCTCATCCCAACTACCGTCTGATCGTGATCTGCGGAAGCAATCAGCATTTGTACGACCGTCTGAAAGGGCTTTACGGCACCGATAATCAGATTCTGCTGCTTCACAGCGTGGATCGGATGCCCGATTATCTTCACCTGGCGACGGTTTATATGACCAAGCCCGGAGGGCTGTCGTCTACCGAAGCGGCAGTGGCAGGGGTTCCGCTGATTCATCTGTCCCCGATTCCCGGGTGTGAGGATCGCAATCTGGCCTTCTTTGCCGATCGGGGCATGAGCCTTTCCGCCCGCTGTCCCGATGACCTGATTCCGGCGCTGGAGCGGCTGCTGAATCCCGAAACGGCAGATGCCATGATTTGCGCACAGAGAAAATATATCCGCCAAAACAGCGCCGCAAGAATCGCCGGCTTCTGCGAAAAGCAGATTGCAAAAAACAACGGCAAGGAGCTGTCATAGGGCAGTCGGGTCTGACGCCGACCCACCGTGAAAACGGCAAATGTCTTTTTTGAAATTTCGGTTTGCGTGTATAAAAACTTTCACACAGACAAAGAATATAGAAAATCTTTATGAACCCGTTCCTTCCGGGCGGCGGTTTTTTGCCGATCCCGACAAGCGGTTCATACTTCAAGAAAAACAAAAGGATGGATGAGACAATGAAAAACATCACAAAAATCTGCGGATCGCTTTGCGCATGGATGCTGGTATCCGCCATGCTGCTGACCTCCTGTACCAAAGGAGGAACGCAAAATCAGACCTCCGATTCGGGAACCGCATCGCAGGCATCTGTTACGACGGGCATGACCACCGATGAAAATCCCGCAGGTCAGCCTACGGCAGATCAGGGCAAGACCGCAGAAGAGATCGTGGGTGAGATTTACAGTCAGCTGGAAGGTGCGGTGGAGTTCCCCTCGCTGGAAAGCCGGGGGCTGGATCTCGGCGATACCGATGCCTTCCGATATGTTTTCGGAATTGAGCCTCCTGCGTCCGCAAAGGATGCGGAAGTGTCCGAGCCGATCATCGGTTCCATTCCCTATACGCTGGCAGTCCTGACGCTGAACGACGGTGCGGATGTTCAGAACATCGCCGACGCCATTCGGGCGGGCGTCGATCCCTCCAAATGGATCTGCGTGACGGCTACGGTGGTGGATGTCGTGGTGAATCGGAACGCCATTCTTCTGATTATGGATTCCGACCTTCAGCGTGCCGGATCGGTCAAGAGCGCATTCGAGAACATCGACATCTGACCGCCAAACCTCCGGATATCTGAAAACGGCGCACAAAACCGCATCCGTTCGGCGATTGTGCGCCGCTTTTCGCTATCGGACGAATTTTGATGCAAAGGACGATCGCCCATGAATTTCTCGTCGGCTGCCTTTCTTTTCTATTTTCTGATCCTGACACTGGCGCTTTATTCGGTTGCGCCCAAAAAACTGAAAAACGGGGTTCTGCTGATCGCCTCCCTGCTGTTCTATTTTGTCGGCGAATCGGGACTCTTCTGGCTTCTGCCCCTGTCCGCCCTCTTTAACTGGCTGATCGGACTCTTTCTCAGCGAGCGGACAGGGAAGGGCCTTCGGAAGGCTCTGCTGATTTTGTCGGTGGTGGGCAATGTGGGAATGCTTGCCCTGTTCAAGTACGCCGATTTTCTGGTTTCCACCCTGAACACCCTTACCGGATGGCAGATTCCCCTTCCGGGGCTGGCTCTGCCGGTGGGCATCAGCTTCTATACCTTTCAGGCCATGTCCTACACCATAGATGTCTATCGGGGACAGGCGAAGATTCAGAAGAATCCGCTGTCCTTTGCCACCTATCTCTGCCTTTTCCCTCAGCTGATCGCGGGACCCATTGTCCGATACAGCGATGTGGAGGCCGAGCTTTCCGACCGTTCCTATACCCTGTCGGGCCTTTCCGACGGCATTCTGCGCTTTACCGTGGGACTTGCCAAAAAGGTTCTGCTTGCCAATCAATTCGGCGAAATCTGTACCCTCTATGCCGAAAGCGGTGAAAAATCCCTGCTGTTTGCCTGGATGTCGGCGATTGCCTACACTTTGGAGAT
>JBJDZJ010000020.1:0-23180 GCA_051867915.1 Eubacteriales bacterium
ATTTGTAAATATTTTTGTTTTTTCGTCTGTCTACTTGACAGGGGGCACTTCAATTCAGCGTCAACCCGGTTTTTTGGTTGATTTATTTATCTCTTGACCTTGCCGCTTGCCACTGCCTGATCCACATAGGCGTGAATTTTGGTTGCGGGGGAGAGCAGACTGCCCAGCGAATTGTCATAGTTGAGCGTGTCTACAATCAGCGAGACGAACTTGCACATATTGACCTCGGTATACCATGCCCGCTGCTTCAGCTCGGGGGTCCGGTAGATCAGGTTGGTGGTGAAGATCCGGTCGATGATGCCGTCGGCATAGGCCTTGTCCACATTGGCAAGTCCGTTGCAGAACAGACCGAAGGAGGCAAATACGAAAATGCGCTTGGCACCCTTTTCCTTGAGCTTTGCGGCAACTTCAATCACCGAGTCGCCGGAGGAGATCATATCGTCTACGATGATGACATCCTTGCCGCAGACGCTCTTGCCCAGATATTCGTGGGCTTCAATGGGGTTTCTGCCGTTGACGATCACGGCATAGTTGCGGCGTTTGTAGAACATACCCAGATCCAGACCCAGCACCGACGAATAGTAGATGGCGCGGCTCATGCCGCCCTCGTCGGGGGAAACCACGCAGAGATCGTCGTGGTTCAGCGACAGATCGGGAACCGTTTTGATCAGGGCTTTGATCATCTGGTATGTACACCGTACATTTTCAAAGCCGCTGAGCGGGATGGCGTTCTGGACTCTTGCGTCGTGGGCATCGAAGGTGATGATGTTGGTGACGCCCATGTCCACCAGCTCCTGAAGGGCAAGAGCGCAGTCCAGCGATTCACGGGAGGCTCTCTTGTGCTGTCTTCCCTCGTAAAGCATGGGCATGATAACATTGATTCTTCTGGCTTTGCCGCCGATGGCGCCGATAATCCGCTTCAGATCGGCAAAATGATCGTCGGGGGACATGGGAACCTCTTTGCCGTACATCGTATAGCTGACGCCGTGATTGAACATATCGCAGATGATGTAGACATCGTGTCCCCGAAGGGATTCATGGAGCAGTCCCTTACCTTCGCCGCTTCCGAAGCGGGGACATTCGGCAGAGACGATAAATCCCTTTTCGTCCCCTCTCCACTCCTTCAGATAGGCGTCTACCTGTCCGACAAATTCCTCACAGCCGCGCATTCCGATAACGCTCAGTGGTCCGTACAAATCTTTCATAGAAACCTCCGTATTTCTTTCAAGAATGATCACTTATACTATAACACAAAATTCACCATTTGTACACATGATTTTACAAAATTTTTGAAATTCTTGCATTATGCTGAAAAAAGCCCTTGAAATTGTCGAAAAAATAGGTTATAATGATCATGCTCGGCGTATTATGACGACGGTGATTTCACATCCGGCACTCCGGGCGCACGACATTTTCTGCCGACGGACGGTCGGCTGATCCGAAAGGCGGGATAATTCAGATGAAAATGGTGTTTACCGATGCGGGGACGGTATCCCAAGGGGATGTATCTTTTGCTCCCTTTGAGAAATTCGGCGAGTTGACTTTGTATGCCGAGAATGCAGAGGGGCAGGAACAGCTGGACAGAATACGGGACGCCGAGGCGATCTTCTGCAACAAGACGAAAATCGGAAGGTGCGAGATTGACTATGCACCCAATCTGCGCTACATCGGGCTGTTCGCCACAGGATACAACAACATTGATACCGCCTATGCCAAAGAGCGGGGAATCACGGTCTGCAATGCCGGTGCCTACTCTACCGAGGCGGTGGCACAGCATACCTTCGCTCTGATTCTGGAGTGCTTCTCCCGGGTGGGCGACTTCAACACCTTCGTTCGGGAGGGCGGATGGCAGAAAAGTCGGTTCTTTTCTATTTTTGCCTTCCCGACGGCAGAGTTATTCGGGAAAACCCTGGGAATTGTGGGATTCGGCTCCATCGGCAGAGCGGTGGCACGGATCGGCAGAGCCTTCGGCATGAAGATTCTCGTTCATACCCGTACCCCGGGGACCGATCCCGATGTGGAATTTGTATCATTTTCCGCCCTGCTGGAGCAGTCGGATGTGGTGACGGTTCATACCCCCTTGACCCCCCATACGGCAGGGATGTTCGATGCCGACGCATTTGCCCGTATGAAGATCGGATCCCTGTTCGTCAACACCTCCCGTGGGGGCGTGGTGGACGAGGTCGCCCTGCGGGATGGTTTGATTGTCGGTCGTCCGGGGTTTGCGGCACTGGATGTGCTGGCGACCGAGCCTCAGTCGGCGGACTGTCCGCTGATCGGGCTGCCCAATGTCATCGTGACGCCTCATGCGGCATGGACTCCCATTGAGACAAGGGAGCGGCTCATGGGCATCGTGGCAGACAATCTGGAGCATTTTCTTCGGGGCGACCCCATCCACGTGGTCAACTGAGATCGCAGTCGATACCGCCGATCACTTCGGGATTGGAATGTAAACATTCGGATTGAATCACAAGGTCGAGGATTCGATCCAAACACACCGTAGGGCGGGGGCTTGCTCCCGCCGCTTCGCATATATCGGTTTTTTTCGATTTTGCGGATTTCGTCGGGGCAAGTCCCTGCCATACAACAGATGATTTTGACCTTTCCGGATGAATCGGCTTTGGACAAATTTCCCTCTGTTGAGAAGGGAATCAGACTTTTTCGTCAGCCTCCGGGGTGCCTTTTTCCAAAAAGGCACCCCGAACCCCTTCAAAAACTTTATATAAAGGATTCATACGGCAAACGGGGAAGCCCCAATCAGCCTTCGATAGCGGTTACCGAAAGGCACATCCGGGGAAGAGGGCTTTCGGACGGGATCGGATATTTTTACGGAAGTCCGATTCCCTGTAATATCCCTGTGCAAAACAAACAAAATCAAATATATAATTTTGGCAAAAAAAACAATTGACATTTTTGATGCAATGTAGTATAATATATACGAAAATTGAAACAATTCCGACAATTCTGCCGGAGATGCAGTAGACGGCGATGATTCCGATCCAGAAAATCAGTCCCTCAACGAGAATCGCCACGGCGAGGGAGGCGATCAGCTCCCCGTATCGGCGGGTGGGGAAAAAGCAGACGGTCGTACCGATCTGCACCGCCACGATGATACTGACCGAAAGGCAGAATGCCCGAAGACAGAGATTTCCGTACAGACAGCCCCGCATCCGACCGCCTTCCACAAAACCTCGGACAAAAAGGGGCAGGTTCAGCAGAAGGTGAAGAGCGATCAGGGGAACCGGGATGCAATAGGACAGAGGAAGCAGACCCGCGGCAGAAACAAGAGCGGCAAGAATTGCCATCGGGAGCCAGATCAAAGGAAACTTGGCTTGCATATGCGGGAATCCTTTCTTTTTTTGACCATTGTAACACATGTTTTGCCTTTTGTCAAGGCAAAAGAAGAACACCGGTTGAATGATACATTTTTTATAAGTGGCAGATTGCACAAAAAACATATGTAAAATTCTAATAATGTGTCAATTGACATTTTGAAATTAAAGATATATAATTAAATTACAATAAAGGGGGAATGAATATGTTGAAAAAAGTATTATCTTGTATTTTGCTTATTTCTATTTCTTGCGGAATTACACTTACCAGTTATGCTACAACCATTGTGGACGGAGATCAAATTCTTGATTCAGAACTTTTGAATGCGTACACAGAGAGCGGGAATGCTTCTGAGAAACAGTCTGTTATGATCTGGATTTCAGACATTGACTCTGCAAGTTGTACCATTGATTTGACTGAGGAATCGGGAGTGCTGCTTTCAGAAAGCGATGGACTATCAGTATCAGCCACAAATGTTTTGATGTCGAATGTTTCACTTGATGAGTATCGGAATTTTCTTCGAAATTCGGCATCGGAACTGGATAAGGATGTAGCTAATAGACTACTGAGCGAGTATAGGAGCCTTTGCGCAGATGCGTATGCTACTCATAACGCCGCATTTGTTGATTCTTATTTGACTGATTGTGAAATAACCTATGTAAGCCATTATTCACCGGTAATTTTTGCTGAGTTGTCGCAGAGTGAGGCATATAGCATCGCTTCATGCTCTGGCGTTCAGAAGATCAACCTTGACACCTTCAGTGATATGTGGCTTGAAACAGAGGTAAATGACAATACATTGATGCCTCTATCAACGAGTTCGTCTCTGTCTCCTGCCGCTGCATTCGAATATGCGGAGGCATATAATGAGAAATATTTGGATATGACTCATGTTAATGGAGGATATAGCGGTCTCGGCTTAACTGGCGATGGTATTGTGGTGGGTACTGTAGATAATTATGGCGTTGCATATGAGTATCAAAGCGTTTTGGGGTTAGATAGCGATCATAATGACTGGGAAAGTGGGCATACCGACGGTGTCTTTATTCACTCGACTAATGTCGCATCTATCATAAGACAGTTTGCGCCTGGATGTGAATTGTACTGTGCAGGAGCGAATATGCATGGTGGGGCAAATGGTGCTGTTGAATGGCTGATTGATCAGGGAGTGAATATTCTATCATTGAGTTTTTCAAGTCTGCAATTGTCCACCTGCGCCTATAATACAAATGCTCAATGGTTGGACGGGGTGTGCAACACAACATTGGTTACAGCAGTGTCTGCGGTGGGCAACAATGGCTATTTTTCTGACTGGGGAATGGGGTATAATGTAATCGCAGTTGGAAATGTGCAATTAAACGGTAGTTTGTGTTCGAGTTCTAGCTACAATTCCATGAGTGTAAGTGGTGTGTCATATAAGCCTGATATTAGCGCACCTGGAACAGATATAATGGGAGTTACATCTCAGTCGCCCCTCACAGGAACCAGCTATGCCACTCCTGTTGTCGCAGGCATATGCGCACTAATGATGGAATGCAGTAGCGTCCTTACCTATTGTCCCGATCTTGTGAAATCTGTGGTGACGGCAGCTGTGAATCCGTCATATACTGATGATGAGGGGAATGTCTACACATTTTCAAGAAATCTTCCTGATACATCCGATGCAAATTATGAAAAATACGGTGCAGGTATCATAGATTGTGAAAAGGCCCTTTCCGCATTAAGAAATGGCTATTTCGAATATGATGTCGTTCCTGCCAATCAAAAACCTTCAGATGAGTATAGCATTGGAATGCTTTCGGGAAAGACATACCGCATATCGTTGAGTTTTTTGCGACCCGCAACAGGAAGCATCTATTCAGGCAATCTCGCAATCTGCAGTCTGCCGGATTTGGATCTGAAACTTTATGATCCCAACGGTAATTTGGTTGCTTATTCGGTTACAGCAAAGAACAATATTGAAATCCTTGAATATACGCCTACTGTATCGGGCGTGTATACGATCGAAGTTGAAACCTTTACCGCTTCAAGTGGCGATGTGTGCTATTCAGTCGCATGGATGCTTTATACATGATACTTAACAATTCAGAAAATGATTTGGAGGGACCTTTATGAAAAAACAACTATTGACCGCCGTTCTTACCCTGACTCTGCTCTTGACCCTTCTTTCGGGCTGTGCCGATCTCTCCGGCAGTGTACTTGCGGGCGGTGACGGAACAGGATCGGCTTCTGCGGAAGCCTCCGACGCCGTGACCACCACTACTGCCCTGACTACGGTGTCTCCCGTCCAACCGACCGAGCCTGCCGGGCCCGTCCTGCTGGCTGTCCAAGCGGATGGTTCTGAGGTTTTCTATGATCGCTATCTGGAGGATGCGGGTCAGCCCAAATCGGCGGTTCTGGTGACCTCCGACGGCGTCAAGCAGTTTTATGTCTTTACACAGAAAACCGGAAAATGGACCAAGCTGCCCGACAGAAGTTATCGGGGCGATTTGTTCTGGTCTTCCCGTGTTCAGGACGGACTGTACTATGATTTTACCGGATCCGGAACCGAGTCGGATTATGCTTCCTATATAGTGGAGCCCGGGTATGAGCTGGAAGGCACGGTGTGGAACCTTCCGTCCTACTTCCTGACCGTTGATACGGTCGAGGTCAGGACGGTATGCCGGGTCAGCTTCTGGTTTGAAACAACCGATGAAAACGGCATTCAGGGGATAACCAACGATCCTTCAGGCCGCTATGAGGACAGGGAAGAATGGCTTGCGGCACAGGAGGTCTATCTGGAATCGCTGGGATTTGAGGTTCTGACCGATCACCGATATGCCCGCGGACGGGAGGGCGTTGCCGTCGAGGATGCCGAGCTGCTGATTGCCGGAACCATGGCGCAGTTTGAGGAACTGTCGGAAACGCGGAAGGATGGCGTCTGCTATCATCTGATTGCCGCCTCTTATGAGCATTATGCGCCCGAGGAATTTGTGGATGTCGATCCCGAGCTGATCGTCCCCGGAAAATGATTCGATGAACGGATACAAAATCCCCCGCACCCGTAAATCGGGTGCGGGGGATGCTTGTGTTGAGGGGCGGCGTTACCGTACCGTCAGACCGTCTGCGCCCTCGTCCACCGTGACGATGGAATCGGGGGTGGGGTCTCTGGCGATGATATATCTTGCCAGTAGGGTCTCCACATGGGACTGGATATACCGCTTTAACGGACGGGCGCCGTAGATGGGATCGTAGCCCTCCTTGATGATTCTCTCCTTGGCGGCGTCGGTGACACGGAGAATCAGCTGTTTGTCGGAAAGGCGTTTTTCCAGGTCGGCAAGCATCAGATCGACAATCTTTTGGATGTCCGCTTCGGTCAGGGGCTTGAAGATGCTGATTTCGTCCAGACGGTTTAAGAATTCGGGGCGGAAGGAGCGTTTGAGCAGAGCGTCCACCTGTGCCTTGGCTTCATGGGAAATCTCGCCTTCGGGGGTGATGCCCTCCAGCAGAATGTCGGAACCCAGATTGGAGGTCAGGATGATGATGGTGTTCTTGAAATCCACCGTCCTGCCCTTGGAATCGGTGATTCTGCCGTCGTCCAGCACCTGGAGCAGGATGTTGAAGACATCGGGGTGCGCCTTTTCGATCTCGTCGAAGAGGATGACCGCATAGGGACGGCGACGAACCGCTTCGGTCAGCTGTCCGCCCTCGTCATAGCCCACATAGCCGGGAGGCGCTCCGATCAGTCTTGCCACCGAGTGCTTCTCCATATATTCGGACATATCAATCCGGATCATGGATTTGACATCGTCAAACAGGGTCTCGGCAAGGGTTTTGGCAAGCTCGGTTTTGCCCACGCCGGTGGGTCCCAGGAAGAGGAAGGAACCCAGCGGACGGTTGGGGTTCTGGATGCCCGCACGGGAACGAAGGATGGCATCGCAGACCGCCGTGACGGCGGCATCCTGACCGATGACACGCTGATGAACGGTATCTTCCAGCCGCAGGAGTTTCTCCTTTTCGCCCTCCATCAGTTTGGAAACGGGGATTTTTGTCCATCTTGCCACAATACGGGCGATCTCCTCCTCGGTGACCGAGGTGCGCAGATAGGAGGTTGTGGGCGCAGATTTCGCCTTTTCCTCCTCTTCGGCAAGCTGTTTTTGCAGGCGGGGCAGAACCGAATAGCGAAGTTCTGCCGCCTTGGACAGGTCGTAGCTTCCGGCGGACTGGGCGTTTTCAATCTGCTCGTTGACCTGCTCGATCTCCTCCCGCAGCTTCTGAACCTTGCCGATGGAGGATTTTTCACTTTCCCACTGAGCCTTCATGCTGTTGAATTTCTCATTCAGGTCGGCAAGCTCGCCCTGAATGGTTTCCAGACGGTCGGCGGACAGCTTGTCGGTCTCCTTTTTCAGTGCCGCCTCTTCGATCTGGAGCTGGAGAATCCGACGGCGAACCTCGTCCAGCTCCTGAGGCATGGAGTTCATCTCGGATTTGATCATGGCGCAGGCTTCGTCCACCCGGTCGATGGCCTTATCGGGCAGGAAACGGTCGGAAATATAACGGTCGGACAGGGTCGCCGCCGAAATCAGGGCGCTGTCGTGGATTTTGACGCCGTGATAGACCTCGTACCGCTCCTTCAGACCCCGCAGAATGGAGATGGTGTCCTCCACCGAGGGTTCGGGGACGGTGACCGGCTGGAACCGCCGCTCCAGAGCGGCATCCTTTTCGATATACTTGCGGTATTCGTTCAGGGTCGTGGCGCCGATGCAGTGCAGTTCGCCCCTTGCCAGCATGGGCTTCAGCAGATTGCCGGCATCCATGGCGCCTTCGGTGGCGCCTGCGCCCACGATGGTGTGAAGTTCGTCGATGAACAGGATGATCTTGCCGTCGGAGGCCTTGATTTCGTTCAGTACCGCCTTCAGACGCTCCTCAAATTCACCCCGGAACTTGGCTCCTGCGATCAGTGCGCCCATGTCCAGCGAGAACAGGGAGGTGTCCTTCAGATTCTGGGGGACATCGCCCTTGACGATTCGCTGGGCAAGTCCCTCGGCGATGGCGGTTTTGCCCACGCCGGGTTCGCCGATCAGGCAGGGATTGTTCTTGGTCTTACGGGACAGGATCCGGATCACATTGGCGATTTCCTCGTCCCGCCCGATGACGGGGTCCAGCTTCTGCGCCCTTGCACGCTCGCACAGATCGGTACCGTATTTCTTCAGGGCGTCGTAGGTGGCCTCGGGATTGTCCGAATCGGCGGAGCGATTGCCTCTGACCTCCTTCAGTGCGGACAGGACTCCGTCCTTGGTGATGCCATAGCGGCGGAGCAGGGCGGAGATTTTTTCGGTGGGCTTCTCCAGAAGTCCCAGCATCAGATGCTCGGCGGACAGATAGCTGTCGTGCATCTTTTCGGCTTCGTTTTCGGCAATGCGGATGACCTCGGACAGCTCACGGGAGGCGTACAGCTCGCCGCCCTGAACTTTGGGCAGCCGATCAATCTCGGCGGCAAGGTCCCGATGAAGGGCGGCGGCGTCCACGCCCATCTTGGAAAGCAGGCGGGGGACAAGTCCCTCGGGATCGGAAACCAGTGCGCAGAACAGATGCTCGGGCAGAAGGGAGGGGTTCCCGTTCTCTTCTGCAAGATTCTGGGCTTCACGCAGGGCTTCCATGGATTTTTGGGTATATTTGTTGTCTTTCATGGTTCAAGACTTCCTTTCGTCATACTGATTTTTGGATATATATTCGGCAAACAGGTCGGGAAAACGGCGGAAATCGCTAGATTCTCAGCACATCCGGGCGGCTGTAATGCCGATCGCACAGGGAAAGAATCGGGGGGAGCGCGAGGGTTTGGTCACAGGATTGCTCGAAGAAGACGGAGATGGCGTTGTTGAGCAGATTCACATAGGACACGATGGCGTCTCCGATGGCTTTCGGGGTGGGATTTTCATGGAGACCGTCCCGAAGCCGCAGTTCCCGTTCCAGTCTGCCGTCACGAACGGCATAGCCGACATCGGGGCAGTAGGCAGACTCCACCGTCTGCCACAGCCGGAAGAAATCCAGCAGAAGCAGAATCAGCTGATCGCTTCGGCTCCGCAGTCCCACCTTGAGGGTGCCGATTTCGGGCAGTGCCGCCTTGGAAAGCTCGATGGAGTAGCGCAGGGAAGGGTTGTATTTGTAAACCAGCCGGGAGCGCACCGAGTAGGCATTTCCGCCGCTCTGAACGGGCAGGAATACGCCGTCGGACAGCCCCTCGTCCAGCCGGCTCAGAATCTGACGCACCCACATTTCGGGGGTGACGCAGGAGACTGCCGATGCCAGCAGTTCGTTGACCATGGCCGATCGGGACAGCCCCTTTTGGTAGGCAAGCCGGTCCACGGCGTCGACCACCTCGTCGGAGAGGATCAGGGAATAGACGCTCTTGCTCATGAAATCAGTCCTTTCTGATAATCAAAACGGTCGGCAGGTCGGTATGTCGCAGGTCGGCAGCGCCGACAGCCTATCTCGCCGTTTGTCTCGGGGAAGGCGACTCCCTCCCACCCGAGGGTGACTGGTCGGCAGAGCCGACAGCCATAAATCGGCTACTGCCCCACAGGTGTTCAACATCTCTCACCCGAAGCGGGATACGCTGTGAGCCAAAGACTCCGAGGGGACAAATCCGAGCGTGGGGGAAAGAGAGTTCACCTCTGTCATGGGAGGCGGAACGCCGATCGCATAGGAGATGGGGTATTTAGGGGAAGAAAGGTTGAAGAACCTCCGGTTCTTCAACCGGGTTTTCCCCTGAGCGAGTCTTTCCGGTCATCCGCCGTAGGCGGACTGACCTGCTTTCTTCTCGTAAAGAAAGGCGGAAAAAGGATTATATCCAATTTCTCGGCGCTAGACGAGAAATTGTTCCTTATGACAAGAGGTTTTGATTAAGAAAAACTTCGACTCCTTCCGAGGGAAGGGAAAAACCATCTCAAGCGCCGAAGTTTTTTCCCTCCCCTCGGGCTCCCCACCCTAATCCTTGGCTGCCGACATTCTTTTTCTGGATGATGAAATACAAATTTGTCCGCCCTGTCGGGGCGGATGGACGAGCCAAAGACTCCGAGGGGACAAATCCAAGCATGGGGGAAAGAGAGTTCGCCTCTGTCATGGGAGGCGGAACGCCGATCGCATAGGAGATGGGGGTTCTCAGGGGAAGAACTTTGAGTTCTTCCCCTGAGCGAGTCTTTCCGGTCATCCGCCGTAGGCGGACTGACCTGCTTTCTTCTCGTAAAGAAAGGCGGAAAAAAGATCAAATCAATTTCTCGGCGTAAGACGAGAAATTGTTCCTTAACAACTCGCTTCTGTCGAGGTAACTTCCCCCACCCGAGGTCGGCGGTGCCGAGTCGGCAGAGCCGAGTCGGCGGTGCCGACAGCCGTAAATCGGCGGCTGCCCCGTGGGAAATGTCTCCCTTCCACACGAGGGTGGCGGTCGGGTCGGCGGTGCCGACAGCCATAAATCGGCGTTTGTCTCAGTGGAAGCGATTCCCTCCTACCCGAGGGTGACGGGTCGGCAGGTCGGTATGTCGCAGGGACGGCAGAGCCGACAGCCGCATCTCGCCTCTTCTCCCGAATGAGCGATTCCCCACCCGAGGGTGACGGTCAGCGACTGTTTCGTGGAGTTCCCTCGCCTTTGTCACATTCATATTGTAGCACAAAATGCGAAATGTGTCAATAGAATTATATAATTTTTCTTTAGCATTTTGTAAACAATTTGTTGCAAAATCGGGATAAGGCTTTGTACGGAAGGCAGTGGATCCGGAAAATCGCTTCAGAATGAAAAAAAGAAGCTCAAAGCCCTTGCAAAGACGGGAAAAATGTGATAGAATAAAAGCACCCGATGAAAATGAAAAGAAAACAGGGTAAAATCAGGCAATCACGGTAAAGGAACGGTAACGAAAATGGTAAAGCTGATCAAACACGGTGTGTTCTACGAAAACGGACGGTTCAGCGACGGCTCATGCGTCCCCGCTGAGGCGGCACGGAAGAACACTATGGCATATTCTATCCTCACTGCCCATAATCACTCGGGCAACGATGAAAATTTCAAGATCAAATTCGACGCCATGGCGTCTCATGACATCACCTATGTGGGCATTATTCAGACTGCCAGAGCATCGGGACTGACGAAATTTCCCATTCCGTATGTCCTGACCAACTGCCACAATTCGCTGTGCGCCGTAGGCGGCACCATCAACGAGGACGACCATCTCTTCGGTCTGTCCGCCGCCAAGAAATACGGCGGTATCTTCGTCCCCGCCCATCAGTCGGTGATCCATTCCTATATGCGGGAGTGCTTTGCGGGATGCGGAAAGATGATTCTCGGCTCCGACTCCCATACAAGGTACGGCGCACTGGGAACCCTTGCCATCGGTGAGGGCGGTCCCGAACTGGTCAAGCAGCTGCTCTGCCGCACCTATGACATCCCCCGCCCCGAGGTGATTGCCGTTCACCTGACCGGCAAGGTCCGCCCCGGCGTGGGTCCCCACGATGTGGCACTGGCACTGGTTGGGGCAACCTTCCCCGGCGGATTTGTCAAGAACAAGATTCTGGAGTTCGTGGGCGACGGCATTTCCGGACTGTCCATGGATTTCCGTAACGGCGTGGATGTTATGACCACCGAAACCACCTGCCTGTCCTCCATCTGGATGACCGATGAAAAGACCGAGGAATTCCTTACCCTTCACGGCAGAGCCTACGACTACAAGCCGCTGGCGCCCAAGGGTGTTGCCTACTACGACGGTCTGGTGGAGATTGATCTTTCGACCGTCGAGCCCATGATCGCACTGCCCTTCCATCCTTCCAATGCGTACACCATCCGGGATTTCCTGGCAAATGCCCCGACCTATCTGAAAAAGGTCGAGGAGACGGCAGAGAAGGAACTGGGCGTCAAGCTGGACCTTCGCTCCAAATTCCGGGACGGAAAATTTTATGTGGATCAGGGAGTCATCGCCGGATGCGCAGGCGGCTCCTATGAGAATCTCTGCGCCGCCGCTGACATCCTGTCGGGCGGATCGGTAGGCGCCGGCGGCTTCGGACTGTCGGTCTATCCCGCCTCCCAGCCCACCCTTCTGGGACTTCTGCGGACGGGCAGGGCATCCACCCTGGCAGAGGCAGGAGCCATCCTGCGCACCGCCTTCTGCGGTCCCTGCTTCGGCGCAGGCGATGTTCCCGCCAACGGCGGACTGTCCATCCGTCATTCCACCCGGAATTTCCCCAACAGAGAGGGTTCCAAGCCCGGCGAGGGTCAGATTGCGGCAGTGGCACTGATGGATTCCCGTTCCATCGCCGCAACGGCAAAAATGGGCGGCGTACTGACGCCTGCTACCGATCTCGAAGTGGAATACACCGCTCCCGATTATCATTATGACGACACGGTTTACAAAAATCGGGTTTACAACGGATTCGGACGGGCAAATCCCGAGGAAAAGCTGGTCTTCGGCCCCAATATTGCCGACTGGCCCGATTTCCCTGCGGCACCCGACACCTGCCTTCTGAAGGTGGCGAGCGTGCTGGAGGACCCCGTCACCACCACCGACGAGCTGATTCCCTCGGGCGAAACCTCGTCCTACCGCTCCAATCCCGAGCGTCTGTCCTCCTTTGCCCTGTCCAGACGGGACCCGTCCTATGTCCCGACCGCCAAGGAAATCCGCACGCTGGAGTCGGAGCGCAGAGCGGGAAAGGCTCCCGACGCTCTGTCGGAGGTTTATGAGAAGATCGCACCCTACACCGATACCCCCAAGGAGGAAATTCTGCTGGGTACTCTGATCTATGCCGTCAAGCCGGGCGACGGATCGGCAAGAGAGCAGGCGGCATCCTGTCAGAGGGTGCTGGGCGGCGTCGCCAATATCGCCATCGAGTACGCAACCAAGAGGTACCGCTCCAACCTGATCAACTGGGGAATGTTGCCCTTCACCGTTCCCGAAGACCCCCATCTGGAGACAGGGGACTACATTCTGGTCACCGGCGTTCGGGATCTGCTCCTGTCGGGAGCCTCCGATACGGTTGCCCATGTGATCGGGAAGGACGGCTCTGTCCGGGAACTGACCCTGAGCCTCGGCAACCTGTCCCCCGAGGAGCGGCAGATCATCGCCGACGGCTGTCTGATCAACCACTATCGGGTGGGAATGTGATGCGCCCTCGGAAAACGGCAAAAAATTTACAGGATTTTTCGCAAAATTGAAAGGAATTTTTCAGTTTCGGTAGAATAAAAGATAGAGCATAGGTTTATTCTCTGTCGAAAACTGCCGGGATTCACATATCCATTTTTAGGCATCGACCCTCTGCATGACTTTTATCCTTGTGACCAACCCCGCAAACGAAGTCCGGGCGTTCGGCTTCTCTTTGAGAAGTCGGACTGCCCCGCATCCTGCACCCGGATCGATGCCTGTTTTCATAGAAAGGTTTACGATATGGTTATTTCCACCCTTGCCATTGAAAATTCGGGCTTTCTGCAAAGCATCAGGGACTCCGAAATCTGGTCGGCGCTGACCGGTCACACCGCTATCTTTCTGTATATGATCGCCCTGCTTCTTCTGCTGATTCTGTTTGTCGTCCTTCTGTCCCTGCGCTTTCATCCGACCCGAGCCGCCGGTTCAAAAGGGAAAAGCGGTGCCAAGGGAGGGGAGGAAGGGCCTCGGTTCAGTCGGCTGTGCGAGAGCGATCTGCACCCGGTGCCGACGCCGAAGACCGATCCCGAACTGACGCTGTCCGAGCTGTGTGCCCGATTCCGGAATTTTGCCGCAGGGCAGATGGGGCTGTACTACGACGCCGATGTGATCCGCTCCTTCGTGGCGGGGATGTCGGTGACCAAGCTGATCATCATGCAGGGCATCTCGGGAACCGGTAAGACCTCGCTTGCCTATGCCTTCGGCAAATTCATGGGCAACGACGCCGTCATGGTTCCGGTTCAGCCCTCCTGGAAGGATCGGACCGATCTTTTGGGCTATTTCAACGAGTTCACGGGGACCTTCCGTGAAACCGAACTGCTTCGGAAGCTGTACGAGGCGGGAGCCAACGATCGGGTGTACATCACCGTGCTGGACGAGATGAACATCTCCCGTGTGGAATACTATTTTGCCGAGTTTTTGTCGGTGCTGGAGCTGCCGGACAGCGAAAGCCGGACCGTCGAGATCGTGTCGGACAGCCGTCCGGACGATCCCGGGCGGCTTCAAAACGGGAGGCTGCACATACCCGACACCGTCTGGTTTGTGGGGACGGCGAACAATGACGATTCCACGCTTGCCATATCGGACAAGGTCTACGACCGTGCCATGGTGCTGGATCTGGACCGCCGTGCCAAGCCCTTTGCGGCGTCGGGGAACACGAACGGCGTTCCCCTGACGGGAAGTCAGCTGGACATTCTGTTCCGTGAGGCGAGGGTGAAGTACCGACTGAGCGAAGAGGTACGGGAGAAGATCGAAGAGCTGGACTCCTATCTGATCGAGCGGCTGGGAATCACCTTCGGAAACCGGATCATGAGCCAGATCGAGGGCTTCATTCCGGTATATCTTGCCTGCGGAGGCAGGGAGAGCGACGGAGTGGATCAGATCATCGCCCGGAAGGTGCTGAGGAAGCTGGAGAATCAGAATCCGGTCTATGTGCGCACCGAGGCAAAAGGTCTGGAGGCCTGTCTGGACCGTCTGTTCGGGGAAGACGGACTTCCCCTTTGCAGACACACGCTGGAGAAGTATCTGAAATAAACGGCAAAATGCAAATCATCGGGCAACCTCCCCGAAAGGCAGGATAAACGAACATGAGTCTGACAAACGATAAAGACAGAAGAGATCTGTCCCGTGACCTGAAATATTATCGGGTTCTCCGCAGTCTTTGCAGGGAGAAAAACACCGGGAAATCGGCGTTTTCCGAGGTCGGAGAGACGCCCTTTGAGCTGACCTTCCGCAGCCGCAGGTGCGAACTGTGCGACGATTGGATCGGGCAGATCGAGAATACCATGCCCCACCTTGTCAAGGCGGTGGAACAACAGCGCAGTCAGATCAACAAAGAGGGGGATGTGGTTCGGGTGGATCGAGCCAAGCATCCCACCAAGGAATCGGTGCGCCATCTTGCCGGTCATGCGGAGCTGTTGAAGCCCCATCCCGAGGATGAAGATCATCTGATCCCCGAAGAAATCTATATCATTGAGAATTCCGAGAACTACGCCGTCTACGAGAACCGCTTTCTCTATGCGCTGTTTCTCTACATCAAGGACTTTGTTTCTTTGAGGTACCGTGAAATTGCCGGAATCAGCGAAGGCGGATCGCTGGAGTTGTGCAGCAGCATGGGGGTCAGCGATCGGGACAGCGAGCTTCTTTGGCAGAGCCGCATGAAGGATACCCGCACCGGAAGGAGCAGCGATCCGACCTCGCCTGCCGGACGGCTTACCGGAATTCTCGGCCAGCTGGAGACACTGCTGTCCACCGATCTGATGCAGGAGGTGGCGAAGGCTCCCCTGCTTCGTCCGCCGGTGGTGCAGACCAATGTTCTGCGAAGCAACCGTCATTTTGCGGCGGCATACGAGCTGTATTCCTATCTGCGTGCCTATGACGGCGCCGGGTATCGGGTGGAGAATCGGGAGGAGAGCCGCAAGGAACTGCCCCAAAAGGATCGGGAAATGTTGGGCGAGATCGGCGAACTGCTTCGGCTGGTTTTCGCCGATCTGGCAAGCGGAAGAACCTCCGAACTGGAAAAAATCGTGCAGGAGGAAGAAAGTCGGCGAAAAGAGGAGATTCGGCGGGAACTGGCGTCAGGACGGGCGAATCTGTCCGACGGCGAATATGCCGAACTGCTGGAAAGCCGTCTTGAGGAGCTTCTCTTTGCCTATGGTGATCTTGAACAGCGGCTGGCGGAATCGGAGCGGCAGTGCGCCGAGGCAAAGATCCGCCTGGAAGAGGCAGAGGTTCGTGCGAAAGAGCAAAGTCGGCGGACCGATGCGCTGGAGCAGGATGTCCGCACAGCCATGAAGATGGGCGAAAAGATGCTCGCCGACGAGGTGATCCGATCGGAAAAGGCTCTTCTGGAAAGGGATCGGCTCCATGAAAGGGAACTTTCCGAAAAAGAAGAAGGCTGGGAGCAGGAACGGGCGTTGCTTGTCGGACAGTTGAGAGGCTGTCGCCTGCTTGCCGGTGAAAAGGAAGACGGCACCGATCACACCGAAAGAGAACGGTTTTTGCGGCTGGAGCGGGAGTATTTTGCCTTTGAAAAATACTACAAAAGTCAGTGGAGACTGGCAAAACGGAAAATCCGCAGGGAAGAATTGTTCAAAAAAGGCAGGGAAAAGACAAAATCCGAACCTCCTCGGGAGGACGGCGGACAGTGAGGGTCTTTCCCCTGTTTGCGAAAAAATCGAAAAATGTCCGGCTTTTTCGCCCGAACGGCTTCCGAACACCATTTGCGGCGGCATTTTCCCTTTGATGACGGACCCGGGCGGATACGGCGCCGACCGATCCGTACCACGCTTCCAAGTCGGATGAAAGAAAGGCATTGGCAATCCATATGACTTCTGAGAAAAAGAATAAAGCTGAGAAAAAGAATAAAAAGGAAAAAAAGAACAACCGCCCCTCCCTTGCGGCATGGTTTTTGCTTCCCGTGCTGATTCTGGGCATTCTGCTGATTCTGTCGCTGGCGGTACATACTCCGGAGGAAGACAGCGAGGGATGGAGTCAACTGCTCTCCCTGCCCAAATCCATTGTGCTGATTCTGGCACTGGGGCTTCTGATCCTCTTCGTTTTGCTGATTCTCTTCCTGGTCGCTTTGAACGCCGGGACGCCCTTTCGGAAGGGGTCGTCGGGGAAAAGCGGTGCCAAGGGAGGGGAGGAAGGGCCTCGGTTCAGTCGGCTGTGTGAGAGCGATCTGCACCCGGTGCCGACGCCGAAGACCGATCCCGAACTGACGCTGTCCGAGCTGTGTGCCCGATTCCGGAATTTTGCCGCAGGGCAGATGGGGCTGTACTACGACGCCGATGTGATCCGCTCCTTCGTGGCGGGGATGTCGGTGACCAAGCTGATCATCATGCAGGGCATCTCGGGAACCGGTAAGACCTCGCTTGCCTATGCCTTCGGCAAATTCATGGGCAACGACGCCGTCATGGTTCCGGTTCAGCCCTCCTGGAAGGATCGGACCGATCTTTTGGGCTATTTCAACGAGTTCACGGGGACCTTCCGTGAAACCGAACTGCTTCGGAAGCTGTACGAGGCGGGAGCCAACGATCGGGTGTACATCACCGTGCTGGACGAGATGAACATCTCCCGTGTGGAATACTATTTTGCCGAGTTTTTGTCGGTGCTGGAGCTGCCGGACAGCGAAAGCCGGACCGTCGAGATCGTGTCGGACAGCCGTCCGGACGATCCCGGGCGGCTTCAAAACGGGAGGCTGCACATACCCGACACCGTCTGGTTTGTGGGGACGGCGAACAATGACGATTCCACGCTTGCCATATCGGACAAGGTCTACGACCGTGCCATGGTGCTGGATCTGGACCGCCGTGCCAAGCCCTTTGCGGCGTCGGGGAACACGAACGGCGTTCCCCTGACGGGAAGTCAGCTGGACATTCTGTTCCGTGAGGCGAGGGTGAAGTACCGACTGAGCGAAGAGGTACGGGAGAAGATCGAAGAGCTGGACTCCTATCTGATCGAGCGGCTGGGAATCACCTTCGGAAACCGGATCATGAGCCAGATCGAGGGCTTCATTCCGGTATATCTTGCCTGCGGAGGCAGGGAGAGCGACGGAGTGGATCAGATCATCGCCCGGAAGGTGCTGAGGAAGCTGGAGAATCAGAATCCGGTCTATGTGCGCACCGAGGCAAAAGGTCTGGAGGCCTGTCTGGACCGTCTGTTCGGGGAAGACGGACTTCCCCTTTGCAGACACACGCTGGAGAAGTATCTGAAATAAACGGCAAAATGCAAATCATCGGGCAACCTCCCCGAAAGGCAGGATAAACGAACATGAAAATACAAAATCCGAAAAAGAAAACCGTGATCCGGGACGGGGGCGTCCGCATTCTTGCTACCGCTATCGTCAGCCTGACTCTGGTGCTGATTCTGCTGCTCATACTGGCTCTGTTCGGGCTGTTCTGGGACGATCCCACCGATCCCGGGAATCGGAATCCGGTGTATACGGTCAACACCGACGGGGTCGAAAACCGTCCAAAGCCTCCGATTGAGGATACCAACAACGCAAGCGCCTCCTTTGAACTCCGCTGTATCCGTCTTGAGGCCTATTCTTCATCCAATGACGGGGAGGGCTATGTCAGCTACACTCTGCGGATCTACAAGCGGGGGACGGGCAATCTGCGGATCACCGATCTAAGCTGTACCCAGTACATGGGAACCCGCTCGGTAAATACCGTCTACCTTGCCACCGAAAGCAACGAAGACAGCTATTGGGGGGAAGAAAGCTATCTGGATCTGCCCGGAGAGATGGTTCTGAACGGCGGCGACAGTCTGATGTTCGTCATCAAATGGGTGGACGACGCCGGACGGACCGGAGGCACCTATATTATCAAGAATCTGGAAGATTATATGATATCCGGACACCCGGAACAGCCGGCGGTTTTGCTTCTGCAGAACGGCGGGGAAGGCCGTCGGGACGGATTTGAAAAATAGCCGCTCACTGCTGTTTGAGTATCATTTGCTCATGCGGCTATTCTATCAAAAAGGCTTCGGAACGGGCAGAATCGGAGTCTCACGGAAAAAACGGGAAAGGAACCGGTGATCGGACATGACCTATGATGCGTATGTGGAAAAAATGCGGAAGATCGCCCGCAGGATTGCCTTCGTCAAGCGGCATAAGCTGGCGTTCGGCGCACTGACGGCGGCGGTGCTGGCGGCGATCATCGGACTGCTGTTCTGCTCCGGAACCTTTTTCGGCGGGGCATACAGCGACAACGCCGTCTACGGCGATCCCCCGAGATACGGAGCGTCCGCCTTTCTTGCCTTTCCCGATTACCGCTTTTCCCTGACGGGCAGCGACGACTGGTCGGAGAATTACCCCGAAAAAACGGGTTCCTATGAGATGATTGCGGAAACCCGCAATCCCTTCGGAACGGTGCGGCAGGTGGGCAGCAGCTTTGAAATTACCAAGCGGACCGCCAAGATCACCCTCCCCGACACCGTCCTTTATTACGGCGACTCTTCCATGAAACTGGAGAGTCGGATCCGGGCTTCCAATCTGGCAGAGGGCGACCGTCTGGACAGGGTCGTGCTTTCGGTTATCGGCGAGCTGCGAAACAGCACGCCGGTGGAAATTCTGTCCTTTCGAATCGTCAACTCAAAGGGCACCGATGTGACCGATTGCTACAATCTGACGGTGGAGTCGGGCTATCTGACGGTGATCAAACGAAAGCTGACCGTATCTGCGGAAAGCGAAAGCAAGGTTTATGACGATACGCCACTGCAAAATCCTCAGTGGTACATCGAATCGGGTTCCCTTCGGGAGGGCGATCGGCTGGCAGTAGAGGTCGACGGCTCGATTACCGAACCGGGTACGGCGGTCAACAGGATTTTTGCGAAAATCTACGACCAAAACGGCGCCGATGTTACCGATGTCTACGATCTGACGCTCCGGAACGGAACGCTGACGGTGGAGCCCCGGCGGCTTACCGTCAAGACCGCCTCCGCGACCAAGCAGTACGATCGGTATCCGCTGTCGTCAATGGAATACAGTCTTACCGGCGGCAGTCTGCTGTCCGGTCATCGGATGGTTATAGATGGGGTTACCTCCATCACCGATGTGGGGACCGTGTCCAATGTCCTTCATTTTTCCGTTCAGAACAGTATGGGCGTTGATGTCAGCTCCTGCTATCAGATCGTTCAGACCAGCGGCGTGCTGAAGATCACACCCATTGAGCTGGCCTTTGTCACCGGATCCGCCGAAAAGGTGTACGACGGGACTCCGCTTGTCTGCAAGCAATACAGCCAGACGGGGGGAAAGGTGCTGAAAGGCGACACCATGGAACTGGTATTCCGCGAACTGACCAATGCCGGAACCGTGGAGAACAGCATTATCTGCAAGATTCTCGATCCGGACGGTCGGGATGTGTCGGGCAACTATCAGATCACGGCAACCTGCGGAAAGCTGACCGTAACCAGACGGGAGATCACCCTGCAAACCGATACGGCGCAGAAGCCCTATGACGGAACGCCCCTCTATTCCATCGGATACAAGCTGTTGGGCGGAACGCTGGCAGATCCCGATACCGAACTTCGGGCGCTGTCCTATGCCCGGCAGATACTGGTGGGCAGTCGGGTCAATGTGGTGTCCTTCGGACTGTATCTGCCGGACGGTGAGTCGGTGACAACCAATTACGCCATCACCTATGTGAACGGAACGCTGACCGTAACGGAATCGGACTATATTCCTCCCGAGACGACCCCGGGTACAACCCCGGGAACAACTCCCGGAACGACCCCCGGCACGACACCGGGAACGGTCCCCGGAACAACTCCCGGCGATCTGCCGATCACCCTGCCTGAGAACATCCCCCCTCTGGATCAGATTCCGGGGCTGGGCGACCTGTCGGGCAATATTCCGGATATTGGCCAGCTGCCCGACTATCTGGGACCCTTGGGCAATCTGTTGGTCGATCAAAGCGGCTCCTACTACCTGCGCATGACCTGTTTCGGCGACTATCTGGGCGACGGAGTATGGGGCTACCCGATTCCCTACACCGAAAAGGGCAAAATTGGGTTGAATCCGCTGGATGGCGCGGCATATGTTTTAATGAACCAATCCGGATACAGTGCGGCATACGGAGAGGTCACTCTTTACACCACCCCGATGTATAAGCTTCTTCCTGCCCTCGGCGAGGTCGCAGGCTATCCCAACGATTGCTACATGCCCTGGGATGCAGGCGATGAGGTGGGAATGGGTTATGGCGTCGTATTCCTTCAGCAGGAGGAGTTGGAGTGGTATCTGCAACTTTGGGACAGCAGCTATTTTCAGGAGAATCTTGAAACATGGGAGCTGGTGGTGGATCCAATATACACCCAATATGTCAATCTCACCTATCTGTCGGTCCCCGATGATGTACGGAAGGAACTGTTGACTCTTGCAAAGCGGTACAATCTGCTCGAATTGGATGCGACCGCTCAGATTCTTGCCGTTCGGGACTATATCCGTGGCTGTGCATCCTACAATCTGTTATACGAAGCCTGCCCCGACGGGGTGGATCCCGTGATCTACTTTTTAACCGAAAGTCGGGAGGGCGTTTGCGTCCATTTCGCCTCGGCGGCGGTGCTGATGTATCGGGCGCTGGGGTATCCTGCCCGAATGGCGGGAGGCTTCATGGTAGAGGCCGAGGGTGGCAGAATGACCGCTTTCAATGCCCTGAACGCCCACGCATGGGTGGAAATCTATCTGGAAGACTTCGGCTGGATTCCCGTAGAAGTCACCGGTGACGGCTATATTACGCAGGGCGATGCTCTGATCGTGGCGCCCGATTCGGACTCTAAGACCTATGACGGCACGCCTTTGACGGTGAACGGCTATGAAATCCTCTCGGGCCGCCTTAAGGAAGGCGATTACATTATCGCCAAGGTGGGCGGAAGTCAACTTTTTGCCGGAAAATCGCCTTCAACCTTTGAAATTTTTGAAATTCACGACAGTCTTGGCAGAGATGTAACCGATGAATATCAGATGTTGCTTCTGGAAGGAACGCTGGAAGTGACTCCGATTGAGATCGGGCTGAATCCCGACGAAATCAAGCTGTATCTGGGGGCGGATCTGCCGCTGCCCGACCCGTCCGAGCTGATCATCGGCGATTTCCCGGAGGTTTTGCAGGGCATTTCGCCCACCGTTCGCATCAACTGTCCGGGAGTCAAGCAGGACAGCGAGGATCCTCTGCTGATTCACACCTTTATGGCGTCCAAGGGCAGTATTTCCTACGAATATGATGTGGACGGAGACGGAATCCCGGAAGGAGAGGCAATTCTTCGGATCGAAGTCCAGACCGTCACCAGTGTTACGGTGTCGGAGAAATACGGGGACGACGCCCTTGCCGACGGCGAAGTGGAAAAAGCGGGCATATTTGAACCGCTTACGGTGACGGGACCCGACGGAAACGAATATTTTGCCGTCAGTCTTACCATGGGCAACGCCTCCAAGCAGTACGACGGAACGCCTTTGACCTGTCAGGACTTCCGACTGCTGTCGGGTGCGCTTCGGGAGGGCGACCGGATCGTCCTGACATCGGGAAGTTATCGGCTTTATGCGGGAATCGGAGAGAATGTCTGCGGAAGTCTGGTGGTTCTGGACGCCGACGGAAAGGATGTAACCCGACTGTACTGCATCACCGTCTATTCGGGCAGGCTGACCGTTCTGCCGTCCGAACTTCCTCTCGCCAGACGGACGCTGACCGTTCCCGTAGACGGTGAGCTGGAGCTGTCCGATGTGGCGTGGTCGGATGTCATCGGAGCCTTTCCGGCAAGCTATCAGCTGAGTGACGACGGCGGAACCGTTCGGCTGGAGGGCAGCCGCCTCTTTGGCATACGGACTGGTTCGGCGATTCTGATTATGAACAGTGCATCGTGGGATCTCAACGGGGACGGTACACCCGAATACGATCCCGGGTCCTATCAGTATCAGATTCGTGTGGTCGAAAAGGAGGAGCGTCCGATTCCCGTCATGATATGGGTATCGCTGGGCATCTTCACCGGTGCCTGTGTGATTGCGGCGTTCGTTCTGCGCAGGCGGTTCCGGAAGAGATGAACGGTTGACCGAAATCTCTATGATATTCTTTGATATATGGAACAATTTCCCGGCATTTGCCGGGAAATTGAAGTTTATCTTTATTTCGTCTAAAAAGCCCCCATCTCCTATGTGATCGGCGTTCCGCCTCCCATGACAGAGGTGAAGTCTCT
>JBJDZJ010000021.1:0-18982 GCA_051867915.1 Eubacteriales bacterium
ACGATACTCGCTGTTTTTTCGCTTTTTTTGGTCTCACATCATTGACAAATATACAAAAATATGAACGATCTGAAAAAAATAGCAGAAGATTTTGCTCGGCTTTTTATAAAATTTCCTGAATTTTCCCGCATCATGCATATTTTTTCATAAAAGACTTGACAGATTCCAAAAACCGTGCTATACTGTCCGTACTTACAGAGTAAGGATAACAGCGTGAAGTGCCGCCCGGACGGGGAGTTGTCGGGCAGACGAAAACGGTAAACCGTTGCGGTTGTTATTCTGCATCCCGCTGTTGCATAAAGGATCATATTCTCTTCCTGTATGTGGCAAATTCTTTGCGGACACTGTAGGAGGAGGTATTTTTATGCGTAAAAAAAGAGACATTGAAACCCTGTTTGCGACTCCCTTTCACAAAGAGTACTGGCGGCTTGCCACACGGGAACTCGGCGATATCCGGATGCTGATCATCGCCGCCCTCGTGATTGCAGTCCGTGTGGCACTCAATCCGTACAAGATCACCATCGTTCCCAATCTTTACATCCACCTGTCCTTCTGGATCAACGCCGCAGGAGCCATGATCTACGGACCTGTGGTGGGTGCACTGACCGGAGCGGTCAGCGACACCCTGAGCTGTCTGATCTTCCCTTCCGGAGAACCCTATTTCTTCCCCTTTATCTTCGTGGAAATGCTGGGCAGTTTTGTGTTCGGACTTTTCCTCTATCGGGCGAAGCTGTCCTCTGCGAGGGTCATTCTCTCCCGCTTTGCGGTTGTAGTCAGCTGTAATTTCATACTGAATCCGCTGATTATGATCCCGTATTATCAGATCATGTACGAGAATAAAGCCTACACGCTGTACAGCCTTATGCTGACCGTTCTCAAGAATCTGCTGACCTTCCCCCTTGAGGCGTTGGTTCTGGTGGTCTTTCTGTCAGCCATTGTACCGGCACTGAAACCGCTAGGGCTTGTGGCGAAATCCCAGCCGAAACTGTATCTGAAAAAGACCCAGTATATCCTGATTGCGGCTCTTTTTCTCCTCTGTGCGGTACTGCTCTTCCTGCTGTGGAAATTCGATCTGTATACCGCTGCCAAGAACCTTCTCAAGGCTTGGTTCCAATAAAAGCTCCAAAGAATTCACGGGTGACCCACAAGGTACCCGTGAATTCTTTTTGAATTTTCCCTTAAAACTTCAAAAAATCCCTTGCAATGTTCTTCGAACTGTGCTATACTGAATGAGAATATCTTTTGACTTTCAAAAACTCAGAAAGGCAGGACAGAACGCATGTATACATTTCCAATCGGAGCAATGTTGGATTCCTTCCGGCTCCCCACCCCCGACGCCATCAGGATGGCGGCGAAAATCGGAGCAAAGGGAATTCAGATGTACGCCACCTCGGGAGAACACGCTCCCGAAAATATGACCCCGTCGAAGATTCATGAGCTTCTTTCCATGATGAACGATTCGGGACTGGTCTTTTCCGCCCTCTGCGGCGATCTGGGACAGGGCTTTGCCAATGCCGGGAAAAATCCCGGGCTGATTGAAAAATCCAAGCGGATTCTGGAGCTTGCCAAGGAGCTGGGGACCGATGTGGTCACCACCCATATCGGCGTGGTTCCCACCGACAAGAATCATCCCCGCTATGCAGTCATGCAGGAGGCCTGCCATACCCTTGCCGAATATGCCGACTCCATGGACGCTCATTTCGCCATCGAAACCGGACCCGAAACGGCTGAAACTCTGAAGGGATTTCTGGATTCGCTCGGATCCCGAGGGGTTGCCGTCAATCTGGATCCCGCCAATCTGGTCATGGTCACCGGCGACGATCCGGTGAAGGCTGTCTACACCCTGCGGGACTATATCGTCCATACCCATGCCAAGGACGGCGTCCGCCTCTTCGAGAAGGACCCCGAAATGATCTACGGCGTCAAGATGGACGCCCTCGCCCATCTGGGAAGAGCCTTCGAGGAACTTCCTCTGGGTAAAGGCGGCGTGGACTTCCCCGCCTATCTTGTAGCTCTTGACGACATCGGCTACCGCGGCTTTCTCACCATCGAGCGGGAGTGCGGCGATCATCCCGAGGAAGATATTGCCGTAGCTGTGGAATATCTGAAATCCATTATACACTGACCTTTGGTCACAGAAAGGAAAACAGCATGAAATACCGCCATTTTTCCGCATTTCTGGCATTCCTGCTGGTGTTCGGGTCGCTGTCTGCCTATGTATCTCCGACCTTTGTCGGAGCGTTGAGTACATCTGCTCCTGCCGATACCGTTACCGTCCCCTTCCCCGATGTGGATCTGCCGGAGGATGATCCTGCCGTTGACGAACCGGAGGTTCTTTCCGATCGCTTTTTGAATTTTCCCCAGTCCTATCAGAAGCTGTTGAGAAGCGGATCGCGCAACTTCAGCCCCGACAGACTGTACGAAAACTTCGATACCGTCTATGCCACCCTTTGCGAGGCGTGGAACCACGGCGTCTTCAAGGATGTGGATTATAAGGTGGACGCCGAAAGCAGCGGCGTCGCAGATACCAGAGGAACCGGCAGCGAATATCGGTCGCTGATTACCATGTACGCCAAATATTACGCCTCCCAGAATTACATGGAGGTGGATTCCATCACCCATGAGCTGACTCATGTCTGCCAGGTCGGCTACAATACCGGCTACGGCGGGGAAGATACCGACGATAACGGAAGCTGGATTGTGGAGGGTATGACCGATTACAGCCGTTATACCTACGGTCAGTTTCCCGACGGATTTGCCCTGCCTGCCTATTCGGCGAGCCAGTCCTATACCGATTCCTATCGGGTAACGGCACGCTTTTTTGTCTGGGTGGAGGAAAACATCTGCCCGACCCTGACCGAACAGCTCAACGAAGCACTTCGGACCGAACGGTATAACAGCGTCTTCTTCCTGCAGATTACGGGATATACCTTAAAAGAGCTTTGGGAACTGTATGCCGCCGACAACGGACGGATTACCAATGCCAACGGGCAGAAAACCTCCGGTGCCGTAACCCGGCAGAACTGATTATCAAAACGGTGTATCGGCTCTGAAAGACTGTGTACAGCTTCCGGAGTTGAAAATATTCATCATTGAGAGGAAATGAAACATGACACTTGCAGAAGAATATCTGATTGCTTTCGAGGGATCTGAAAAACTGGACGAAAATCTGGTTAAAATGATTATCGAGGCCTTCAACCGTAACTATAAGGACATCTGCGATTTCTTCAATTATGGGGAAATCCGCAAGGTGACCTATGTGGTGGATCCCGAATATGACGGCGTTGCCGCTACTTATACCGAGATTCCCAAGGTTGTGATGAACCCCGGCTACTATCAGAAATTCACGAAGGATGCCGACAGTATGACCCATGAGCTGGTTCATGTGGCGCAGAACTATTGGCATAAGCCCGAGGGCGGCGAAAAGCCCCATAAAAAATGGGATGAGCTGACCGAAGAGGAAAAGGCGGAGCGCAGACGGCTCCACGAGCTTCATATGCCCGGCTGGCTGACCGAAGGACTTGCCGACTACGGAAGAGACCGTTTCGGCGTCTTCAACGAAGAGGCGGGATGGAAGCTGCCTTCCTATAAGGAAGGGCAGAGCTATACCGATGCCTATCGGGTTACTGCCGCTTTCCTGAAGTGGGCAGAGCAGAACGGAACCCCCAATCTCTGCTATGATCTCAACGACAGGCTGAAGAAGGGAACCTATTCCACCGACACTACCTGGAAGGAACTGACCGGATATACCGTGGACGAACTGTGGGATCGGTATGCGGCAGCAAACCGCTGATCGGTCGGTCGGAATTTCATCAACAGAACATGAAAAACGGGATGGCATCGGGAAAATCACACGGTGCCATCCCATATGACTGATGATACGGAGCGAACGATCGGTATGCACATTCAAACACTATGCTCTCGGTTTTGGAACACGGCGAAAGGGGGCTTTTGCCGTGCGGGAACCTATATCAAGAGCATCCTGCTGGCAAAGGATAAACGGGGCTATCATAAACTGACCGGCTCCGTCCGTTTTTGCGTCTTTTTGTCCTTTTTTTTGACCTTTATCATCGAATGTCTCTCCCGTCACTCCTTTCTGAAGGGTGCGGCATTTTCCCTGATTTCTTTCTATGTTTTTGCCTTCAATGCCTTGATTCTTTTTATCACCTTTCTGCCCGCCTTTTTTCTCAAACGGAAGGTTTTTTATGAGACTACGGTCTCTGCCTTCTGGTTGGCGATGGGGATAACCAACTGCATTGTGACCTGTTTCCGTGTCACTCCCTTTTCCATGATCGACCTGCTCAATCTGCCCAGCGTACTGCCGATCATCAGAATTTATCTGGGGATCCTTCAGATCGTTCTCATTGTGCTGGCCATCCTCGCCGCGCTGGCCGGGCTGGTTATCCTCTGGATCAAGGCACCCAAGGGAGGACGGGATCTGAAAAAGGGAATTATTACTTCTCTGGTTGCCCTTCTTCTGCTTCCCGCTTCATTGGCATTCGGATTTGCCACCGGGATGCTGTCCGACGAATTCACCAGCCTGACGCAGGCATACGACAGATACGGTTTTCCATACTGCTTTGCCGTCAGCGTCGTGGACAGGGGAATATCGAAGCCCAGCGGATACAGCGACAGCCGGATGGACGAAATCATCGCCGCCATCGGAAAATGCCCCGACAATCCTCCCGAAAAATGCCCCAATGTGGTTTTCGTTCAGCTGGAGTCCTTTTTCGATGTCCGGAACCTGTCCAATGTCCGATTCTCGGAGAACCCCATCCCCAATTTTACAGCACTTTCCGAAGAGGGAATCAGCGGTTATGTGGAGGTGCCCGTGATCGGCGCCGGTACGGTCAATACCGAGTTTGAGGTGCTGACCGGTATGAGTCTTGACTATTTCGGCACCGGTGAATACCCCTATAAAACGGCGCTGATGACCGATACCTGCGAATCGGTCGCCTATAACCTGATGGAGCTGGGATATTCGACCCATGCCATCCATAATTATCAGGGGGCTTTCTATCAGCGCAATAAGGTCTATAAGAATCTGGGATTTGAAACCTTCACATCACTGGAATATATGCAGAATGTGGAGTATAATATCAGCGGTGTCTGGCCCAAGGACAGCGTTCTGACCGAAGAGATCATCAAGGCGCTGGACAGTACGGATTGCCCCGATTTTGTCATGGCGGTATCGGTACAGGGACACGGCAAATATCCGCCCAACGATCTTCCCGAAGATTATGAACCGAAGATCACCGCAGAATTCATTGACGGTACCATCGAAGGCGGTCTTTCCGACATCAATGCCCTTGTCTACTATGTCAATCAGCTGAATGAAATGGATCGGTTCGTGAAGGAACTGGTGGAAGCGGTCCGGAACTATCCGGAGGAGACCGTGCTGGTGTTCTACGGCGATCATCTTCCCAGTCTGTCTTTCTCGGAAAACGATCTGAAAAACGGTTCGGTTTATCAGACCCCCTATGTAATCCTGTCCAATTTCGGGCTGGAGGACAACCGGGATACGCTCGGTACGCTGGAATCCTATCAGCTTGCCGCAAAGGTGCTGGGTCTGATCGACATTCATAACGGAAACCTGACCAAACTCCATCAGTACTTTTCGGATGCCGAATACTATCAGCTGTGGCTGGAGGATCTGGAATACGATATGCTGGGCAATTATTCCCCCCACTATCTCTATGATGGAAATGCCGGATATTACCCTCAGATGACCGATATGCAGATGGGTACCAATCCCATAACGGTGGAACGCTATGAAATATCGGACGGCAGGCTGATGGTGTACGGCGAGAACTTTACCGTGTGGAGCCGGATCGTCGTGGACGGCAAGATCCAGGAAACCGAATATGTCAGCGAGAATCTCCTGATCCTCGACCGTGTGCCGAGCGGACTTCTGACCCTGTCTGTGGCGCAGATCGCAGACGGAGGCGGCGGAATCCTGAGTCAGTGCGAAGAGGTTGTCTATTCGGGACCCGATACCGGGACGGAGCCGTCGTAAATTTCGGAGAAGATGCAATCGGAAAGGAAGAACTTCGTATGATTACCTATGAACAAATCCGTAAAGACCCCGCTATTCGGGTGTATATCACCCGTGCTGACGAATCGCTGTCCGCGATGGGTTATACCGAGCATAGTTTTGCTCATGTGAGCCGGGTTGCCGAGGTGGCGGGCGACCTTCTTGCCACGCTGGGCTATTCCGAGCATGATCGGGAACTGGCGAAAATTGCAGGCTATCTGCACGACATCGGCAATCTGGTCAATCGGACGGATCATTCCCAGAGCGGTGCGATCATGGCATTCCGTATTCTCGATAAGATGGGGATGGACACCGAAGACATCGCCACCGTTGTCACCGCCATCGGCAACCACGACGAGGGAACGGGCGTCCCCGTCAATGCGCTGTCTGCGGCGCTGATTCTCGCCGATAAATCGGATGTTCGCCGAAGCCGTGTCCGCAATCCCGATAAAACCACCTTTGATATTCACGATAGGGTGAACTATTCGGTGCAGTCCTCCAAGCTGACGGTGTCCGACGATAAAACGGCAGTGACGCTGGATCTTGCCGTCGATACCCGCTATGGCTCGGTCATGGACTATTTCGAAATCTTTCTCGGACGCATGATCCTCTGCCGGAAGGCGGCGGAACGGCTGGGACTTGCCTTCAAACTGGTCATCAACGGTCAGTCGCTGATATAGATAAGGCAACACTGCTTGCAGCCCCGGTGATATGTTGTGGGTCTTTGTATGGCACGATTGTCGTGACGAATCAGTTGTATGCCCGATTTAACCGGACATTCGTTGGGAATTTGGGGAAAATCATATTGAGATCATAGCGAGTTCGTAAAAAAAGCTCACGGAAATGCAGACCGTGAGCTTTTTTTCTTGACAAGAATAACAAACTGTGCAATCATTGGTATGATATTGGACAAACTGAGAGGTCTTATGACTGTCAGGAAGCCAGTAAAACGCATATTGCAGTTGTTGATAATGAATTTTTGACTAAATATCGGCAAAAGAATTCCTTTTCAAAATGAGCCTCCAAGTCTCATTTTGAAATCCCGATAACCGAAATTTGTCAGCTTGGTTAAGCATCCGTCAGAGCTCAATTTGTAAATATCCGGCAAGGGCATTCCGTTAAAGGTATTGTTTTTGCAGGTCGTATAGATGGCCATATCGCCGAATATAAGGGAATCTCCGATGTGCAAGTGCCGGTCAAAGCTGTAGTCCCCTATGATGTCTCCGGAAAGGCAAGTGGGTCCTGCCAAGCGGTAGGAATATTTTTTTGCCCCATTTGTGCTTCCGTTAAGAAGGGGAGGAGTGTACGGCATTTCGATCACATCAGGCATATGGCAGGCGGCACTTGTGTCAAGAATCGCTATTTTCATTTCTCCGTTCTCAACGATATCAAGCACACGGCTGACAAGATATCCCGCATTCAACGCAACAGCTTCTCCCGGTTCAAGATAGACGCACAGGTTCCACTTTTTTTGAGCATAGTTTATGAGGCTTTCAAGCTGCTGTACATCATACCCCTGTTTTGTTATATGATGACCTCCGCCCATGTTGAGCCATTTCATACGGGGAAGGACATCACCAAAACTTTTTTCTACGGCATGTAGGGTCGTTTCCAGTGCATCGGAATTCTGTTCGCAAAGCGTATGAAAATGAAGTCCGTCAAGCATTGAGAGTAGAGTATCCGTCATTTCGCGTTCCCATACACTGCGCGTTACGCCGAGACGGCTGCCTTTTGCACAGGGATCGTAAATTTCGTGACCTTCTTGCGTGGAACATTCGGGATTTATCCGAAGTCCGATATTCTTCCCGTTTTCCTTTGCCTGTTTTCCGAATCTCTTCAGCTGACCTACTGAATTAAAGACAATATGATCTGCATATTTCAAAAGCTCGTCAAATTCGTCGTCTCGGTATGCGGCACAGAAAACATGCACCTCGCCGCCTGGCATTTCCTCAGCACCGAGTCTTGCTTCATAAAGTCCGCTTGCCTCGGTTCCCGACAGGTACTGCGACAAAAGAGGATACAGGTCGTAGTTGGAAAAGGCTTTTTGCGCAAGCAGAATTCTGCATCCCGTATTCTTCATAACCGACGATAGTATTTTTGCGTTCGCCAAAAGCCGGTCTTCGTCAATCACATAGCACGGCGTTTTAAGTCCGGAAAGCCAATCCGTGCTCAACTTGTCGGTTAATCCTTGAAATATCCGGTCGTTTTTCATCAATCCACCAAAACAGGATCGTGGTTTTCGCTGCGGGGCAGACCGTATCTGTCGAGTGCATCGAGGAAAGGATCCGGATCAAATTCCTCAACCGTATAAACCCCTGCCTTTTTCCATTTGCCTGTCAGAAGCATCAGCGCACCGCACATGGCAGGAACGCCGGTGGTATAGCTTATCGCCTGACTTTCCACCTCTTTGTAGCATTCCTGATGGTCGCAGACATTGTAGATGTAATAAGCCTTCTCCTTTCCGTCCTTCTTACCGGTAAAGATACATCCGATATTGGTCTTTCCGTGGGTGTGCGGTCCGAGACTTGCAGGGTCGGGGAGGAGTGCTTTCAGAAACTTGATCGGTACGATTTCCTGCCCGTTATAGATAATAGGCGTAGTGGAAAGCATTCCCACATTTTCAAGGCAACGCATATGCGTCAGATAGCTCTGTCCGAAAGTCATAAAGAAACGGATCCTTTTCACTTCGGGAATGTTCTTAGCCAAGGATTCGATCTCTTCGTGGTGCAGAAGGTACATATCTTTTTGTCCGACAGAGTCAAAGTTGTATTCACGCTTGATGCTCATAGCGGGAATCTCAACCCATTTGCCGTTTTCAATATAACTTCCGGGGGCAGAAACCTCACGAAGATTTACTTCGGGATTGAAATTCGTTGCAAAGGGATAGCCATGGTCGCCTCCGTTGCAATCCAGGATATCTATGGTATCAATGGTATCAAATTCGTGCTTTTTTGCGTATGCACAGTATGCCTGGGTAACACCGGGGTCAAAGCCGCAGCCGAGAAGCGCGGTAAGCCCTGCTTTTTCAAACTTTTCACGGTAAGCCCATTGCCAGCTGTAATCAAAATATGCGGAAAAGCCTTGCTCTTTGCATCTTTCCTCATAGATTTTTCTCCATTCAGGGTCGTCCGTATCCTCAGGCTCATAGTTTGCGGTATCCATATAATGAACGCCGCAAGCGAGGCAGGCATCCATAATTGTCAAATCCTGATACGGAAGGGCAATGTTCATAACAAGCTCGGGTTTGTAGGAGTTGATAAGGTCAATCAACTGCTGCACATCATCCGCATCCACCTGTGCAGTGGTGATTTTGGTTGAGGTCTTATCTTTAAGTGCATAGGCAAGCTCATCGCATTTGGATTTGGTCCGGCTGGCAATACAAAGCTCGGTAAACACCTTGTCTGCCTGACAACATTTTCTGATTGCAACATTTGCAACGCCGCCGCAACCGATTACTAAAACTCTGCTCATTTTGGATACTCCTTATATTTGATCATATTATTTGGTTATTTATAAATTGCCAAAAGCATTTCCCTCAAAATTTTGCACGCTACTGCAGTTGACGCACCGCTTGCGTCGAGCATCGGAGCAAGCTCATTGATATCTGCTCCCACGATATTCGTCTTGCCGGCGGTCAGGATGGACGATAACAAATCCGTAAAGCCGACTCCGCCCGCCTCCGGCGTTCCTGTTCCGCAGAACACGGAGGGGTCAAGGCAATCCAGATCGACGGTCAAGTAGACGGGCGTATTCGCCAATGTCAGGGCTGTTGATAATTCGGTCAGTCCGTCAAAATTGAATTTGTGCAGATCTGTGTGATTGGCGGCAAAGTCAAATTCCGATTTATCACCGCTTCTGATACAGAATTGATGTATTCTGTTATCCCCCAAAAGCTCATGGCAACGCCGCATCACGCAGGCGTGACTGAGCTTTGCGCCGAGATAGTTGTCTCTGAGGTCGGCATGCGCATCAAAATGAATGATGTGCAGATCCGGGTATTTTGCGATCATGGCGCGAATGGCTCCGAGTGTTACGAGATGTTCGCCTCCGATCAAAAACGGCATTTTCCCGTCTCTCAGGATTTCGGCAGTGTGATCTTCAATATCCTTCAAAGCAGATTCTGCAGAGCCAAAGCATAGCTCCAGATCACCGCAATCAAAAATTTGTGTGTCGCTCAAATCCTTATCCTGATACGGGCTGTAGGTTTCGATGCCGAAGCTTTCATGGCGGATGGCGGATGAGCCGAATCTTGCGCCCGGCCGAAAGCTCGTTGTCGAATCAAAAGGGGCGCCGAACAAGACAATTTTAGAATCCGGATATTCGCTGCCGCAACCGATAAATACTTCAGTATTCTTTTTCACTTTTCTACCTCCTTGAGCATTTTTTCCAGGTATGCAGGCAAGTAAAACGAACCGATGTGCAATTTGGCGGTGTAGTATTTTGTGCTGAGATGGAGGCTTTTCCACCGTTCCTCATCAAAATCATCAATTGGATGATATTTTTTGCTGGCAAAACCAAACAACCAATATCCTGCGGCATATGTCGGAATGTGAGCCTGATATACCCGGCTGATGGGAAAAGTATTGACAATTTTTTTGTGGCTTCTTTGCATTGCCTCCGCATCCTGCTTATAGAAGGGACTTCCTTGCTGGGTGACCATAATTCCGTCCTCGTGGAGCGCATTGTAACAAATCCCGTAAAATTCTCTGGTAAAATATCCTTCAGACGGACCGAACGGATCGTTGGAATCGACGATGATCAAATCGTATTCGTCCTTGCACCGTCTGATAAAACGAAGCGCATTATCGAAATAAATGTGAACTCTGCTGTCGTCCAGTCTGCAAGCGTTCTCCGGAAGATATGTGCGACAGACATCAATGACTTGTCCGTCCATTTCAACAAGGTCAATGCGCTTTACGCTTTCATACCTTGTCAGCTCCTTTACCACACCGCCGTCGCCTGCGCCGATAACCAGAATATCCCGTGCGTTTTTATGAACCGACATGGGAATATGCGTTATCATTTCGTCGTATATAAATTCATCTCGTTCGGTAAGCATAACATTTCCGTCAAGTGTCAATACGCGCCCGAATTCCGGCGTATCGAAAATATCAATTTGCTGATATTCGCTTTGACCAGAATACAGATGCCTGGTTACTCTCAGGCTGTGTTTGACATCCGGTGCATGAAACTCGCTGAACCACAAATCCATTATCAAAGCTCTCCTTCATCTAAGATATTGAGATGTTCTATCATCGGGTCTTCAGGGCCGGTCATGGAGCAGCCCTTCGCCTTCGCATACTGAATGTAGTCAAGAATCTCTTTCGTAATGCGTTCGCCGGGAGCGAGGATGGGAATTCCGGGAGGATAACACATAACGAACTCACTGCATACATATCCTGCACTTTTCTCCAATGGAACGTTTTTCTTGCGTGAATAAAACGCATCTTGCGGACTGCAAACGACTTCAGGGTCTATATATTCCTGACTTAACAGTCCTTTGGAATCTTTACCGAATCTTCTGCGGATTTCTGCCAGCGCACTGACAAGGCGTTCGAGATCCTGCATACGGTCGCCAATCGAAAGGTATGCCAGAATATTTCCGATATCACCGAATTCGATCTGTATGTCATATTCGTCACGTAGAATATCGTATACCTCGATGCCGGCAAGACCGATATTTCTCGTGTGGACGCTTAATTTTGTGGGATCAAAGTCAAATATGGAATCGCCGTTAATCAGTTCCTTGCCATAGGCATAGTAACCGCCGATTGCATTGATTTCCTCTCTTGCATATTCCGCCATTTCCACAACCTTGCCAAAAACACTTTTTCCGCGCAAAGCAAGATTCCTTCGGCTGATGTCAAGGCTTGACATCAAAAGGTAGCTTCCTGAAGTCGTCTGTGTAAGGTTAATGATCTGTCTGACATGACCGGCGTTCACATTTTTACCAATCAGGAGAAGGCTGGATTGCGTCAGACTTCCCCCGCTCTTGTGCATGGAAACCGCTGCCATATCTGCTCCTGCTGTCATTGCGGAAACAGGCATGTTTTCACCAAAATAGAAATGCGTTCCGTGGGCTTCGTCAACAAGACACAACATGCCTGCATCGTGAACCATTTTTACGATGGCACGCAGATCGCTGCAAATTCCGTAATATGTAGGATTGTTTACAAGTACGGCAACCGCGTCGGCATTTTCCTCAATCGCTTTCTTGACCTGTTTTCGACTCATTCCGAGCGAAATACCAAGCCTTCTGTCGACCTCCGGATTTACATATATGGGATTTGCACCGCAGAGCACCAGAGCGTTGATCACACTTCTGTGTACATTTCTCGGAAGAATGATCTTATCTCCACGCTTACAGCAGGAAAGAACCATACTCTGTACTGAACTTGTCGTACCGCCTACCATCAAAAAAGCGTGCGCCGCACCAAATGCGTCTGCGGCGAGTAATTCCGCTTGATGTATGACGGATACGGGATGGCACAGATTGTCGAGCGGCTTCATACTGTTGACATCAATGCTGACGCATTTTTCACCAAGGAAGGCTGTCAGCTCCGGGTTGCCTCGGCCGTGCTTGTGTCCGGGAACATCAAAGGGCACCACACGCATGTCACGAAACCTTTCAAGAGCTTCATATATAGGCGCCCGGGATTGATCTAATACTTCTTCTTCCATATTGCACCTCAAAACAAAAAAAAGCAAGCTGTAAATACACAACTTGCTTCAAATATCCAAATCTATCTTTGCCGTTATGATAATGCTTTGACGGAAGATCCCTCACCGTTCATGACGGCATTATCTTTAAGAAGAAATATGATATTCGGCATACAGAGTCTATATAGCAACACTACTTTTACTACTCTTATTGACCATTTCACAAGTTTGCGTAAATTACGCATTTCGGTTATAAAGTAACCAACTTATAAAACTGAGCTTTTAACTCAATCAATAAAGCGGAAAACCCGCTGATCGGCAGTGGACCCGGCTGTCCGTATGGCCTCAACTCTGTTTCAGAGTGGTCCCGTAAAATCGCTTAAGACCGTGATGGAATATCATCTTGTCTTGAAAACGCCATTGTAACACAGTACTACCAACAGTACACTGTAATCGTAGCACAAAAAACGGAAAAAGTCAATATAAAAACGAAAAAAATTTTAAAAATACCGTTTGAAGGATTTCAGATAAAAGCCACCCGAACAGTAGGCCAACATAGATGACCGTAGTGATAGGCATGATGAGAACCCATTCCTTATGTGGCTACTATAAACCTGTTTCTATATGTACAGAGGTAAAGTCGTTGGACCCACAATATTTGCGGTGCAGTAGAATAGTTTATTAACCTATCTTTTTTTTCAAAGGCAGATAAAAAGTTTAGAAATTTTAGAAATGTCAATCGAAAGATGTTGACATTTCAACAAGTCTGTGATATACTAAAGCTGTGCTTGTTGAGATTTCAACAAGTATGGGTCCGAGCCGTATCGGGGGCATACAGGGAGTTTTCCAATGAACCGTGCTTAAGGTGCGTAGCGAGGACTTTCCTAAAAATACGCTGTATTTGACATGAGATTCAAGCTCGGTATGAGTATTGACTCAAAACAGAAGTTGTAAGGAGTCTAAAATGAAGGAACGCTTTGAGACATTTACAGTATTGATTGCAAAGATCAGTCGAAACATCAGAAAAATCATGAATCAGGAAATGGCAGAATACGGACTTCGCAGCACTCATGTTTCTTGTTTGTACTATCTGTATTCTGCGGGATTCTTAACGGCGACGGAGCTTTGTGAACGCTGTGAGGAAGACAAGGCTACAATATCACGCGCTCTTGATTATCTTGAGGAACACGAATATATTACCTGTGAATCCAAACTTGCAAAACGATATAAAAGTCCTCTCTCTCTGACCGAAAAAGGAAAAGATGTCGGCAAAAAGATTGCAGATAAAATCAATTATGTGCTTGATGAGATCTGCATTGGACTAACGGAAGAAGAAAGAAATGAATTTTACCGTTGTCTTAACATCATAAGCGATAGCCTTGAGCAATGTGTAGATGGGATTGATAACAAATAACATAAAAAGCAAACAGTGTTGTTGAGGTAGAATAATATGAAAAAAAAGCTTGTAAAAAAGATATTGACTATTGCAGGGATCTCCTTGCTTTCGCTCGTTCTTGTGCTCGGGGTAGCCATTGCAGTTCTTTGGCACCATGAGATTTCTTCGGTAGCATCCATTAATATGCTTGTGGATGCCAATGAGGAAAACAAAAGCGCTCCCGTTTATATCATGGATGTAAGCGGCGACTATTACTTTGATAAATTCATCGAGCAGGGCGGGGTATCAAATGACGGTGAACTTATTCAATTCATCATTGATAATATTACCAAGGGTATTATTCCCATCAGTATGTCCGCTCCCGAAATCGGTTGTTCCTCCTTCACCTGCGTGGATGCAGAGGGCAATCGCTACTTCGGACGGAATTATGATTTTTCCACCTCCACAGCAATGATTGTCAGAACGAATCCCGAAGATGGCAGATATGCTTCGATTTCAAGCGTTGATCTTCAGTTTCTCGGCATTACGGACGGCGCACCGCTCGACAGCATAATGCAAAAGCTGATCTGCCTTGCGGCTACATATGTACCTCTTGACGGCATCAATGAAGCAGGAGTATCCTGCGGTATCTATATGTCTTATCAGGGTATGGAAGATGCGGTAGTTGCTACTGATCAAGATACCGATAAGCCCGACCTTACCTCCACGACAATGCTTCGTTGTATTCTCGATTATGCGGGATCGGTTGACGAAGCCGTTGAACTTGTTCGGCAGTATGATCTCCACGACAGCGCCAATACATCCTTTCATTATATGATTGCCGACAGCACCGGAAAATCCGCTATTCTTGAATGGGTGACGGCGACCGACGAAACCGATACCGACGGTACAAAGCGCGAGCTTAAGGTCTACTACAATAATGACGATTCCGTACTTGGAGAGGACGAAGCGGCAAACGAATTTCAATACATCACCAACTTCATCGTAACGCCCGATTATTATTCGGATGAAAAAGATATGAAGGGACTTGACCGTTATACCGAGATTCAGAACAGGATCAATCCCGACGGAACGAATTCGGAAGGTCTTATGACCAAAGAAGGCGCGCTTGATGTACTCAAAACGGTCGGCCGCAGAAGATGGGACAGCCGCAACGGAGAGAGCGATGCCAACGGGATTACCGTTTGGTCTGCTCTGTACGACCTTACCAATAAGACGGTAACTTGGGTCAGCAACGAGGAGTTTGATCATACCGCTGCTGTATTTACCTTTGATTTTTCCTATCTTGATTAAAAATAAGAGGATAATATATGTTTATATTCAAAAAAATCGGATGTCGCATTTTTCAGGCGGCATTCCGCATAGCGTTGCCGATTTTGCCATATAGAGAACCGAAAATCGTGTCCTCCTGCTTGGAACTCGGAGATGTATTGAAAAAAGAAAAATCCACATCGGTTCTCGTTGTGACCGATGCAGGCATCGTAAAGAACAGATTAACGGCTTCGCTCGAAGAAATGTTAAAGAAAAACAAGACCGCATATGCGGTCTATGATAAAACACAGCCCAATCCTACGGTGGATAATGTGGAGGACGCCCTCGCACTCTATCACAAAAACAAGTGCGATACGCTCATTGCCATTGGCGGCGGTTCTGCTATGGACTGTGCGAAAGGCATCGGAGCAAGAGCTGTGTATCCAAAGAAACAGCTTAACAGGATGGGCGGTATTTTGCATGTGCTCCGCAGACTTCCCACGCTGATTGCCATTCCCACCACGGCAGGAACGGGTAGTGAAACCACACTTGCGGCTGTTATTACCGATAGCAAGACACACCATAAATATGCGCTTATGAGCTTTCCCCTGATTCCGCATTACGCCGTTCTCGACGCGAAGTTGACTTACACTCTGCCGCCATCCCTGACATCCACTACCGGAATGGATGCGTTGACGCACGCAGTGGAAGCGTATATCGGTCGATCCACGACAAAAGAAACGAGAAAACTCGCTCTTGAAGCAACAAAACTCGTGTTTGAGAATGTGGAAAAAGCGTACACAAACGGTTACGACCATGAAGCAAGAGAAAATATGCTACATGCTGCATATAAGGCCGGTATTGCGTTTTCAAAGTCTTATGTTGGGTATATTCATGCCATCGCTCATTCGCTGGGCGGCAGGTACGGCACGCCTCACGGACTTGCCAATGCGGTCATTATGCCCTATGTTCTCGAAGAATACGGTTCCTGCGTGTATAAAAAACTCCACCGTCTCGGTATTGCCGCAGGTGTATGCTCCGAAAGCGACACGCATAAAGTGGGTGCAGATAAGTTTATTCAAGCAATCAAGCGGTTGAATGAAAATATGGGGATTCCTGACAAAATCATGGAAATTCAAAAAGAAGATATTCCCCAAATGGCAGGACACGCAGAAAAAGAGGCAAATCCCCTTTATCCCGTGCCCAAACTGATGACGGGAAAAGAACTTGAGGACTTATATTACATGGTGGGAGGTATCCGATGAGAAAATCAAGAATCGTTTCGGACGCATCATCCGATATTCTGACACTAAAGGATGCCGATTTCGCATACCCGGAATCATGCCGGTGATAAAAAGTCGGAAGAATACATCAAAAGCGGTATGACCTTCGGGGATAGCTGTGAACCAATTACGCAATATCTCAAAAAGACGGGACTTGTGTTGTTGCTGAAATCCCCTTAAAGAATTTCAGAAATAACGGCAGAGTTTCACCGGTTTTTGCCAAAGTTGTCGGAATTGGCAGGCATTTGCATTGTGCTGAAAAAGGTGGCCTGCCCGTTGGCTTTGAGAAAATTTGACTTTATATTGGAGGTAGGATATGACAAGTCAAGAAATAGGAGCCTTGCTTGAAAAGCAAAGGACATATTACAGAAGCGGTGCGACGATTCCCGTAAGATTCCGCATAGAACAGTTAAAGAAGCTGTACAATACGATAAAAAAATACAGTGACGTGATTAACGATGCACTTACCGCCGACCTCGGCAAAAGCCGCTACGAAGGGTTCATGTGTGAAAGCGGGCTTGTACTGACAGAGATATCATACATGATCAAGCATACGGGAAAGTTCGCAAAAAGAAAGGCCGTTCCATCGCCTCTTGCACAGTTCCATTCTCACAGCTATAAACAGCCCGTTCCTTACGGTAATGTACTGATCATGAGCCCTTGGAACTATCCTTTCCTTTTGGCGCTCGACCCATTGGCGGATGCGATTGCCGCAGGTAATACGGCAATCGTAAAGCCGAGCGCCTATTCACCCGCAACGAGTAAAATCGTTGAAAGGATCATAAGGGAATGCTTTCCGTCCGAATATGTGGCGGTGGTCACGGGAGGAAGAGCCGAAAACACGGCGCTCCTTGACCAAAAATTTGATTTTGTATTCTTTACGGGAAGCCAAGCGGTCGGCAAAGAGGTACTTCGCCATGCGGCAGAGCATCTGACTCCGGCCGTACTTGAACTTGGCGGAAAAAGTCCTTGCATCGTGGATGCAAGCGCAAATGTGAGTCTTGCGGCAAAGCGCATTGTATTCGGTAAATATCTCAACTGCGGTCAGACCTGCGTCGCTCCTGATTATATCCTTTGCGAGCGTTCGGTCAAAGATGCATTTGTAAAAGCTGTCTGCGAGGAAATCAAGAAGCAATACGGAGAAGAGCCGCTAGAAAATAAGGATTACGGCAAGATCATCAATGAAAAGCATTTTGTACGGCTCTGCGGCTTGATTGATGAAAAGAAGGTCGTGCTCGGTGGCAAGAGCAATCCCTCAACTCTCCGGATTGCTCCCACGGTGATGGATAACATCACCGATGAAGACGCCGTTATGGGTGAAGAAATATTCGGTCCCATTATGCCGATCCTTACCTTTAACGATTTCGATACCGTTGTTGACGCATTAAAGGCAAAAGATAAGCCGCTCGCACTCTATCTCTTTACGAGCAACAAAAAGCACATTCAGAGAGTAACCACCGAGCTTTCCTACGGCGGCGGTTGTATTAATGATGTGGTCATACACCTCGCAACAAGCACAATGGGATTTGGCGGTGTCGGAGAAAGCGGCATGGGCTCATATCACGGCAAAGACGGTTTTGACGCTTTCTCACATTACAAGTCCATCGTGGATAAAAAGACCTGGATCGATCTTCCCATGCGCTATCAACCCTATAAGAGCAAATTTTACGAAAAACTCCTTCACATTTTTTTGCGCTAAGCTATGAAAAAACGCAAAAAGTCATGTTGTAGGTCGGTTTCTTTGTCATCCGCCCTTTCAAGGGCGGCAAAAAAAGGCAATAGAGTATACAAAAGCCAGCGGCATGTGCCGCTGGCCGTTAGTATGGGGCTTTTAGCCCTCGTGCCAACCACCCGTTTGACGGGTGGTTTTGATTTTTCGGAATTCCGTTTCCTTATTCTGCCGAAATTTCCACCGTAATATAGTCGATGTTCGGAGCGTAGCCCAGATTCTCTTTCAGCTTGATTCTGACGGTATGAGTCCCCTTGGCAAGCATAACCGTCTGATAGGAGAAGGTATCCCATACGCTTACATCGTCCCGAGCCGAAAGAACGGTGTTCTCGCCGGTGATGGAGGCTTCGGCCCCGTCGATATAGTAACCGTACAGCCGTGCCATGTCCATATTCTGAGCCTTCTTGCCCTCGGGCTGGCTGTACGCCGCAGACAGCGTTATCTGTGCATCGAATGCCAGATAGACGGTAAACTCTGCGTAATACTGGTCACCGATGGCACTGCCCGAAGAGGCAACAAGGTATTTGTCTCCCGACGCACCCGAACCGACGCCGATGTTCTCGGTGAAAGCAGACGCCTTCTTCCAGTTGTCGCTGTTGATCTCTTCCGCTTCTACCTTAACGGTGCCG
>JBJDZJ010000021.1:19082-23155 GCA_051867915.1 Eubacteriales bacterium
CGCCTTCTTCCAGTTGTCGCTGTTGATCTCTTCCGCTTCTACCTTAACGGTGCCGACCTGGTTTGCGTAAAGCGTATAAGTTTCGCCGTCGTAGGTGTTTTCTTCAGCGGGAACTGCGATCTCAGCGATTTCCACCGTAATATAGTCAATGTTCGGAGCGTAGCCGAGATTCTCTTTCAGCTTGATTTTAACGGTATGCGTACCCTTTGCCAGCATAACCGTCTGATAGGAGAAGGTATCCCATACGCTTACATCGTCCCGAGCCGAAAGAACGGTGTTCTCGCCGGTGATGGAGGCTTCGGCCCCGTCGATATAGTAACCGTACAGCCGTGCCATGTCCATATTCTGAGCCTTCTTGCCCTCGGGCTGGCTGTACGCCGCAGACAGCGTTATCTGTGCATCGAATGCCAGATAGACGGTAAACTCTGCGTAATACTGGTCACCGATGGCACTGCCCGAAGAGGCAACAAGGTATTTGTCTCCCGACGCACCCGAACCGACGCCGATGTTCTCGGTGAAAGCAGACGCCTTCTTCCAGTTGTCGCTGTTGATCTCTTCCGCTTCTACCTTAACGGTGCCGGTTTCGACCACAGACAGGGTGTAACTTTCCTTATCGTACGAATTATTCGTCAGCGGTTCATCGGGTTCTTCGGGCGTAACGACTGCCGTATAACCTTCCACGAAGGTCTCCCGAATCCTCTCAACCTGTTCGGCGGTAAGGCCCTTGGAGATCAGCCATGCCTTGGCTTTGTCTGCCTTGGTATCCCCATCGAACTGATCGAGTTTGCTCCACCACTGCTTAAATTCGCTGGTGAAGTTGGATACTCTCGATCCCTGCGTGGAGAAGTTGGTGAACAGATAATCCCGTGCGATATCGTCGTAATCCACGCCGCATACCGTCAACAGAATGAATGTGCTGATACCCGTTCTGTCCGCGCCGGCGGTACAATGCAGGTATACGGGTGCTTCGCCCGCATTGGCGATGAGCGTGAAGATCTCCTTATACTCCGCCGCAAACGCCTCAAATCTCGTACTCTCCGTTCCGGAGGGAATGGAAATCGCATAGTACGCTATCCCGTCTATATAGGGTCCGTTGCACTGATAGGAATCTCTTAAGTCGATTTCGGTCTTGATTCCCAGGCGGAGCATTTCCTGCTTGCCCGCTTCGGTGATACTTTCGGGATTCGCACCGCGGAAAAACAGTCCCTGACGAATGATGCCGCCCTCTACCAGAGAGGAGGCGTAACCGCCGATGTCTCTCACATTGCTTACGCCGTCGATGTAGAGGTTGCGGGGGCCTTGCGAGGCTACGGTCAGCTCGTGTACGGGATTGTCCGCTAAATCTGCCTCGTCAACTCCGCCACGCCAGTAGATTTTCTGTCCGAGTTCGAGGTTGTATACGCCGTATTTCTTCTCAGTCAAGCCGCTGACGGTAACGGCATCCGTAAATTCCGCATTGTCGGCGTATTGCACGGTGTATGTGGCCGAATCGGCAACATCCCCGGAGAAATCCAGAACTATGGCGTTCGGACGGCTGAGTTCTGCAACGCCGTTGGCGTAAGCCGCTACATTTTCAAGATCCGGATCGTTGAGGTAGCTGTACTGTAACGGGGTATGGAAATCGTTGGCGGGAACGGTGACCGTATCGTCGTCCGGTATTTCCTCTACGCTCTTTACGGCAAAGTCAAAGTAGTCGATGTTCGGATTGCCCTTGCCCGTATTCTCCGCAACACTAACACGGACAGTATGTTCTCCTGCGGGCAGAGTGACCGTATTATAGGCAAATGTATCCCATTGCGTAATATCCTCTCTCGCCGCAAGTACGGTTTTGTCCGACGAAATACGCATATTGCGGTTGCCGTCGATGATGTACACATAAGACTTGGTAAGATCTTCGTCGTAAGACTTCCACTTGTTGGTCTGAGCGTATGCGGCGGTCATGGTAATTTCCGCATTGAACTTGAGATTGATCTTGAATTCAAAGTACTGTCCGTCCGCTACGGCGCCGGTTGCCGCTGCCAGGAACTTTCCGTTCGATGCGTCGGCACGCTCTACCACGATTGTCGGATTGTCGCTCGACTTCACATAATGGGTGACATCCGTCTCCTCGGCTTCCAGCCGTGCCACGCCCTCTTTATATACAAAGAGTGTGTAATCCTTTACCTCTGAAGCAGGCGAGTCTGACACATGGGTATAGGCTGCCTCTGCCTTGATGACGGTTCCGTCATCCTTGGTTACCGATGTAACAATGGTGAAGTTCAGGTCCTCATCGGCGGGAACACCGATAATGGCGGTTCCTACCACATACTGACCTGCTTCTCCGCCCAGATCGGATGCCGTGATATTCTCATATGCGACGCCGTCCTTGGAATCAACAGTCAGTGCGTCCAGAACCGTGGGGTTTTCGAAAACCCATACCTTGCCTGTGACGGTTTCGGTAACGGTGATCGAAGTTTGGGTATATTCCTCAGAATCCAGCACGGACACAAAGCGGACATTGATGACCTCCTCGCCATCCATCTCATAGGGTGCGGAGTACTGCACAGCCTTCGGAGTCAGTCCGACTTCGTCGGCAGCAGTTGCAGACTCGCCTGCCGCAACGGCTGCACCGACTGCCTGAGTTGCGGTGGGAATCAGAAGAGCTGCGCACAACAATGCCGCAAAAAACTTCTTTTTCATATAATCCTCCAATAAATTTGATGATTTTCAGGGAACTTACGATCAGTCTTTTTTCCAAGGCTGTTCGTCGCCGGGACCGATTCTTTGCTCAGTTGAGCTGGCCAGAACGATGTCGCTGTCCATCCATACAATTTCAGCAACCGGTGCCTCGTAGATTGATTTCTCTGCCATATCCAAACCTCCTTTTTTATAAAATTTTATAAAAAACAGAATGCGACAAGGGTCCGTGTGTCATCATCCACAGCGACGCCCCAGTCGCAATCATTTGGAATCCGAGTATCGGATACCGCCAATCTATATTCTGCTTTATTACCTTAAAATATGCTGTTGATTTTTTGGTAGTTGTGTCTGATTATGAAAATCAACATTCGTGTCATGAATACCGCTTACAACTGCCTACACCCGATTTTGGGAGCGGCAACATGCCGCCGTTTGAGCATAAACGACAACATCCGAACGCCATCATCGTGTCATGAATACCGCTTGCGACTGCCGACACCCGATGTTTGGGAGCGGCAACTTGCCGCCGTTTGAGCATAAACGACAACATCCGAACGCCATCATCGTGTCATGAATACCGCTTACAACTGCCGACACCCGATTTTGGGAGCGGCAACTTGCCGCCGGTGGAGGAGAAGGGAAAATGTAACCACGCCATGTCAAAGAAACAAACTTTGCTGTCGCCGACGCCTCACTGTGATTGCATTTGCCTCGATATTAAGTCTTGACTTGTATGTACAAAATCACAAAAAAGCTCCTGCTTTGCCTTCGAGTTTTTTTCGATTTTGTAAATACTTTGTTGTAAAAAGTATAGCACAGGAAAGGTATTTTGTCAATTATCTTTTTTTGCTTTTTTGATACTCTTTTTTTGATGTTTGAAAGAAATACGATTTTCCAAACCCGGCGGTGACGAGAAAAACGGATTCTATCACAGATGAACCTGTCCCGATAGCGGTAAATTTTCACAAACGGAATGCGAAAGGGCAGAGCGTCGCCGTGGGCAAAAACTATCAGTTGTGTTTCCTGCGGCTAATACAAATAATTCTATAAACTATTGACGAATACAAAAAGATATGCTAAAATGAAAATACAGAATGGATATAAGTAAATTCCATGAATGAGTTCCTGCGAAAAAACGCCGGAAATGAAGGAAGGCACAGATTCCCTATATAATCAAACTATTGCAACTGCCTTATTTGCACTGATGATTGGGTTATGGTGAAAAAATGAGAAAAACAATTCGAATTGAATTCTGCATGAAGCCCGAAGAGGTTGAATGTTTTCATTTGATAGGCGTTCAAAAGCGAATGGCGAAAGAGTTGACTCCTCAGATTGCCCGGAAGATCATTTTAAATCGGGAAATCGTCAATCGCCCGGATTTTTGGGATCACATT
>JBJDZJ010000022.1:0-4419 GCA_051867915.1 Eubacteriales bacterium
GCCCGATACTGACCCCTACTGCCGCCGCATCCGCCGCATACCCGGACTTCGTCAGAGTGGTGTCCGGAGGCAATTGCAGCCGGGCAATGGCTTCTTCCACCGTCCTGCCGTCTTCAAGAAAGACCTCATCCGCCAGAATAAGGGACGGACCGGTCAGGCTCAAAGTCCGATAGCCGTAGTACATCCCAACGCTGTCAAAAAGATAGATGCCTGCCTCGGGGAATCGGATGGGGTAACTGTAATCGTAGACATAGAAGCTGCCCGCCACTTGTACAAATACCGCACGGATCTCGCCGTCCGGTGCGAAATAATGGCCGACGACCCTTCCTGCGTCCGTGATCTCTTTAAAAACGGTTATCACCGACTTGTTTGCCGTACCGTTCTTATTGTCTGAGGTATTCCCGCCGATAAAATATTCTGCCCGCCGATAACCGGCAACCTTGACCAGTCGGAAGGTTCGGATTACGGGGTCGTCGGACTCACATTGAGCAATGACGGCAGACGAATCGTCCTCGGGATAGTCATAGGTGACGGTTTGCGCCACTTTGGACAGTCCGACCGACAGTTCCAGAAGCTCGGAATACAGCTTTGTCAGCGACAGGTATTCATCAACGGAGGTCAGATCGCCCTCGGATACCACCTGATCCCGCACTGCCACAACAAAGATGGGCGAGGCAAGCACATGGCCTTCCCTGTCGTAGAGAATCAGACTGCAAACCGTTCTGCCGGGAACCGAAACCGTCTGTTCGGTAAAATCGTACACGACCGTTCCGTCATCCCGGATGATACAGTCGTTATACACAACCCTCCCGTCGGGCTTTTCGGCGGAAAAGACGGCATACCCGTCCGACGGAATCTGCATGGGCTTTGCGCCGTCGAAGAATCGGGCTTCGATTCTCCTTGCCGTATCTCCTTTTGCGGCGCACAAAGTACACTGGATGCCATCCTTGTGAACATTCAATCGGATTCGATAAATTGAAATCATATTATGATCTTCCTTTCCTGTTTTTCATATATTTCGGCATTTTGCCGGGTGTGCGTGCCATCATCAAAAGAATACACCGACGCCTTTCAGATTACAGTCGCAAAACGGACGATCCGATGAAAAAATCCCATGCTCCCCGGTTCACCGATGTCGGGGGATTGCATAGGATAATACAAAATACATGAAAGGTACGATTCTATGAACCAAATACCTAAAGATTCCGAGACCGGAAAGCTGATTGTCAATGTTCGGACCGCCGACGGTTCGATTCCCGTTCCCGGTGCGAAGGTCAGCGTGTTTACCTACGAAGGAACCGAAAGCAACCTGATTGCCGTCCTCGTCAGCGACGACTCGGGCAGTACGCCTGCATTGGAGATCGCCACTCCCGACCGTTCCCTGTCCGAAAGTCCCGGAAATGCCAAGGGCTACACCACCCTCGTCATACAGGTGGAAAAAGAGGGCTTTGCGCCCAACCAATTCATCGGAACATCGGTATTTCCCGGGATCACCACCATCCAGCAGGTGAATCTGATCCCGCTTCCCGAGTTCGCAACCGGAGACGAACCCATGACCTTCTTTGAAAGTGAGGCGGCTGACCTTTGACCCAACCCGGATTCCCTTATATTCCCTCCACCATCACCGTTCATCTGGGCGCACCCACCGCACCCGCTCAGAATGTGACCGTGTCCTTCCCCGACTACATCAAAAATGTGGCGTCCAGCGAAATCTATCCCACCTGGCCGGAAGCGGCGCTCAGAGCAAACATCTATGCCCAGATTTCCTTCGCTTTAAATCGGATCTACACCGAATACTACCGCTCTCAGGGCTACGATTTCGACATCACCAATTCCACCTCCATCGACCAGTCCTTCGTCAACGGAAGAGAGGTTTTCGAGAACATCAGCGAAATTGTGGATGAAATCTTCAACAGCTATCTGCGCCGTCAGGGATATGTTGAGCCGTTGTTTGCCGCCTACTGCGACGGCGTCCGGGTTCAGTGCAACGGGCTGTCCCAATGGGGATCGGTGGATCTCGCCAATGAAGGAGCCACCACCTACGAAATCCTGACCAACTACTACGGCGACGATATAGAAATCGTCTCCGATGTGGCCATTCAGGACATCAGCGAAAGCTATCCGGGCGTTCCGCTCCGTCTGGGTTCCAAGGGCAACGAGGTCCGGGACATTCAGATCAGACTCAATCGGATCTCGGCAAACTATCCCGCCATTCCGAAAATCTATCCCACGGACGGCAATTTCGGGCAGGAGACCTACAACGCCGTCGTGAAATTTCAGGAAATCTTCAATCTGACCCCCGACGGCGTGGTGGGTCCCGGAACATGGTACCGGATCATCTATCTGTACAACGGCATCAAACGGCTCAACGAGATTGTCTCGGAGGGACTGGAATATGCCGATGTGGAGCGGCAGTTCCCCGGAAGACTGGAGCTTGGCGACAGCGGAACCGATGTCGCAGGATTCCAGTATTTCCTGCTTTTGATCGGGCAGTATCGGGACACCATCCCCGTGATTCAGATCACCGGCGTCTACGATCAGCAGACCAAGGAGGCCGTGGAGGCCTTTCAGCGGGATTACGGGCTTCCGATCACCGGAGTCGTAACCCTTGCCGACTGGGATCAGATCTACCGTGCCTATTCAGGCATTATTGATTCCCTGCCCGACTCCTTCTTTGAAGAGGCTTCCCGCCCCTATCCCGGTGTGGTTCTGCGTATCGGATCGGAGGGCGGAGATGTCCGTCTGCTCCAGGAATATCTGAACACTCTGTCGGGCGCTATCCCCCAGATTCCTCCGGTGACGGTGGACGGCATCTTCGGCCCCGCTACCGAGGCGGCGGTCATCGCCTTCCAGGAATACGACGGTCTGACCCCCGACGGCAATGTGGGAGCCGTCACATGGGAGGCCATCGGCGAGATCTATGACGATATTATCCGCGGCTACTTCCGATCGGAAGGTCAGTATCCCGGATATGACCTGGGTATGTGAAGAGAAGCTTGATATGCAGACGGGAAAGGATGATTTTTCTTCATGGATTTAAGAAACGAAAAGCTGGCGATTATTGAGGTTCAGCAGAATCTGCTGGAGCTTTTTCAGGCAGGCGCATCCCTGCCCTTTATTACCCCGGACGGGATTTACGGAAGCAAGACAAGGCAGGCGGTCAGCGACTTCCAGAGTCAGTCCGGGATTCGCCCCACCGGAATTGTGGACTATCTGACATGGACCCTGCTTGCGCAGGATGCCGACCGTGCGCTCGCCAAGCGCACGGCCGCCATCGGTATCTATCCCTTCGCCTCTATCCTGCGGGGAGGTAGCGTGCGCATCGGGGAAATATCCGATCTGGTGAGAATCATGCAGATCATGCTCTCGTCCCTGTCCCTTTACGATCTGGAGGGAACCGCACAAACAGGGACCTTTGACACCCGGACCGAGGAGGCACTTCAGAAGTTTCAGGCACTTCACCATCTGGATCCCGACGGCGTTCTGAATCTTACCACCTGGAATGCGCTGGCAGACGCCTATAATCGGACGCAAAGCGGTCTTGATACCAACTAATTTTTCGAAAGGTGTATGAAAACCGGATTTTCCCGTCAAAAATAGCCTTAGCAACAAGGAAAGGATTGATAGGATGACAAACCGATTTTCAGTAGCTGCCGGAAATGCGCTGACCGGCGCTCTGACAGCATCCCGGGAGCTGGGTCACGCCTATATCGGAACCGAGCATCTGCTTCTGGGTCTTCTCGGAGAAAAGGATGCGGCGGCGGCCAAAATTCTGAGCAGCAGGGGAATTCTTCTTTCAAATGTGCGGACCCGTCTGATCGAGACGGCGGGGATCGGAACGGCAACCGATGTGAAGCCCTCAGACATGACGCCTGCCACCAAGAGCATTCTGGAAGGAGCCTATGCGGAGGCCATCAAATGCGGTCAGAGCCATATTGCCACCGAGCATCTTCTGTACGCCATTCTCTGCCAGCCCGACTGCATGGCGGCAAAGCTGATTGTAGCATCGGGCGGATCGCTGTCCGAGCTTCGCAGTGATCTGTCTGCCTTTCTGGACGGCAATTTCAGAGTGTTCACGGGGACGGTCAGGACACCGAAGAAAATCAGTCTTCCCTATCTGGACAAATATGCCAGAGATCTGACTGCGGCAGCGGCAGAGCCGTCCGCCGACCCGGTGATCGGCAGAGAAGGCGAATGCGAGCGGGTGATTCAGATCCTCTGCCGCAGACGCAAGAACAATCCCTGTCTGATCGGGGAGGCGGGCGTCGGCAAAACGGCGGTGGTGGAGGGTCTGGCATCCCGGATTGCGGAAAAGAAGGTCCCCGATCTGCTGAGAAACAAGAGAATCTATGCGCTGGATCTTTCATCCATGATTGCCGGGGCGAAATACCGGGGCGAATTCGAAGAGCGGATGCGAGG
>JBJDZJ010000023.1:0-22695 GCA_051867915.1 Eubacteriales bacterium
GGTCCGGCAGAAATGCCGGACCGATGAACCGTATATTCACTTCAACACGCTACGCAAAAACTGCTGTGTACGGGGATTTTGGGGATGGTCGAACAGCTCTTCGGGGGTTCCCTCTTCGGTGATCAGACCGTCGCTCATGAAGATCACACGGTCGGCAACCTCTCTGGCAAATCCCATCTCGTGGGTCACAATGACCATGGTCATGCCTTCCTTTGCCAGTTCCTTGATCAGATCCAGAACCTCGCCCACCATTTCGGGGTCCAGTGCGGAGGTCGGTTCATCGAACAGGATCACCTTGGGATTCATCGCCAGCGAACGGATGATGGCAATTCTCTGTTTCTGTCCGCCGGACAGAGTGGAGGGATAGACATCCGCCTTATCCTCCAGTCCGATCCGGGCAAGGAGCCGCCGTGCCGTAGCTTCTGCCTCCTTTTTGATGGATGCGGGAGACTCGGTAATGGGTTCAAGAGGCTTTTTGACCTTCCGGAAGGGATTGGTCAGCCGAAGGGCAAAATTGCACCGCTTGGCCTGCCGGAGCCGCTTCTGACGGATGGTCACCGGCGCCAGCATGATGTTTTCCAGTACGGTTTTATTGTTGAACAGATTGAACTGCTGGAAAACCATCCCCATCCGTTCCCTGTGGCGGTTGATGTCCACCTTCATATCGGCGAGGTCTTCCCCTTCGAAGAAAATAGAGCCGCCGGAGGGGTCTTCCATACAGTTGAGGCAGCGAAGGAAGGTGGATTTTCCGCTTCCGGAGGGTCCGATCACGACCACCTTTTCGCCATCGTGTACCGTGGTGGTGACTCCCCTCAGAACATCATTCTCGCCGAATTTTTTGGTCAGATTAACGATTTCGATCACTTCGTGCCAGCCTCCTTTCAAGTCCCTTGATCCCAAGCGAAATCAAAGCCACCAGTATGATATAGAAGAGTGCCATTGCCAGATAAGGCACAAAATACTCATACCGCACATTGCCGATTTCAGTAAAGGTTTTGCACAGATCCACTGCCGCAACGAAGCTGACAACCGAGGTGTCCTTCAGCAGTGCGATAAACTCATTTCCCAGAGACGGGAGAATGTTCTTGACCGCCTGGGGAACCACGATCTTCATCATGGTGGTGCCGAAGCTCAGTCCCAAAGCCCGACCTGCTTCCATCTGACCGCCGTCCACCGACAGGATGCCGCCCCGCATGATTTCCGACACATAGGCTGCGCTGTTCAGTCCGAACACGATGACACAGGTCGACAGAGAGGACAGTGTAATGCCAAACAGGGGCCAGAGAACATAATAAGCGATCAGAAGCTGAACAACAATAGGAGTTCCGCGGAAAAATCCCACATAAACCGTACAGATTTTATCCAGCACCCGAGGGAGTCTTTTATATTTGGGCATGACCTTGACCGAAGCAATCAGAGTGCCCAGAAGAATGCCGATCAAAAGTCCCAGCACCGCAATAATAAGCGTATTGACAAGTCCGACGCCGAGAACCCGTTTCCATCCGCCCTTTTCAATAAACAGTTCCCAGAAAACGCGGAGTTTTTGTCCGATATCCATCCGTTTCTAATTCCTTTCTGTACAAAAAAGCATGAGTTGCCGCATTTTCATCATGCGGCAACTCATTTTCCATGTGCCGTTTAATCACCGTTGAGTTTTGCGGACACTGCCTTGGCAGGTCCGTTATCGGAGATGACATATTTGACCTGTCCCTGAGTCATAGCCGTAATGGCAAGTGCCACATAGCGGTAGGATGCCGCCTGAGCATTCAGCCCGTCAAATCCGAATTCTTCATCGCCCTTGATGTACGCCTCTCCGGTGGTGCCGGTCTGGCAACCGATCTTCACATCGGAGCCGAGTTCCTTCAGAATGGCGGCAACATCCTCACCGGTCTTGCAGTTATCGAAGGTGGTATCGTCTTCCATGGTGATGATGACCTGAGATGCGTTATAATAGGTATCGGTAAAGGTGACGACCTCCTGACGGTCGGGCTTTATGGTCAGACCTGCCATGGCGATGTCGCTCTTACCCGACTGAACCGAATTGACCACCGCTTCAAAATCCATATCGCTGATGACCAGTTCCTTGCCCAGCTCTTCTGCCAGGTAGTAGGCAATTTCCATATCCACGCCGGAGTAAACACCGTTTTCCACCATTTCAAAGGGATCGAATCCGGTACTGGTTGCCACTACCAGCTGATCCTTGGAGGAATCAAGGGTCGCCGAGTGAATCTGAAGGGGTGTTCCGTCGCCGAAATAGTTGTTACAGATTTCGTTGAATTTGCCGTTTTCCTTGATCTTGGCAAGGAAAGCATTGGTCTTCTCCAACAGATCGGTATTATCCTTTGCAACCGCAAAGGCATATTCCTCCGAACTCAGAGGAAGATCAATGACCTTGACCTTGGAACTCTTGGAAGAGCAAGAGGCAAGAGACAAAGATGAAAGCAGTGTGACCGAAGTCAACAAAAGTGCAAGTATTTTTTTCATTTTCAATAACCTCTCAAAAAAAAGATATGGCTCATTATACTGCATATTTTTTCAGTTGTCAAGAGGTTTTCGTGAAAAAATATACATTTTTTTATACACCGTACCGCCTTCTTCGACAGACTTCCCTTACAAAGCGTCGGAAAAGGGGCATCCGACAGCCGTCCGATACCCCTTTTCTTCTTAATGATTCTGACTTCTTCGCCCGGTCAGCGTACGGGCAGTCTTATCCGCTCCCTTTCGGGGTCGGCAGACTTCCGCCTTATTGAGCTTCAAAAGTCAAAGTGTTGACATTGAAATTGCCGCCGATGAAGGCAAGCTTCAACTCATGCTCCCCTTCCGGCAGGGTCATAGTTACGGTTTTCCTAGCCTGGCTCCAGTTCTGCCATCCACCGGTATTTATGGAGTTGGTAAAGATGCTGACCCTTTCTCCGTCCACATAAAAGACAATTCCACCCGTTCCCGCCGGACTTGCAATCCGCAGAGTGACGGTATACTTTCCCGCATCCCTGACATCAATCGGAATGATGATCCACTGACCCTCATAGGTGTTGGTGGCGTTGAAGGTGCCGTTTTCGTCCTCGCAGATCTCAATGCCGATGTCATTGCTCTTCCACAGGCTGTTGTAACCGTAGATAACGGCAGTCTCATCCTTGCTGATGACAACCGGAGTGAAATTGTTGAAACGGTCTACCGCCTTGGTCTTCATAATCAGCTCAAGGACTCTCTGAGCATGCTCCTCAAGCAATTCACGGCTCAAGATTCCGTTCCTGTATGCGCTGAGGACGCCGGAGGGATCGCCATCCAACATCTTCAGGCTCTGACCTGCCAGCAACTCCTTGTACTGAACGCTGTCGTTGCCCCAGTCGGAGCAGACCAGTCCCTCATATTCCCATTCGCCGCGAAGGATACCGGTCAAAAGATCATAGTTTTCGGCAGATTCTGTACCGTTGACCTTATTGTAAGAGGACATGATCGCCCAGGGATTGGCATTCTTGACCGCAATTTCAAAGGGCTTCAGATAAATCTCCCGAAGGGCACGCTCTGAAATACGGCTGTCTGAATAAGTACGGTTGTTTTCCTTATCATTGCACACGAAATGCTTGATCATGACGCCGATTCCGTTGTTCTGAACACCGTTTATGAGAGCGGATGCCATGATACCGGACAGACAGGGGTCCTCAGAATAGTATTCGAAGTTCCGTCCGCAAAGGGGATTCCTGTGAATGTTGACGCCGGGCGCAAGCCAGATGTCCACCTTGTTGGCGGTCGCCTCTGCGGCAACTGCCGTGCCGATCTCATAGAGAAGATCGGTATTCCATGTGCAGGCAAGAAGGGTTTCAACCGGCCATGCGGTAGTATTGATTGCCAGACGGACACCGGCAGGACCGTCGGCGGTTTCAGCGGCAGGAATGCCGAATTCGTAGATGCCGCCGATGCTTCCCGTTCCTTGAGGAACACCCGATCCGTGACCGTACAGAAGATAAATCAACTGCTCTTCGGTGAGCTGACCCAGAAAGGCATCCATCAGAGCGGGATTGTCGTACACATCGTTGAACCGGATGATCTCATCGGTTTCAGACAGCAGGACGGAACCGTTGCTGTCGCTTTGGTCGGCGGTCAAAGCGGATGCGGATGCACTTGCGGTTGCGGGTTGCAGCTTTTCATAGGTTCCGTCGGCAAGAAGCCGCTCATCGAGAAGCAACGGTGCCGCCTGTTGGCTCAGCTGTTCGCAAATCACGGTTTTTTCCACCGTATAGGTGTAGCGAACCCCGTTCTCTCCGGCATTTTTGATGGAATTTCCCACATAAAGGAAGTAGTCGCCTGCTTCGAGAACATAGGCGGATTTCTGAACCTTGCCCGTATCGTCATAGCTGGACATATCGGAGAGAGCAAAACTCACGGTCAGTGTCTCGGACTCACCGGGAGCCAGCGTCTGAGTTTTTCCGAAGGCGCAAAGCTCCTTTCCGGGTTTTCCGAGCAGTCCCTGGGGTGCGGAAAAATAGACCTGTACGACCTCTTTTCCGCTGCAGGAGCCGGTGTTGGTAACCTTCACGGTCACAACCATGTCGTCACAGTTCGGGGTGATGGTCATGTCGGAAAGCTCAAAAGCAGTATAAGAAAGTCCGAAGCCGAATTCAAAGTTGACCTTGCTGTAGGTGGGATCGAAAGTCTCAAAGTAACGGTATCCGACATAAACATCCTCCGTGTACCTGACATAACCGGCGTTTTCATTGAAGGTTGCAGAAGACGGATAGTCGTCATAGCTTGCGGCAAAGGTGTCGGACAGCTTGCCGCTGGGCGTCACATCGCCGACCAGAATATCGGCAATCGCCTGACCGCCGTTCTGACCGGGTTGCCATGCCAGAAGAATCGACTTGATCTCGGGATAGGACAGAAGCTCGGTTGTATCCACGATTCCGCCCACATTGAGGACCACCACAATGTTTTCAAATCCCGCAGATATCAGTTTCTCTATCAATCGGGTCTCGCCGGTGGAAAGGTAGTAATCCCCCTTGGTGGCGGATCTGTCGGTACCCTCTCCCGAGTTTCGGGTGATGATGTAGATCGCCGTATCCGCCTTCTCGGCGACACTGCTCACCACAGATGTGGAGGGCGTATAATTGGCGGCTTCCTTATACTTATTTGCAAGGGAGGAAACGATGGAAATCTTGCCTTCCTGTTCCTTCTCTTCCATACCCTCCAGCAATCCGACAACATGTTCACAGGTGACATCACCGGATCCGGTGCCGCCCTTGATCAGGTTAATCTGTCCTTCACCGAAAATCGCAACGGTCGAATCCTTCTTTAAGGGGAGCAGGTTATCCTCATTTTTAAGAAGTACCATGCCTTCAGTAGCAGCCCGCCTTGACAGCAGGGCATTCGCATCCGCCAGGGAAACGGGATCGGAAGGCGGTGTGGAAGGCGGCGTTGGGTCGGCAGGAGCGGTCGTAACGACCGGGTCAGGGACCGATGTCACATCGGCATTGTCCGATGTACGATCTTCCGTTTTGGTTGCCGTACATCCGATCAAAGGGGAACACGCCAACAAAAGGGACAGGACAGTTGCAACAATTTGTTTTACAGTCTTCATAACAGTTTCCTTTCTCATTCTTGTTTTCATCGGTTCGATTGTAGTTCTGTTTTCGCTTTTCAGATACCTCTCTTATGAATGTATCCTACCATGAATTACAGAAAAAGTCAAGGAATTTTTAAAAGATAACCGAGTTTTTTGAAAAATACCGTCTCATACACGCCAAAATCAACCGATTCTTCGGAATGTTCACGGCATCTTTCGCAATGCGCCCTTGACAAAGCGGATCAGATGTGATAAGATACAGAAAAAGAAAGCCCAAACGGCATCGGAGGCAGACATGAAAGATAACATCATCCTGATTATGGCAGATCAACAGCAGGCGGCTCTTCGGAAGGCTGCGGGGTACCCGCTTGATACCATGCCCAATCTGGACCGACTGGGGCAGGAGGGCGCCGATTTTGCGGGAGCCTATTCGCCAAATCCCATCTGCGCCCCCGCCAGATGCAGTCTGCTGACCGGAAGGTTTGCCTCCGCCCACAGGGTCCGCACCAATCACAATCTGCGGGACGCAAGCTATACAAAGGATCTGACCGATGTTCTGAAGGAGGCGGGCTATGTCACCGCCCTGTGCGGAAAGAATCACACCTACAAAAATCCCGCCGATACCTTTGATTTTCACGCCGAATCGGAGCATCTGGGCAGGGAGAATGGCAAGGATCGGGAGCCGGACAGTCCCATCATGCAGGAATTTCGCAAATTCCTGTCGGACACCGACTTCATCGACTGTCCGAACCCTACCCCCTTTCCTGTCGAATGTCAGCTTCCCTATCGGAATGTATCCTCCGCCCTTCGCTTTCTGGACACAAGACCCAAGGACAAGCCCTTCTTTCTCTGGCTGTCCTTTGCGGAACCCCACAATCCCTATCAGGTTCCAAAGCCCTATTATGATCTGTTCCCACCGGAGAGTCTTCCCGTTCTCGCTTCACGGAACATGGACCTTTCCGAAAAGGGAGATCGCTTTGTCTGGCTGAAAAAGGTCTGGGACAGAGTCATCGGAGACGATCCCTGCCGCATTGACCGGATGCGCTCCAACTATCACGGAATGCTTCGTCTCATCGACGATCAGGTGGGCAGACTTCTGGACGGCCTTGCCGATCGGGGACTGGACGGGAACACCATTGTGATCTATGTTTCCGACCACGGCGATTTTGCCGGGCAGTACGGCATGATGCGAAAGGGCGGCGACCTCTGTGACGCCCTGACCCACATTCCCATGATCTGGCGGGTTCCCGGTCTGAAGCCACGGGGGCGGGTTTCCGACGGCTTTGCCAATCTGACAGACATCTTCCCCACCCTTTGCGATCTGCTGGATCTGCCGATTCCCTTCGGAGTGCAGGGCAAGAGTCTGCGTCCCCTGCTGGAGGGCGATGTTTCTGCCGATACTGCAAGGGAATTCGAAACGGCATACAGCGAATCGGGCTACGGCGGTCTGTACTGGACCGATGCCGACGGGCTGGATCCTGCCGCCGAAGGGGCAACCGACGAAGGATACCGTCACTTTGACTGTCTGAACACCTGGACCCAGTGCGGACAGGTCCGGATGATCCGCAAGGGGAACTTCCGTCTGCAACTGGACATGATGGGAAAGGGATATCTATACGATGTCACAAACGATCCCGAGGAAACGGTCAACCTCTGGGACAACCCCGACTATTCGGCTGAAAAATCCGATCTGCTCTGCAGGTTGGCATCCGCTCAGATGCAATATGCCGATCCCCTTCCCCCGCCTCATCACCGTTACCGCATCAAACGCCATCCGAAAAATTATCAATTTGAAGAAATCGCCGTCTCCGATCCCGGAGTGGAAAAATAAGACGGGTCAGAGAATGCAGGATTTCTGAACATTCCAAACAGGAACGCAATCGGGACTGCCGCAGGCAAAGTGCGGCAGTCCCGATCTTTCGGTATATAAAGATGTTATTCTTCCAGAATCAAAATCTCATAAGGCGAAAGCTCCACCTTGCCGTCATAACTTTTCCCGCTGAGAATGTCGGTCATGGGCGATTTCAGAACACAGCTTGCCCCGGCGTTCCCGTATTCGGCAAGAATCAGTCCTCTGCGCCCCTTTCCTACTCTGGGAACCACGGCAACATTCCCCGTAACCTCGGGAATGTCAATACCCGCTTCCTCTGCGGCAAGTCGGACGATTCTCACAAGATCCTGCTCCGACGGAACAGAGCCCAGCAGGATGATCTTTCCCTTTCCGACGCAGATCTGTGTCACCACCGATTTTCCCACAACCGAGGAATGTCCGGCAGTGACCGAAACCATGGACTTTGCTTCCTTGCCCGGTGTGTACAGTTCAAACCAGTGATTTCCCTTGAATGCAGTGCCGTCCGACCAGATGGTGGTAAGATAGCCCTTGCCGTCCGGAATGGAATAGGTCAGCTCACATCCGCTTAGCTTCTCGATCATGCCGGTCTCGTTCTCACGGTAGTGAGCGCCGATGGCATTTCGGATGTCGGTCATGGGTCCTGCGATCCAGATTCCGCCCTTTTTCACCCATTCTTCAATCCGGGCGGGAAGATCACCGTCCTCCAGGGTCAGCATATAAGGAGAAAGCAGTATTTTGTATGGAGAGAGATCCTTTTTGGCGCCGATCACATCCGGGCGAAGACCCATGCGGGTCAGAGGACGGTGAAAGTCCCGGATCAATCGGTCAGAATATTGAAATCCGCCGAACACCGGCTGTGCCTCGAGAAGATTCCAGTTTTTAGAGGTGAAATGAAGGGCAACGGGCGTGTCAACCGCCGTATCTGTGAGAAAATCGGACGCCCGGTCAAACTGTTTTGCCACCGTCTGAACCTCGCCGAAGATATGGAAGGGTCTTCCGCTGGGATATAGCAGGGCGCCGTGAACAAGCTCGTGTCCTGCCCAGTGCTGACGCCAGAGCCAGTACAGATTCGCTTCTCCGCCCAGAGCAACGGGAAGCCAGGAATTGATCCTGCAAAATCCCTCGGGCTTCATCACCTGATGGATGGCTTCTGACCCGTTCCAGCAGGTAGAGGTTTCGGTATTCCAGAAGGGTCTGTCCTTGACCGTGCGGAGAAAATCGAACCAGAACAGGCTGTCGCCCAGATTTTCCTCGGTGTTGTAATGATTGAACATGACAACATCCAGTTTTTCATTAACCTTCTCATAATCCAGTCCGTTGAAGGGCATCATATCCGTTCCGATGGGTGCGCTCACATACTTCCCGAGTATGTCCGCCTGCATATGGACAAAGCGGATGTGAGATTCATTCCCGAAGGTTTTCCATTCATAGATCAGGTGCGGATTGTGCCATGCACGGTTGGCAGGCGGAATCTCGTCAAAGCTGTCGTATGCCTGACTGAACAGGTTCAGATTCCACCTTCGGTTGAGCTCCTCAACAGTACCGTATTTCTTCTCCAGATGCTTGTGGAATTCCGCCATGCAATGGGGGCAACAGCAACCTTCCCCAAAGGAATAGATTTCGTTGTCGATCTGCCAGCCGATGATATTCTCATCCCTACCGAACTCTTCTGCCAACCTTGTGACAATGTTTCTTGAGGCTTGGATGTAGTGGGGATTGTTGGAACAGCAATGCCGTCTGCCGCCATGGCGGACACGAATCCCGTCCGAGCCCAGCTGTGCCACATCGGGATGGGAGCGGATCAACCAGATCGGCGGGGTTGCGGTGGGCGTTCCCATAATGACCCGGATCCCGTTTTCCTTCAGGGAATCCACGACATGATGCAGCCATCCGAACTCAAACTGCCCCTCAACCGGCTCCATTTTGTGCCAGGCAAACTCGCCGATCCGGGCAACTCCGATGCCTGCCTCCTTCATTTTGGCAATGTCATAGGGAATGTCGCTCTCGTCCCAATCCTCGGGGTAATAGGCCACTCCCAAAAAAGGTTTTTTCATTCATCTACCTCCATATTCTCCCGAAGGAGTTTTACATTTTGATAAGCCCGACACATCCCGCATTTTCAGCAGATCACAGGTCTGTGCAACATGACCGCAGGCACCGACAAAGCAGATTTTGTCATGCGTGATTTCTCCGATCCTTCTTTAGCGTCTTCCCGATATTCTCGGGTGATTTTGCTGAACGAACGCCGTATTTTTCATAGATAAGACGGCAGAATCGTCTTTCGGCATTCTCTCCGATGCCAAACAGATCCGTAAACCGGAATCGTGTTTTCTTTCGGATCTTCTTGACCGCTTCGACGGGAACATAACTGGTCCCGATCTGTTCGATGCAACAAAGCGCCGTCAAATTTCTCAGCGAAGCGTCTATTTCTTCCTCGGTCACATCCAAACGGTAATAGTAATCAAACCATCCGGACAGATTTGACACAGTCAGATCCGATTTCTTCACTCTTCGGTTGAGGGTAATGTAAAGCAGAAGGGCGTATTCAATCTCGTTCATCACGGTCTCCTTTTCCGACACCGTCTGCCTGTGCAAACAGTGCGCTCTGATCCGCATCGGCAAGGAAAACGGCGGCGTAGGTCAAAGTCAGGTGGAACAGGGAGGTGTTCCATTTGGAATCCCTTCCCCACCCTTCGAAAGTGGTTCTTCCGCCCTCCCGGATGATTCTCAGCCAGGCGTTCTCATCCAAGAGCTGTTCCCTTACCAAATCCCGTCTTCCGCACCGAACCAGTCCCTCCAGAGCCAAAAAAGTGCAAAACAGAGAAAGACTGCTGATTTTTCGGATGCGAAGCCAATCGACAATGGCATCCTCGCATCCCTTGTTGGGGCAAAGCCCGAAGGCAAAGGGAAAGAGATTGCCCACCAGACTGACATGATCGGTGTACAGACCGTCCCTGAACAGTCCTCTTTTTTCGTCGTAAAAGGCACGGCGGAAGCTCTCCTGCATCGGTTGAATCGGACGGTAGGGCGGAAGTCCGACGATCTTTGCGATCTGATTGGCGGTTTTCACCGCCTCCAGATAATAGGCGTTGATGGACACATGGGGATGGGTGCAGATTTTGCCCTCGGTGATCTCCACATCGTAGCCGTCCCGGAAGGAGGAAGGCCACTCCACCACGCACCATTTGTCCAGATCGCAAAGCAGTCCGTTCTTTTCATAGGCATTCCGATAGCTGTCCAGCAGAGCGGCAACCTTGGGATAGTTGGAGATCAGATATTCCCTGTCCCCGGTCAGCCGATAGTGCCACAAAACCAGAAAAATCAACATAAATGGGAATTCGGCGATTTCCTGCATAAAGGAGCAATCCAGACAGGTGACCAGTCCCGGCGTGATGACGCTTGAGGCAAAGGCGTCGTCGATGAGCTTGCGGGTCATGCTGTCGTCCCCCGTCAGAATCTGGTGGGTGAGGACGGTATAACAGCCGTCCCCCAGATAGAACCCCTTTTCCCGCTCCATGCAGTCCTGAATGACCTCCTGAACGCCGTATTTCTGGGAATTCACGCAAAGTTCCCAGATCTGCCGAAGTCTTTCGTCATCGGCATATTCGGGTTTCAGCGACGCTTTCAGGGTAAAGGGGTAGTGACGGGATTCAAGACATGCGTCGGTGATCTCACACCCGGGCGGCAGGATCAGCTCGGCATACCGAAAGGATTTATAATCAAACCAATCGAGGATACTTTCCCCGTCGGAAAGAATCCAGCTTTCCTCGTACTCGCAGTTGGCACGCAGACGGTAGCGGACGCTGCCGTCGTCCTCTCGTTCCTGTCCGCATCGGACGGTGACCGCATCCCCTGCATTGCCCACTGCCTTCAGTCTGAGATAGCCCACATAAACCGAACCGAAATCGAGAATGATTCTGTTTTCTTCCGAAACCATGCTGACAGGAGCGATTCTTTCAAAAACCAACATCCGGCTTGTCTGGGGGATCAGGCGGTGATCGTCATATTTGCACACCTTGGCAGACTTCCACCGACTGTCGTCAAAATCCGGCTTTTCAAAGCCCACTTGATCGGCTCCCGAATCATAGGACTCCAGAAACTGGGTCTGATAGCCCGTCACTCCGATCTCGCGGTAGCCCTCATGGGGCGAGGTTCTGAAGGTTTCGTCACTGGACACCACTGTCTTTCCGTCCACAGTCAGATCCAGAATCAGCCCGTGACGGTTGTCGCCGCTCTGCCAGACCCGATTGATAAGTCCCTGATACAGCGTATGGACGGCAATGACATTTTCACCGGGCACCAGATACTCTGTAACCTCGATTTCATTGTAGGGATAGCGAAAATGATAGCCGGGTGCCGGTCCCTGAGCGACAAATCTGCCGTTTATGTAAAGTTTGTAATAATCGTCGGCGGAAATGAAGATTTTGGCGCATCCGGGCGCCGACTCCGACCGGAAGGTTTTCCGGAAGAGAATATGACGGTTCCGATGTTCGTCGCAGGGCAGATCCATCCGCTCCGGCTGGCGGTGAAAGACATTCCGCGGGGGAAGACTGTAAAATTCGTCATCTGTGATCCATTTTCCGATAAAGCTGTGCATATATGCGCCTCACAACCCCATTGGGGGCTAATCGTTCGGGAAGGGCCTGTTTTTGACTTCATTATAACACAAGAAGAAGGGTCTTGTCAACCTGCAAACCGTCCTTTCTCATTGCATTTCTTCCGTATTTTTCTTTTTCCGGATAAAATTTGCCGACCCAAAAATGATTGATCCCCCCGATTTTTTCAACATAATAGTAGTACACAAACCAGAGAGAGGATGACGGACCGATGACGAAACAAAGTTCCGATCAGACAGCAGAACATTCCGGAAAAAGAAAAATCGCTGTTGCAACCGATACAAACAGCGGAATTACGGTGGGGGGGATGACGGGCATTCATGTGCTTCCCATGCCTGTCATCGTGGACGGTCAGTTCTATTACGAAGGGGTCGACATTGACATTCACCGACTGTACGAAGCCATAAAACAACACAAGGATCTGTCCACATCCCAGCCCTCCCCCGGTCATCTGACGGAATTCTGGGACGCAATCCTTGCGGGCGGGTATGACGAAATCGTCTATATTCCCATGTCGGAAGGATTAAGCGGATCCTGCCACAGTGCCATGGGGCTTGCGGAAGACTACGGAGGGAAGGTATGGGTCGTGAACAATCATCGGATCTCCGTCACCCAAAGATCGTCGGTATATGAGGCCATGCGGCTGGCAGATCGGGGGTTCTGCGGGAAGAAAATCAAAGCCTGTCTGGAGATGGCTTCCTATGACGCCGGCATATATATAACGGTGGACTCCATGAAGCATCTGAAGAAGGGCGGCAGAATCACCCCTGCGGTAGCCGCCTTTGCCGCTGTTCTCCACCTGAAACCGGTATTGACCTATCAGGGCAGCAAACTGGATTTTTATGCCAGATCCAGAGGGACGAAGCAGGCTTATGCGACCATGATCGATGCAGTCAAAGAGGACCGTGCCACCCGATTTGCCGGGATCCCCGATTCCGGACTGCAAATCGAAACGGCAGGGACGATTGAGGATGAGGCGCAGGCGCAGAAATGGCGGCAGATGGTGCAGGATCAGTTTCCGGGCATACCGGTATCCTACGATCCTCTGCCGTGCAGCATTGCCTGCCATGTGGGAATCAATGCCGCCGGCATCGGGATCATGAAAAAAGAAACGGAATAATAAGAAGAAGGAGAGGCTTCTTTATTGGTGGCACAGAGCCGGTACGGCCCATGGGCATGAAATCATCCCTGCAAAACATCAATCCGCAGAATGCGGCTCATGGGGTACTCGCTCCCGATATCGGCATTGAAATACCACAGGCGGACATACAGACCTTCCCGCAGAATACCGCCGTCTTTTCGGCAGGTGCTGTAAAAATATTCGCTGTTATCAGCACCATAGGAAAATTTCACGCCGTTTACGGTGAAATGTTCGGTATCATGGAGGTCTTCGGGCATGGGATGAAAATCCTCGATGAACCCCTCCACATAGTCACACTCGCCGTTTACATAACGGTCATAGAGCCGATGGCGATCAACCACGGTGGAAACACCTGTATATCCCAGCATCACGGCGGTATAAGACAGGGAGAGTGCAAAAAACAATACAAGGATAAGACTCTTCTTTTTCAGAAATACCCGAAAGCCGTCCTCTCTGACGGCGCCGATCAGAGGCTTGATAAACCATATGAAGGCAATCAGCCCCAATGCAATTGCAATCAGATACAGCCACGAAAACCAACCCGAATCCGCTTTCGCTTCAAACACCGTGATGTATTCTTCCACTTTATCACCTCTCCGATAATAGGCCTGTTCTGTTTTCCTGTGTCGGGCATCAACGCAGTAAGTCCAATACGCCGAATATACCATTCAGAACCAATGCGATGGTTGCCATTTGATCGACACCGGCAAACGCTGAAGAGGATAATCCTTCCCACCTGCGGGGCATCGTATCTGCTTGGCAGGGAGAAGAAGCATCGACCCGTCCCGGACATTCTGCCCGCTGTCGGCTCACACGGTCTTGCTTGCTATGTAAGTGCCGATTTACTGCGAGATTACATGTTTTATCTGTTCAACGCAGGGAACACAAATGGGATTTCCCATTGGTGAATATACTCGCTGAAAACATATCCGATTTGATTCAAGAACAAACACATATCTTGCATCTGTTATCTCTACTTTTTTGACACGATCCAATATTTCTTCTTTAACCTTACGGTCGGCATATACAAACCGAACGGTATTCCCGTCAAACAGAATATTCACCGCATTCATTCTGTAATAATACACCATTATTCCAACATCAATCAACAGCATACCCAAGCATATCAAAGCCGGCACAAGAGCATCCATGAATGATTCGGCTGACACAACAATCAACCCCAGAAACAATAGCATGAATGCAATAAAAACACCTGAAAACACCTTCATATAAACATAGAAATGCGCAATTCTTTTGTCAAAATAAACAGTCATACAATTCTAACCCTCCTGTTGACATCTATATGTTTCTTCAGAGACAGAATATATCCTTTCATACTGTACGATTGATTAAATCCGCTTGCATATGTTGCAAAAATCATGCCGTGGTTCGGTGTTCTTTACCGGACGCATTTATCTTTTTGAACAGGCGAACAGAAAAACGGATCAAAGATACCCATTCATAAATCAGAATCAGCGTCAGCGCAGACATGAGTAAAATCTGCCCAAGATCGCCCCACTCACCCGTGATGAGCCATGCCAACCACACCGGAAGCGCAGCGCATCCCAGTAGGATGCACACCAAATACTCCAACAGATGAATCAGTATTCTACCGACAATTTTTCCCTTGTTCCCCTTTTCCATCCATTTTTGGGCGGAAGAGCAGATGATTTCTCCGTCAAAATCCGTTAAGGCGATGTCATGAAAATGGATTGCGCCATTTCGGAATCCTGATCGGACGACCTCGTCGTTTTCACGGACAGAAAGCATGGAGTGAATGGGACATCGAAGAGTAACTGTCAGCGTTTGATAGACATCTATACCGTGAAGATAGCACATTTGTGATTTTATCTTATCCGATAGCTGATCCCCCAATGTTACCGTCAAGACGGACTCCTCATTCCAAACAATCAGATCTTCTCGCTCCTGTGGCGGAATTTTACAGTCCGATTCCCCATATCGGATTATGGCAATGTGATCTGTACGGTTTTGTATTGACACAACTCGGTTCATGTGTTCCATAATTTCCCCCCTATCACGGTTGAACCTTCAAAAACAAATTTCTGATTGCATTTCTTATCCTGCCGGATATATCCGTCACGGATCAAATTCCGCAATATAGTAAATGCTCGTTTCGCCGGGTGAGCCAAACCGGCGTTATCGGATAACTACCGCTTGACCGTCTTCAATCGCTCCGCCGGCATTGCTTATGTTATTAATGATTTAAGAGTATATGAAATTTCCTTATCATCACCATATCGGTTACCATAATATACACTCACTCCGAAAAGGATCAAGAATGTTGCTACGCCGACCATCAGGCCTTGATAATAGGATACACCAAATAAGAGCAGGAACCATAACACTCCCCTGATGATGTAATCAATGATTAAAAATCCTGTTAGCACAACGCCTTTTTCGGTGGACCGAACCAATCCGAAGGAGATGGCCCGATCCCGGTCAATCCCAACGGTTCCATAATGGTTGAATTCTCTGTAATAATGCGGACCGAGATAGTGGAAGAAATAGAAGGGTCCGAACGAATGAAAACGGAATGCCACATCGGCTGTTGCCAAATCGCCGGCTGAATATCCGTACAACCTGTGCTTCCATTCCTTCTTGGCAAGCCCGGAGCGCCATTTGTATATTGTCATCTTACACAAGCCTCCTTACGGTCCCTCAGATAGCGGTTGGATTTCCGGGGTAAGAGCAGCTGCACGCCCGACGGACCGTTTATTCTCATATATTCATTGACTCGGTCTTTTCCTTGCGTCTTCGCAAAATGCAAATCACAAGAGCAATCACAACGGCAATGCCCCATAGGGTATGTTTCACTTGGTCAAGGTTTATCTTATTTGATCTTGACAGATCGACATCCTCTTCCACACAATTCAGCTCGACGATGGCGTTATCCCCCTGCTCGTTGGGGATGTATTTGATCTCTACGCGAATGCCGTCCTTATTGATGATTCCTCCGTTGGTCGGGAAATATCCGAATGCTACTGCCGAGGTATAATTGGAAAACTTTATTCCCTCGACCTCGTAACTGACCCGATGATTGCCGCTTTCCGAATAATTTCGTACAACCCCCGTCACCGTTTGATATTCGCCCGAATAATAGGGATATACATAGGTCGCTTCGCCATGCACGATATTGAATACACACAGCCATCCGATCAGGGCAATCACTGAACAAATACCGATGGGTATGATCAATCTTGTTTTATCGGAGGACTTTTTGTTACGAACAATGCCGATCACCGCAACGACCGTTGCGAGTATCCCGACAATCGCCAAAACAAGCAGCAGTGGCGGAATGCGATACCATGAGAGCTTATAGAAGTTCTTGTATAACATATCATACCTTCTTTGCAAACTGGGGATGGTACGGTGCCTTATCCTGTTTTTATACAGGAGCCGATCAGACGAAAGAACCGGCGATCAATCCGTGTTGCTTTCAATTCTCCAAATATAGTATGTGTTTTTATCGAATTGGACATAGGATATAGATACATCCGAATCCGATTCCAACAGGTCGACGACATCTTTCGGCAGGTCATTACCGAAAGAAATGCTTTCATTTTCGTCTGCTACGGTCACATTGTATCCGAAAAAGGTGCCACGGTACCAACGCTCCTCAACCGACAATACCTGAACATCGCCTTCTATGGTTTCACATTGATGATGTTTCAAATCATAATAACCTTTTGAAGCAGTCCAATCCGGTTTGGCAATAAAGATGATACCAACAAGCAGAATGATGTCGGGCAAAATCTGCCGCACCAACCGGATCTGCCAATTCTTGTACAGGTTCCTGTTCTTGGGCAAGAGCGGCAGCACAACATTCAAATACACAAACATCCCAACGAGAATAGCCAGAATACCGGTATAGAAGATGATAGACCAACCGATCACGCTTAAATCTATCTCATAGAACATATCCTTCATGTCCTTTCGAATCCGTTTCGGACTGTCAAGATCGTTTTACAAAATCATTATATCATATAATTCTCTGATTGTCAATACCTTTTGGAAAAATTGTTAATTATTTCTCAAACTTTTTTGGCAGAATTTCATAATTACAATCCACCCTTCCGAAAGGGATACAGAAAGTAAAGCGGTTGGCGGAGAATCAGGAAAACAACAAAGCGTCATAATTATGTAGCCGCCGAAGGAGGAAATGCTCCCGGCGGCTTTTGCTGTTGACAAGTTCATATTTTCGTGATACAATAGAAGAAACATCAAACAAATTTTGACTTTGGGAAGATACATGAAAACAAAGAGATTAACCTTTACAGAATCGCTTATGCTGGTAGCAGGCGCAGGCATTGGGACGGGAATATTGACGATCCCCTATGCAATCAACAAAATCGGTGTGTTCGGCACGGTGACCGCCCTCGTTTTCGCCTATGCCGTGAGCGCATTTATGTATCTGATCATCGCAGACCTTACACGAAGTTCCGAAAAGCCGGACGATCTGATCGCCATTCTCGACGAGCACCTGTTCAGCGGAAAAGGTAAAAAGGCTTTGAATATTGCCTTTCTCGTACTGCTTGTCTTGCTTTTGCTCGAAAATTTAGTGGTGTATATTCTTTGCGCGGGAAATGTTCTGACCGATCTGATCGGTGTGAACGGCACGATGACAAAAATTCTGTTCTACATACTCGCATCTGTTGTGGTTCTTTTCGGCATCAAAGGCATGGGGGTCGGCGAAAAACTCTCCATGATTCTGATTGGTTGCGCCATACTTATGCTGATGATTTTGTCTTGCCTTGATGTGAAAGGTTCGCTGAACTTTTCCTTTGGCGCTCCGGGCACGGTCTTTGCCGTGTACGGTCTGTTTATGTTTGCCTTCTCCGCCATCTTTTCGATCATTCAGGTATGCAACTACATTGAAAAAAAGGAGCAGACCGGCAAAGCCGTTATCGGAGGTCTTACCCTCAATGCCTTGATCACGATAACATTCACGGTTGCGGTCATCCTCGGTTCGGACACCGTTACGGAAATAGCCACCATCGGTCTTTCAAAGGGTATTGGCATTCCGTTTGTCCGCATTCTTTGTGCCGTGCTCGTGCTGTTTGCCATGTTTACATCCTTCTGGTCAAGCGGATTTGCGTTTGCCGATGTTGTCAGCGGACAGTTCGGTCTCTCCGCAAAACTCTCCTGGTTGATCGCTACGGTTCCTGCATTGCTGATCGCCGTATTCCTTCCGCTTGGTGTGATTGACTATGTTCAGATTGGTGCCGGAGCATTGTCTGTCATTCTTGTTATGGTGGTTCTTCCTGCATACAGTAACGCCGTGAAAAACGCCAAGCAACCGCTTTTGCTTGGCAAACTGTCGGGAAGCAAAGCATTGATCGTTGCCGTCTCCGTCGCCATTATTCTTATGGCAATATCCTCATTTATTCCGATCAAATGATCGGGGAAAGGCGCTTTTATGAAAATAGCACTCATTTCGCCTGCAGGGGCAATGCACAGATACAACGGAATGTTTCACAAGGGATTGCACTATGCTCCCATTACGCTTGCACTGCTTGCAGCGCTTGTGCCGAAGGAACTGGACGCAGAGACGGTCATCTACGATGAAACCGCCGAAGCCATCCCACTGGACACCGATGCTGATGTGATCGCCATTACATGTATCACCGGGACATCATCGAGATGCTATCGCTATGCCGATTATTTCCGAAGTCTCGGAAAAACCGTTTTGCTGGGCGGTGTTCATCCCTCGCTTATGCCCGAGGAAGCATCACAGCACGCCGATGCAATACTGACAGGTCTTGGTGAAAAAACCTTTCCGCAGGCTCTGCTTGACATCCGAGACGGATGCCTGAAGCCGGTTTACCGCGGGGAAGGCTGTACGGATATTGCAAACAGACCCCTGCCGCGAAAGGATCTGCTCAACAAGAAAAAATACATCACGCTCAACACGGTGGAAGCAGTGAGAGGCTGCAATCACTCCTGCACCTTTTGTGCCTATCCCGCCGCATTCGGTCAAAGAGTGATTACGAGACCTGTTGAGGATGTTATAGCGGAGATAAAAACATTTAAGGGAAAAGAAGTCATCTTTCCCGATGTCAATCTGATCGCCAATGTAAAATACGCCAAAGAGCTTTTTGAGGCTATGATACCGCTGAAAAAATGGTGGATGGGTCTGACTACTACCGCCATCGGTCACAACGATGAACTTTTGGACATCTTTCAAAAAAGCGGTTGTAAAGGACTTCTCGTGGGCTTTGAATCGGTCAATCAGGAAACACAGCAGGGCATACACAAGGGAGTCAACCGTGTTGACGAATATAAGACGCTTATGGACAAGCTCCACCGCAAAGGTATTATGGTCATGGGTTGCTTTGCCTTCGGTGCAGATGAAGACCGAACGGATGTATTTAAGCGCACCGTTGACCTTTGCATCGAAGCCAAGATTGACCTGCCGAGATTTTCAATCATCACGCCTTTCCCCGGAACTGAATTTTACCGTGAGCTTGAGGCACAAGGGCGCATTGTTGAGCGCAACTTTGCCATGTACGATGTAGAGCATTGCGTCTATCAGCCCAAGCAAATGACCAAAGAAGAACTGGAAGCCGGTATTGCATGGGCGTGGAAGGAAACTTATTCCTGGAAGAATATTTTGAGACGACTGGATCTTACCAAAATAAAGACCGTCAAGAGCATCTATATGCTCGTCAATATCGGATACAGAAAATACGCCAAGGAATTTGAAATTTTCGGTGCGGACATCATGAGCGATAATTCAGATATTCCTTTGCCGAAAGGAGAAACATACGATGAAAATCACCTTTATTCTTCCCGCAATCGGTAAAAAGCCGGGGCAGAAATATCTGCGCAGTTGGCTGATGGAGCCTCTCACCATCGCCGTACTCAACTCCATGATCCCCGATACATTTGAGAGGGAGTTTTTTGACGATAGAATCGAAAGCATCAATTACGATACCGAAACCGATGTTGTGTTTATCACGGTCGAAACCTACACCGCCAAGCGTGCCTACTTCATTGCGTCCGAATTTCAAAAGCGCGGCAAAAAGGTCATCATGGGCGGATACCATGTCACCCTCTGCCCCGAGGAAGCGACAGAGCATGCAGATGCGATTATGGTCGGTAATGCAGACCGCATCATTTCCACGGTTCTTGCAGACCTCGAATCCGGTGCTTTGCAAAAGCGTTACGACGGCGGTGCTTGTATCGCATATAAGATGCCCGACAGAAGCATTTATGCCGACAAAATGAAAAAGTATCTGCCCGTATCTCTTGTAGAAACCGGGCGCGGATGTTATCACAACTGTGAGTTTTGCTCCATTGCGGGATACTATCATTCCCATTACATTCACAGAGAGGTTTCGGATATTATTGCCGAGATCAAGACCTGTAAGCACAAGATCTTTTTCTTCGTCGATGACAGTATCTTCTCCGACAAGGCTTTTGCAAAAGAACTGTTTGAAGAACTGAAAAAGCTGAACATTATCTGGACCACACAGATAACACTTGACATCGCAAGGGATGATGAAATGCTCCGTTTGATGAAGGAGAGCGGCTGTGAGATGGTGCTGATCGGCTTTGAGTCCATCGAAAGCGAAAATCTCAGGCAAATGAACAAGGGCTGGTCCGAGCGATTGGGTGAGCGAGAGGCGCTGATCCAAAAGATACACGAGGTGGGTATCGGGATTTATGCGAGCTTTGTGTTCGGCTTCGATTCGGACAGCGAGGACACCTTCAAGGCAACCCTTGCCTTCTGCGAAAAGCAACAGTTCTTCGTGGTCGCCTTCAATCATCTGCTGATCTTCCCCAACACAAAGACCTACGAATCCTTCAAGGCCGACGGACGCCTGATATCGGAAAGATGGTGGCTGGAAAGCGGATATACCTTTGGAACCGTAACCTTTCATCCCAAACAGATCACTTCCGAACATCTGCGTGCCTGCTGTAAGGGCTACCGAAAGCAATACTTCAAGTTCGGTTCCATTTTCAGACGAGGAATAACCATGCACAAGCGAAGCAAAGGTTTCCTGATCAACTTTGCCTATTGGGCGATCAATATGATCTTCCACTTTGAGATTGACAAGCGTTTCGGTATTCCTATCGGCGAAAACCTTGAGGAAAAGAAGAAATGAGTGAGTCAAGGTATCAGGCAGCCGCAACGGACGGAAAAGAAATCCTGCGTATTCTTGAAAGTTCCGCCGCCAAGGGAAGTATCGAGCTTTTATATACCCGACGCCCCGATGCTTACGAGTCCTATATGAAGGAGTCGGGTGAAGCACATGTATTTGTCTCAAAGGACGGCGAGCGAACGATCGGCACTTGCGCCGAGCTTATCCGTGAGGTATATATCGGCGGAAAAATCTGCCGTTCGGCGTACATCTGCGGGCTGAAAAAAGATGCGGAATATGAGGGCGGCGTTGGTTTTGGGGCAACATTTATCCATGACCTTTGTCGTGAGGATGTTGATTTTTATTACTGCTCGGTTGTGGCGGATAACACAGAGGCGCAAAAGTTGTTTGAAAAGAGCAGGCGCATTATTCTGATGAAGCCGATTGCCGAATACAAAACCTATATTTTGAACCCCAAGATCAGGCTGAAAGCGCCGAAGCATGCGTTTTCCTTTAGACAGGCGACAAAAGCAGATATTCCAAAATTGCTTGAATTTCTGAACACTGAGGGAAGGAAAAAAGACTTGTTTCCCGTTATCAGATCACTCGATCAATTTCATAATCTGAGTTACGGCGACTTCTATTTGCTTATGAATGGAGAAGAAATCGTTGCAACTGCGGCTTTGTGGAATCAAACCGAATACAAGCAATACATCGTAAAGCGGTACGGAAGGATGATGAAGCTTGCACATATCTGCAATCCGTTGCTTTCGGCTCTTCGGTACATCCAACTCCCAAAGGAGAACGAGCCGCTCAATTTCCCAATGCTTTCATTTTTTCTTTGTAAAAATGATAATGCAGACAATTTTCTGATCTTTCTCAACGAGATCAAACGAGAGGTTTCCAAAAAATACAAAATGTTTGTCCTCGGTCTTCCCAAAGGTCATTTTGCCTCCTCAATTATGAACAACCTCCCGAGCATCGGTTTTGAAACGAAACTATACGGAATCAACTTCCCTTGGAGCGAACAAACATATAAAACACCCGATCCGAAAAAAGCCTTTTTCGAATGCGGGTTACTGTAAACGCATAAGCGGGGCAGGTTTCCATGACCTGCCCCGCTTGCTTATTGATCCCCCATTAAGTCCCGTTCTGCCGATGTTTATTTTGGATACCATCAAAAAAGTATCGCACCTGAAAATGCGATACTCGGGCGCCGGCACTGCCGCCTGTTTTGATACGAAAACGACATTCTTCACCCTCGGGAATGAAATAAAAAAGTATCGCATCTGAAAATGCGATACTAGGGCGGCAACTTGCCGCCTGTTTTGATACGAAAACGACATTCTTCACCCTCGGGAATGGAACAAAAAGTATCGCATCACAAAATGCGATACTAGGGAGCGGCAACTTGCCGCTGG